>JAQYSN010000076.1 GCA_028725265.1 Spirochaetales bacterium | reverse complement strand
GTTTACCATCGGCATTATGTATGCAGAGAGTTTGACATGGGCCTTTGGAATCAAGGAACTTTTGAAACTGACCGTTGCGAGAACTCGTCCATATATGTATTTTGAAAATTATCCTGAGGATGATGTCTTGGAAGGCAAATGGAATCTTTCGTTCCCGAGTGGACACACGACTTATGCCTTTACCGGAGCTGCTTTTTCGACCTATGTTTTTTGTCGATATTTTCCAACTTCTCTTTGGCGTTATGCCGTCGGATTTGGTTCGTATGTGCTTGCTGCAACTACAGCCACATTTAGAATTACGAGCGGAAGTCATTTTGCAACTGATGTACTTGCAGGGGCTTCCATCGGAACGATTTGTGGTTTTATAGTGCCTTTTATTCACTCACTTCTTGCCTCGGATTCACAGAAGCCAGGAACAAAAAAAGGCGAAATCGAAGTTGCCGAAAATTACAGCCTTCGTCTTTCGCCTTTTGGCATTGATTTTACTATTTCAATGTAAAGTTCATTACTACAGGATTATGGTCCGTTGAAACAAATCCCATGTTATTTGTTTTTACCGAATTAATCTTTATGTTTGGCGAAACAATAAATCCGTCAATGATGTAGAACTGGAAATCGGTCAAATCAGCACCGGCAAGAACTTTATCCAACGAGCGGCAACTAGGATTTGATGAATCCATTGCAAACTGTGTACCTGCACTAAAGTCGCTTTCCTCAATAATTCCAGGAGCCCATTTTCCTTCCAAAACTGGATATGCACTCTTATCAACATTGCTGAATGTCTGGTTAAAGTCGCCACCTGCAATAACATAATTTCCTTTTGCAACTTCGCTGTCAAAAATATCTCGAAGCATTTTTGTCTGTGCGAGTTTTCCATCTCCAGAGTCATAAGCTTCAAGGTGAAGGTTTACCAAAACAAGTTCTTTGTCTGTATTTGCAATCGGAATTCTGTTTACCATAAGGCATCGTTTAAGGTTTACCACTCTAAGAGGCCATGTGAAAGGACATGGAAGCTGGATTCGTGTTGACGATGTTGCATCTGCTTTTGAAAGTGTCATGATTCCGCAGTTAACTTTTCCCATTGTTGCTGCATTTCCAGTGAAAATTCCTGGAAGTGGTGCATAGAGTAAACCTGGTACTGGACTCCAGAGAACTCTGAAGTTGTATGCAAAAGAATTTTGGTAGTCAGAAAGGTCTTGAGCAAAGTTTTTTACCTCATTGATTCTGTAAGAACGTTTTGCTTTTGTATCGACTTCTTGCAAAAAGATGAAATCTGTGTCAAATTCCTTGAGTTTTGCTCCGATATCGGCAACATTCTGCTTTACGCGATTTTTGCTGGCAGTATTTACCATCGTGCCACCGTCCATGAAAAAGTCGGCATTATCTCCGAGAGCTCCATAACCTACGTTCCAAGTTGTAATTGAAAGTGGTTGGTTCAATTCGATTGCTTTAGTTCCGTTTCCTTTTAATGCGATATCTTGTGTGGCTTTAGGTCTGAATTCAAAAATCGTAAGGACGAGAATCAAAAGAATCATACAGCCGACGATTGCAGCAAGTATTATTCCGATCCATTTGAGAATGTTAAGAATGGTTTGTTTCATAAAAATTTCTTCCTCCAAGAGTATTTTAAGATAGTTTCTTTAATTCTAAGTCGAAAATAGTTAATTCGCAATGATTTTTTGTTGACAAGAGAAGTCTGACAATGTATTATCAGAATATATGAACATTTGTTCAGATGTTCAAAAAACAATAGGAGTTTTTTATGAAAGAAGTTTTTAACATAAATTTTCACAATCACGAATATGAGCATTGTCACGAAGATGAATGTGGTTGCCACGAACATCATCACGAGCACAAAAGTCATGGAGGCTGTTCTTGCGGTCATTGCCATCACGAGCACGAAGAGAATCATAAAGTTCTGTTTTGGAGGCTTGGTATTTCATCCGTATTGCTTGTTTTTCTTGTGTTGCTTACGGGGCATATCAAAGTACCTTTTTCAGTCGAGATGCCGTTTTTCATTGAACTTGCTTGTTTTCTTGTGCCTTTTTTTATTGCCGGTTATGACATCCTTTGTGGAGCAATCAAAAATATACTCCACGGCGAACTTTTGGACGAAGAGTTTTTGATGGCGATTGCAACAATCGGGGCCCTTGCTATTGGAGAGTATCCTGAAGCAACTTTTGTAATGATTTTTTATCAGATAGGAGAATTTTTTAGCGACTATGCTTCAGAAAAGACTCGGGATTCGGTAACAAAACTGATGGATATCAGTCCTGAATTTGCAACAATCAAAGAGAACGGAGAATTCAAGCAGGTTAGGCCGGAATCTGTCAAAATTGGAACTTTAATTTACGTAAAGCCTGGCGAGAGGATTCCGCTTGATGGTGTGATTGTTGAAGGAAACTCTGCATTGGATACGTCGGCTCTTACCGGAGAATCTTTACCACAGGAAGTCTGTGTTCAAAGCGAAGTTTATTCAGGTTCGATAAACTTGAACTCGTTGATTTGCATCAGGACGTCGAAAGAATACAAGGATTCTGCCGTATCGAAAATCCTTGAGCTAGTTGAACAGTCTGAAAGCAAAAAATCCCGATCGGAAAACTTTATTACGAAGTTTGCTCGTGTTTATACGCCGTGTGTCGTAGGTTTTGCCCTTGCACTTGCAATAATTCCGTCGCTTGTACAGATGTTTACGGGATTGGCCTTGAATGATGACCAAATCGGAACTCTTCTGATTTGGAAAAATTGGATACATCGAGCCCTGATTTTCCTTGTAGTTTCTTGTCCCTGTGCCCTTGTGATATCAGTTCCTCTTAGTTTCTTTGTTGGAATCGGGGAAAGCGCAAAGCGTGGAATCCTTGTAAAAGGTTCGAATTACCTTGAATCGCTCTCAAAAGCAAAAATCTGTGTTTTTGATAAAACTGGAACTTTGACGAAAGGTTCTTTCATCGTCGATAAAATTTTAAAAGTCGGTACGGAAAATTCTGAACTCGAGATTCTTGAAATTGCCGCTGCCTGTGAAAGCGCTTCGACACATCCGATTTCGATTTCGATTGTTGATGAATTCAAAAAGCGAGTCGGAAATTCGTCTTCAGTTTTAAAAAATATTTCTGATGTAAAAGAAAGGGCAGGTTTTGGAGTTTGCGCAACAGTTGAAGGCAAAAAAGTTGCATGCGGTAACAAAAAACTGATGGATGAAGAAAATGTTGAAATCAGCGATTTTAATTTGACTGATAAAAACAGTGGCACAATCGTTTATATCAGTGTCGACGGAAAATTGCTCGGTGCAATCATCGTAAAGGATCAGGTTAAGGCTGAAACTAAAAAGGCCCTTTTGGACTTGAAGAACTCTGGAATCTCTAAAAACGTGATGCTCACAGGTGACAAGGAAGAAATTGCGCTTGAAGTTTCTAAAGACCTTGTCTTGGACCAAATTTTTGCAGAACTTCTTCCTCAGAACAAGGTCGAAGCCGTAGAAAAACTTTTGAGCGAGCTTGGAACATCGAAAAACCGTGGAAAACTTGTCTTTTGTGGAGACGGAATTAACGACGCTCCTGTTTTGACTCGTGCCGATATAGGTGTTGCGATGGGAAGTCTTGGTAGCGATGCTGCAATCGAAGCTAGCGATATCGTGATTATGGATGACAATATTGCTAAAATCCCTCTTGCAATAAAAATTGCAAAAAGCACCAATAAAATAGCGAAAGAAAACATCGGCATTTCACTTGGAGTCAAAATTGCCGTTCTCGTCCTCGGAGCTTTGGGAATTGCAAATATGTGGCTTGCGATTTTTGCCGATGTCGGAGTATGCGTTCTTGCGACACTGAATGCAATTCGCGCAGGTAAAGTTAAGTAGTTTATTATAGTAAAAACTTGTCACCCTTTTCTAGTCGTGTTAAAATATCTTTTATATGAAGGGTTTTTCACGACTTTTTTTTATATTAATTCTTTTTTCAATTTTAGTTTTATCGCCAGGATGTACGCTCCTTTGGTTGATTAATAATGATGAAAACGTTCTATTTTATACTGTAACTTTTGAAACTAATGGTGGATCGCAGATTGAAAGCCAAAAGGTTGAGGAAAAAACAAGTGCAACTTGTCCGGCTAATCCTTCCAAACGAGGGTATATCTTTGCAGGTTGGTATTTGGATACAACTTTTCTATCTCCGTTCGATTTTTCTTCTCTAATTTATCACGATACGACGTTGTACGCAAAATGGGATGCAAAAAATATAGTCATCACTCTTATGAATGGCGAGGATGAGTTGGGCTCTGTTACAGCTCCTTATGGAGAAGCGCTGGAAGCTCTTGATGATGAATACGTTTTGCCTGCTGAAGATGGAGCTTCGTTCATCGGTTACTTTACTGAAGAAAATGCGCTTGGTACACAATATTACGATGGTGAAGGAAATAGTGCCATTGAAGAGCTGACTCAATCTGAAAATATTACGCTTTATGCTGCATTTGGTTATACGATTACTTATAACCTAAATGGTGGAACTAATAACTCCGCAAATCCTTCTTTCTTTACTGGTGCTACTGAAGTAACGTTGGCTTCACCAACGAAGGTTGGCAATACTTTTGCGCTCTGGTACGATAATGAAGATTTTACAGGTGGGGCAGTGACTTCGATTCCTAAGGAAACTGCTGCTAATGTGGAATTGTACGCAAAATGGGTAAAAAATACTTACACTGTTTCATTTGATTCTAACGGTGGAACTGGCACGATGGATTCAATGGGCTTTACCTACGGCACGGCACAAAACCTTACTGCAAATTCATTTACTCGCGATGGCTACAATTTTGCAGGCTGGAACACACAAGCTGACGGAAATGGCACATCATATGACGATGTGGCGAGCGTAGAAAACCTTACGACAACGAATGGTGATACAGTTACGCTTTATGCGCAGTGGACGCCAGCACCGTAAGGCTTTTTACTCGTGGCTTTTCAATCTGAACAGAACATACACGATTGACATCGCAACGCCCAAAACGCACAGTACGATTCCGATTATCCTGTTTAGGATTTTATTGTCGACTTTGTTTGCAAAATATGCTGCAACTTTTGCCCAAAGCAGGGTTGAAAGCGAGCAGCATACAAGAATTTTCCAGTCCGGAAAGCCAGAAACGGCAAAGTGTGTTACAGCTCCCGTTAAGGCTGTGAACGCCATAATGAAGACGCTCGTTCCGATTGCTGTTTTTAGTTCGTAGCCTAAAACCGTCGTAAGTATGAGAAGCATCATCATGCCGCCGCCAGCGCCTATAAAGCCGCACACCAAACCAATTGCAGCTCCGAAGGCGATAGATTCGATGAGTCTCTTTTTTTTGCTAACAGTTTCCATTTCCTGTCTTGTCGTGTTTACAGGCCTTATTATGAATTTTATTCCCAAAACGAGAGTCCAGAAAACAGAAATAGTACTCATTGCCTTGTTCGGAACGTATTTTGCAAAAAAACTTCCTACGAAGGTGAATACAAGAATTGCGGCCATCATCACAAGACCGTTTTTAATGTCGAGATTTTTTTTCTTGCCGTAAGAAACTGCGCTGGCGGCGCTTGCCAATACGTCACTAGCAAGCGCTATGCCAACTGCCTTGTAGGCCGGAAAACCCAAAAAAACGATGAGCATCGGACTTACAACGACAGCGGCACTTAATCCTGCAAGACCTGTGCCTAAACCAGCACCAAGACCTGCAAGAAAGCATATAAGAAGTGTATACCACATCTGAAGTAGCTTTAATTAGAAAGTTACATCTTCAAGACAGGAGTCAAGGTCTGCAGTTATTTTTTCCTTGTCCATTTTCTGTCCGATGAAAACAAGTTTGACTTCCCGGTCACCGTATTTTTCATCCCAATGCTTTTCGATTTCAGGATCTTCCTTGAAAGCTTGTCGTTGCTTGAACTTAGATGCTGTTGCAAGCCACATTCCTGCAAATGAAGCACTGATTTGTTTTCCCGCCTGCTCCAAAACGTATGCGCCGTCAGTTTCGTCACTGAAATAAAGCATTCCTTTACATCGGATTACACTTTCTGGCCATTTTCCTGCAAACTCTTCCAATTTTGCTCGGTTGAATGGCTTTCGTCTGTAATAAACGAATGTTCCGATTCCGTATTCATCTCCGTGCGGATGGTCTTTGTCGTGGTGATGTCCGCAGTGGCAAACTCCATGTTCGTGGTCGCAGTGACTGTGATCCTCGTGTTCGTCATCATCATGATTGTGGTGATGGTGCTCGTGTTCTTCATGTTCGTGATCATGTTCATCGTGGTCATGATGATGCTCATGATCGTGGTCATGCTCGTCATGTTCGTTTTCAGAGTTTTCGAGTTCTGCAACCCATCCTGCCATATTATAAACTTTTTCAAAATCGAAAAGCTTTGTATCAAGAATCTTATCGAGGTCGATTTGGCCTTTTACGGTTTCAATCATCTGTGCACTTGGCTGCAATGCCCTTACGACAGCTTCAACTTTCTTGAGATCTTCTGGTTTTACAAGGTCTGTCTTGTTGATAAGAATTGTGTTACAGAATTCAATCTGTTGAACGAGAAGGTTTGCGATATCTGTTTCATCATCCGGTCTGTCCAAAAGTTTCTGTCCGCCACCAAATTCATCGACGAGTCTTAGCGCATCGACTACGGCAACGATATTATCAAGTCGGACAACTTTAGGAAGTCCCTGATTTCCTGCCGAACCATCCAAAGCCATGATTGTCTGTGCGATAGGAATTGGTTCGCAGATTCCGCTTGCTTCGATAAGGATATAGTCAAACTTTCCGCTTTTTGTAAGCTGGATAATCTGATTCAAAAGATCTGTTTTAAGTGTACAGCAGATACATCCGTTCTGAAGAGGAACTACGCTGTCTTTTTCTACGATGCTTCCTCCCTTTTCGATAAGATTTGCATCAATGTTGACTTCGCCGATATCATTTACGATTACGGCAACTTTATAACCTTTCTGGTTGTTAAGGACATAATTTAAAAGTGTTGTTTTTCCTGCTCCTAAATATCCGGTCAAAAGAGTAACTGGTACGACTTTTTCGTTTTTGCTCATTTATCTATCTCCCATAAAAATACAGTTTGCATTTTAATTATTTATTTCATTAATATAGTAAAAAATTATGATTTCGTCATCTATGCCGCGTGAGAAAAGGCCAATTTTCGCGGGAAGGTGTGACAGTCGCGAGTGCAGTTTGCCATGTGTTGCTCTTGTTATCGTATTGAAAATAAACTTTATTTCAGATAAAATGACACAATTTATCTATAACTTTTAAGAGGGAAATTTATGGCATATTTTTTTGAAGAACCTTCACATACTTTTGCTGAATATCTTCTTGTTCCTGGATACACAAGTGCAGAATGCATTCCTGCAAGTGTAAGCTTAAAGACTCCAGTTGTTCGCTACAAAAAAGGAGAAGAATGTCCCCTTACAATGAATATTCCTTTGGTTTCTGCCGTAATGCAGTCAGTTTCAGATGACAGAATGGCGATTGCTCTTGCTAAAGAGGGCGGAATTTCATTTATCTATGGTTCGCAGACAATCGAAAATCAGGCAGCAATGGTTGCCAGAGTAAAAAGTTATAAAGCTGGTTTTGTTACATCAGATTCGAATATTAAGCCGGATCAGCCTTTGACGGATGCAGTTGCCCTTAAAGAAAAGACAGGTCACAGCACAATCGCAGTTACTGAAGACGGAACTGCAAACGGAAAACTTTGCGGTATCATTACGAGCCGTGACTACAGAATTAATCATACGCCATCAGATGCAAAAGTTAAGGATTATATGACTCCTTTTGCAAATCTTGTTACAGGTCAAGATGGCATCACACTTTCAGAAGCTAACGAACTTATCTGGAATCATAAACTTAATTCGCTTCCTATCATCGATAAGAACGGAAACTTGAAATACATGGTTTTCCGAAAGGATTACGCAAGCCATCAGGAACATCCTCTTGAACTTTTGGATGAAAAACATCGATATATCGTTGGTGCTGGAATCAATACCCGAGACTACATGGACCGAGTTCCAGCGCTTCTTGCTGCTGGAGTTGATGTAATGACACTCGATTCTAGCGAAGGTTTTACGGAATGGCAGAGAAGGGCTCTTCACGACATCCATGAAAAATGGCCGAATGCAAAAGTTGGTGCCGGAAACGTTGTTGATGCAGAAGGATTTAACTTTTTGGCTGAAGCTGGTGCAGATTTTGTTAAGATTGGAATCGGAGGCGGTTCAATCTGTATCACACGAGAACAGAAGGGAATCGGACGCGGACAGGCTACGGCTACAATCGAAGTTGCAAAGGCAAGAGACGAATATTTCAAGAAAACAGGCATTTACGTTCCGATTTGCTCGGATGGTGGTATCGTTCACGACTATCATATGACATTGGCTTTGGCTATGGGCGCAGACTTCTGTATGCTCGGACGCTATTTTGCTCGATTTGACGAAAGTCCTACGAACAAATTGATTGTAAACGGAAGCTACGTTAAAGAATACTGGGGTGAAGGTTCAAACAGAGCCAGAAACTGGCAGCGCTACGATATGGGAGGTGCTAGCAAACTCAGTTTTGAAGAAGGAGTTGATTCTTACGTGCCTTATGCAGGAAGTCTCCACGACAACGTAACTATGAGTATGAGCAAGGTTCGCCACACGATGTGTAACTGCGGCGTACTTACAATTCCAGAACTTCAAGAAAAGGCCAAAATTACTTTGGTATCTCAGGCTTCACTTACGGAAGGATCTGCTCACGACGTAATCGTAAAGACAACTTCAATTCAGTCGTAAGTTCAAGTATGTTTATAACGAGCCGGTTGCATGTTTTGTGACCGGCTTTTTTTTGCGAGTTTTTTGACAAAATTTACAAATTTGCAAAAAAAATGTTTGTGAATTTACAGATTTGGCTTTAGTATTTTAATTATGAATGCTAAGCAAGATAGAAAAAGTGTCTTAATCATCGATAACGAAGATGATGTCTCCCAACAATTGGTTGAAGCGTTTTGTGACCACTATGAAATCATCCTTGTAAATAATGTAGTTTCGGCATTTGAATTTTTGGAGCTAGATCGTTGTGTTAGAAAAATCTATCTAGTGATTTTGAGTTTGGATTTGTTGGATGATTCAAGTTATACGTTGCTTGAAAGCATGAAGATCGATCCTGTTTATTCGGAAATACCGATTATTGCAATTACAAATTCTGTTGACTCTGAAGTGGAACTTCTTGCCTTGAAAAGCGGTGCCTTGGATTGCATGTATCAACCTTTGAATTATCAGCTTTTGTTTCAGCAGGGACAGAATTACATCAAGCGATGCGAAGAAAATCAGTATAAAATCAACAAGGTCATTTATGATCAGACTAAATACATGACTTCTGAACTTGAACATCGAGCAAACATTGATAAGGTCACTGGAATCTATAACAGATTTTCTTTTTGTGAAAAAACAGCAGAACTTTTAAAAAGAAACATCAATAAAAGATATTTGATATATCGATTTAATATCGAAAAATTCTACGTAATAAACGACCTTTTTGGTACCAAGGTTGGAGATGAGATTCTTAGGGGAATTGCTAGAACTTTAGGCGAGATTCTCCCGAAAGGTTCCGTATACGGCAGGCTCGAAAACGATCACTTTGTGGCCTGTGTCGAAAGTCATTCGTGTCAGAATGCAGATGTTCTTGATGAAATTGAAAAGGCTGCAAAAAGAGAAGCTCCTAATGCTGATATTCAGGTGAAGATGGGAATTTATCCTATCGTTGATGTGACTTTGCCTGTTATTTCGATGTGCGATCGTGCGAAAATGGCTCTTCAGTCAATAAAGGGTAACTATCTGAAAAAATCTGCGTTCTATGATAAATCCTTGAATGAAATTTTGCATGAAGAGCAGGAACTCGTTAAGGACATGAAGAGGGCCCTTGAACAAAAGGAATTTGA
>JAQYSN010000075.1 GCA_028725265.1 Spirochaetales bacterium | reverse complement strand
CGGACGAGGAAGTCGCTCATGCAGAACACTGGATGAACAACTACCCGAGACGGCTTCATGGCGGAAAAACTCCCGCCATGATATACAAAAAATGTTGCAATTTCTGACAGAAAAGTGGGGAATTAATCTTTACAAGTTACCGAAAATAGATATAAATTGTAAAAATCAGCAAGTTTTATTCACCAAGTAAGAGTGAATAAAGACGATCCAAGTCATCAGAATTAAGATATTCAATCTGAACAACGCCTTTTTCCCGGGTTCCGTTGATTTGTACTTTCGTACCAAAATGCCCGATTAATTTCTGCTCAAAATCGAACAAATCAGGGTCTTTTCGACTCTGTTGAGGTTGCGTCTTTTTGGATTCGGATTTTGAAGCGGCTTTTCCACCACCGTTCAGTTCTCCAGCCATTTGCTCAGCATCACGAACCGAAAGACCATTGCCAATAATTCGTGCATACAAAATCTGCTGATCACTTGGATTGATTACCGAAAGAATTGCACGGGCATGACCGGCCGTAATTCTGCCTTCGGTAAGAGCTCGTTGCATATCAACTGGAAGTTTCAAAAGCCTGAGCGAGTTTGCAACCGTCGATCGCTTTTTTCCGACGCGCTTTGCGACATCTTCCTGAGAAAGATTTGCCATCTCCATAAGCTGCTGATAAGCCAACGCTTCTTCAAGAGCATTCAAATCTTCGCGCTGAATATTTTCGATAAGCGCAATTTCAAGCATTTTTTGCGGAGTATATTCTTTGACAACAGCAGGAATAGTCTTAAGACCTGCAAGCCTGGAAGCACGAGTTCGTCGCTCACCACCAACAATTATAAATCCGCCGTCCGGATTTTTCGTAACAATAATCGGTTCGATTACTCCGTGTTCCTTGATTGAGTCGGCAAGTTCGGAAAGTTCCTCTTCTGAAAACTCTTTTCGAGGCTGATACGGATTTGCCTTAATCTCATCCAAATTGATTTCGAAAACACTAGATCCATCGGATTTTACATCCTGAGCATCAAAATCGTTTTTAGAGATTTTCTTTTCCGAAAATGCTGATGGGATTTCTTCTTCAACTTCGTTTTCTGACAAAAGGGCTCCGAGTCCCTTTCCTAATGCATTTTTAGCCACGTGCAATCACCTCTTGAGCAAGTCTTTCGTAGCTTTGTGCACCAAGACAGGTAGGGTCATAAATCGAAATAGGCTTTCCATGTGACGGAGCTTCTGAAAGACGGACGTTTCTCGGAATAATCGTACTGAAAACAGCGTCCTTGAAATAAGTCTTTACCTGCGTTACAACGTCATGTGCAAGTCGGGTTCGTGAATCATACATCGTAAAGAAAATTCCCCCGATTTTAAGGTCAGGATTGATTGTCTTTTGAACTTTTTTGATTGTATTTAGCAAAAGGGAAATTCCTTCGAGAGCAAAATATTCGCACTGCATAGGGATGAGAACTGCATCACTAGCCGCAAGTCCGTTGATTGTGAGGATTCCAAGTGATGGAGGACAGTCAATCAAAATATAGTCGTACTGATCTCTAAGTGGACTAAGGACATTTTTAAGATAAAACTCTCGGTCATCCTGATCTGCAAGTTCTACGGCCGCACCTGACAAATCAATTGATGCAGGAATCGCATCCAAGTTGGGAACTTCCGTATGACGGATGGTCTGAGCAGCAGTTGCCTGTTCAGCAAGAAATTCATAAACGGTAGGCTTATCCTTTGTAATACCAACGCCACTAGACATATTTCCCTGCGAGTCAAAATCAACAAGCAATACTTTTTTTCCAGCCTGAGCAATATAGGCGCCGATGTTTACGACTGAAGTGGTTTTTCCAACTCCACCTTTCTGATTTACAAATACATAAATTTTTCCCATAGGGTAAATATAACACTTTTTTCAAAAAACTTCTATATTTTTCTTGACAAACCTTATACCCCCTCCCCGTATAATAGAAGTATAAATAATTACATTTTTATTGGAGAAAGATTATTCTTTCGCCTTTTTTTTGATTTTCGAGTAATACAAAGAGCTAGGACTTCCACACTTCACGAAATTTTCAAATCATAGTATGATTGTGAAAAATGATACTAAAAGCCACCCTTTCAAAGCCGAATGAAAATGCCGTTACAGCAGCATTTGGCAAACCCTATGAAAAAATAAAATTCTCTTTGAAATCTGATGCAAGCTACTTTGCAGAATTTTTCACCAGCACTCAAGTTTTTCACAAGCATCTTTCAGAAACAGAACTCGAAAGTTTTCTTGAAGAACATGCTGGAAAGACTTTCCGAAATTGCGTCAAATTCACAGAAAGTAAAGAAATCTCTATCATGGCAAGCAAGAAAGGCAAAATCAGCGTGATTGAAAAGAATCTTGAAAAAAACTTCAGGTTAGCACGCCATCCTTGAGCGATTTCGAAAGGCCAAGCCACATTGCATCCATCAACTCTGAAAAAATTAATTTGAACCGAAAGAAAAACTATATCCTAAACGAAGGAAAACCGATTCCGTTTCTCATTGAACTTGGCGTCATGACAAAAGAAGGAAAAATCGTCAACAAAATGTACGACAAGTTTCGCCAGATAAATCGTTTTCTCGAATATATCCGCGATATTTTGGATGATATCAAAAATGATGAAGGCCGTCCGATTAAAATCGTTGATTTTGGCTGCGGAAAATCATACCTAACGTTTGCTGTTTATTACTATCTAAACGAACTTCTTTCAATTCCAGTTGATATTGTAGGATTAGATCTTAAAGCCGACGTAATTTCAAACTGCTCGCGCCTTGCAGAAAAACTCGGATACACAAAACTCAAATTCTACAACACTTCGGTAGAAAACTACTTTGCCAGTAAAGACAACTCTGGCGATAAAAACGGCAACGATAGCTCCGGCGCCGACCTGATAATAACACTTCACGCCTGCGATACCGCAACCGACTACGCACTTGCAACGGCCGTAAAACAAAACACGAAAGCCATCCTAAGCGTGCCATGTTGCCAACACGAACTAAATTCAAAAGTCACGAAAAGCCAGAACGAAGCGCTCAACACGATGATGAAATACGGCATCGTAAAAGAACGATTCATGGCACTCGCTACCGACGTTATGCGATGTGAACTTCTCGAAGAAAACGGCTATTCGGTTCAATTGATGGAATTCATCGATATGGAAGGCACTCCCAAAAACCTACTAATTAGGGGTGTAAAAAGAAACAATAAAGTGATAAAATCTGATTATCAGAAAATGGAAAAAATGCTAGGGAGCGACATCACTCTGGCAAATCTTTTAGATAAGAGAGGTACATCATGTTAGATGTAGAAAAAGTAAAAAGAGCTATAGAATCAATTCGTCCACAGCTACAAGGTGACGGCGGTGATATCGAATTCATCCGTGCAGAAGATGACGGAGTAGTTTACGTAAAACTCCACGGAGCCTGTGGTTCTTGTCCAATGGCTACTATGACATTAAAAGATGGCGTAGAAACTTTCTTGAAAGAAAACATTCCGGAAGTTACAAGCGTAGAACAGGAATTCTAAACCGCCGTTTTACTCTAAAGACTAGCCAGAAACCTTTGTCATTACTACAGAGCCATCTCCGTCAGTAAGGGTAAGGGTTTCTGCATTATCATCAATTTCAATTTTATAAGTCTTTTTCGTATGACCACTACCTGGACAGTTAACATAAATTTCCGTTGAGGAAAGAGGTTTCCAAACACCGCTACAGGATTGAGTTCCTGTATCATATCCGATAGTTACATTTTCGCCACTTTGAACCAGAGCCTCCCAAAGAGCCTCCATATCTTCATCAACCGTAGCAAAAACTTGTATATTTAGAACATATCCTGTGTCACCAACATACGGCCATTTTTCAGTGGTAAAATTCCATTTATAACCGGATGTCATTTCGTCATTCATATAAATCGCATAAGTCGTGTTCTTCAAGTTGTTGTAGGTGATGGCGCACGATGAGCAGACAAAAATTGCCATAACAAGCACTACCAAAAATAAAATTCGTTTTTTCATAAGTTTTTATCACACCTCCATTTTTATATGCAGTAAGTTTAGCACCAGAATCGTCTGGATGCAATAAAAAGGTATAATAAAACCTTATTCAGTAGAAAGTGCTTGGACAGGATCTAATTTTGCCACCCGGCTTGCAGGATTCAATATAATAACAAATTATAACAAAAAGTTATGAAATATTTTAATTACACGACACCAAAATTATACGGCACCAAAAAGATTCGAAAAGACTTCACCGAGTTTTGCCACGATATCAATTCCAGCAACGAATGTTGCAACAGAACTTCCAACCGAAGACAAAAAGAATACAAGGAGAACTTTAAGTATTCTGTTCTTGTAAAATCCCTTGAATGTCACAGAATCATTCGAAAGATTTTCCATATCGATGATTTTTGGTTTTTTTACGGTTGCCTGCACGATTCCGGCCACAATTCCGACACCGATAAGAGGACAAAGACTCGTAATCGGGGCGCCGACAAAACTTACGAGAATCGTAAGAGGATGAGCAGCCGCAAGTATTGAACCGAGGGCTGCAAGACCGCCGTTCCAGATAATCCAACTCAAGGCCATCTCGCTACCGGTCTTCTTTCCACCAAACCAGAATCCCAATCCGATAAGGATGATGATGATTGCAGGAATTGACCAGCCAATAATTTTTCCAACGATTGATTTTTTAGGAATTTCTGAAATCTCGCTCGTATCAGAACTTTCTTCATTCTTTGCAAGTTTTTCAAGATGAGCTTCTACACCAGGAAGATGTCCTGCTCCAAGGACCGCAACGATTTTATTTCCCTCGGCTTCCCAGATATGACTTGCAAGATACTGGTCTCGCTCATCAATCAAAACGGTTTTTACAGTAGGCAGATAGTTTGCAAGTTCGCCCATCATGACATCCATTTCGTTTGAGTTTTTAAGGCTTTCTATTTCTTCTGCAGATATTTCTTCCCGTGAAAAGGCACTTGAAATCAGAACGCTCAAAAGTTTCATTTTGCCCCAAAAAGAACTTTTTCCCCAGGCACGTCGAAGCGTCGTCTGTATAGGTCGATCAACCATCGTCGTCTTGATATTATTTTCTTCGCAAACGCTGATGGCAGCCTTCATTTCTTCGCCTGGTTTTACGCCAACATCAGACCCCATCCTTCGCTGAAATGAACCGAGAACAAGGTTCGCCATCATTACAAAGCCCTTGCCTTCCTTCAAAACCTTGACGATATCCAAGTTTTTCCATGCATCGGGATTTTTCATTGCAGCAAGTCTGCCTTCGTCCAACTCAATGGCAACGTTATCAGGCTTTTCTGAAACAATCGTCTGCTTTACCTGCTCGATACTTTCCTGTGAAATATGTGCCGTTCCGATTAAAATGATTTCGCGGCCGCCGATATTTATTCTTTTTTCAGTCTGTGACATGTTCTTAACCTTTTACGCTCCATTCAGCAAATCGATATTCAAAAAACAACGGAGCCTGCATTTTCAATACTTCATTATAATATTTTTTTGCTTCAAGGTCATCACCTCGAACGTCATAATACAATCCGATGTAAAACAAATATTTTCCCCTGAGCGTAGAATTTTCTTCATTTTTTGCTTTGTTTGCGACAGCCGGAATATTTACCCCGTCGTAATACATTCGTAAAACAGAATATTCGGTCGATTTCGTATCCCTATTTTTAAGAACTTTTTGCATGAACGCCCTATTTTCCTGCTCTTTTTTTTCTTTAAGAAAAGTTGCACTTACCATAAGCGGATAGGAAATGTTGTTCTTGTTATAATCAGCAGCCTTCAAAAAACAAGTTCGAGCGTTTTGCCATGATTGCTTATGCCAGTAAAGGATTCCAAGGGCCTCGTAAGCATAATAGTAGTCAGGTCGAATCTTTATTATGGAAAGATAATCTTCTATTGCTTCGTCGAATCTTTCCTGCTCATCTCGCAAACTTGAACGATAGATGTAAGGAAGAATATTTCCAGAATCCAGTTCGATTGCGTGAGACCAGGCTTTTTCCGCATCCTTCCATTTGCCCATGTAATAAAGATCCCGTCCGTAGTCAATCCAATAATCCGAATAATCTGGGTCGTACTCAATGGCTTTCTTTACTTTTTCGGCGGCGGCACTGTAATCTTCGTTTTCCATATCAAGCTTTGCCTTGTAAGCCCAGGCAGGAGCACTCTTCGGATTAATTTCGAGCATGCGGTCAAAATTTGCTTCAGCCGCCTTAAGATAACCAAGGTAATAAAGGCACTGCCCGCTTCCAAAGTATGCAGAAATATTGGTCGGATCGTTTTTTACGGCCTGCTGATAATATTTGTAGGCAAGTTTATATCGTTTTCCCAGCATCTGATCGTTTGCCATTTCAACATAAGCATCTGAATTGTTCGGATCTGCGGCAACAATTTCCTTCAAAAGTTTGCTCTTTTCTTTTTGATTACCGGTAGATTTTGCAATCATCGTTTTAATCACAAGTGTATTTGCGTTTCCCGGATCCAATTTTTCAAGGATGTCCACATCAGCCATAGCCTCATCATAACGCTTTGCAGAAACAAAAAGAGAAGCCCTTATCAAAATGATGTCGTAATTTGATTCAAATTGCTTTGGCATCTTATCAAAAACAGCCAGAGCGTCGTCAACAGTGCCTTTTTCAAGAGCAGCCTGTAGTTTTTCTACAAAAATAACCTCAGGGCTCTTTTTAACTGGTTTAGATTTTTCTTTTTCAGGAGCCTTAGGAGTTGTCTTGCAAGAACAAACCGAAAAAATAAGTGAAAAAACAAAAACTGCGGCGAAAATTGCACTAACAAAATTGCAATATTTTTTTAACATTTCAAACCTCATATTGATTTTGTGGACATCATTTTATAAACTAGAAAACAAATGAATCGTTATTCTATACAAAAAATGTTAGGATTGATAGTCCTTTATTCACTTATTATTGTCGGCATTTTTGCCCTGCAATTTAGGAATCAATCTCTTTTCTCAAAAAATTTCGCACAATTACGACTAACACTTTCAGAAAATCATTCTGAAAACAAAACAGAAAAGCCTTTTGACGATACATTTTTCATCGCATACAAGGGAATCACTTTCTATTCTGATGAAGATACAAAACCTTCCCTGATTCGAAATGGCCAGAAAAAAAATCTCGTTTTCCAAAATTGGCAAGAGTTAAGCGAAAACTCCTTCCAGCTTGATTTTTCCACTGATGATGGCGAAAAAATTGCCGTAAACTGCACCGTTTTAGGAGAGGACAAAGATTCCATTTCGCTTACAGCCACAGTTCCACTCGGAGCACAAGTTGAAATTCCGTACAAGCTTTCAAAATCTTATACGATTACCGATTCTTCAAAGCAAAAAATCACGCTGAAATCTAGCAACACGCACACGATTTTGAGCGCGCCTCAAATTGAAGAAGACATCATTTCGCTTAATAGCGCCCAAAACAAAATAACCTACTTCAACTTCAAGCCAGTCAAGCAGTTCCAGTTTGCAAAAATCATTGATAATCCGCTTGCATCAGGCAATCTTTATAACGAAAACGTCCGTCGAATCAGAAATTTCTGCCTTACGAACTTCGATTCGGCAATCGAAAACCTCACGGAAAATACGGTTAATGCATACATGGCCGAAATGACAGAAAAAGGACGATATCTGGAAACGCTTACAAAGATTCCTGTCACTTATAAAAACGGAAATCGAAGAACCTATGAAACGGCACCTTACTTGAACAACCTGGTTCAGATGGGAAGTTCATTATCAATGAAAATCGAAAATCTCAATTACAACATGAACTACTCGATAGAAAAACAAAACCTTACGATTTTCGAATCTGAAAACCTTGCACCGTTCCTTCTTACGCGAAGTTTCGGAAAATCACTTGCAGTTTTGAACATTCCTTCGAAAATGCAAAATTTCTCGCCAACGCTGATTCAGGCCGTAGGAATACTCGAAACCTACACAAATATAAAACAGGTTGATGCGAATATGGCTTCTCTTTTGGACGGTTCCCTTGAAAAATGTCTGAACTTAATTGAGCGCTCATGTTCAGTCGAAAATGATATACTTTACGTCAACGTAAACAATGAAAAACTTGATGATTTAACAACCATTCGAATCGGAAAAATCCTTGCCGAATATGGCAAATCAAATGGCAATTCTCAAGCACAGGCAGCAGGAAACATGCTTGTAAACTGCAGAATTCCAGCAAATGAGCAGTTAGACATTCAAAAAGCCGCCGATATCTATTCAATTCTGATGAATGAAAGTTCTTACATGCCACATCTTCAGGTTGTAAAGAGCGCATCAGTAAATCCTATTTGGGCATGGACAGTTGCAAAATCAGTTACCAGCACAACTGATGAAGAGGGCACAATCACCATTTCGACGGTATTCCCTCAAGATGCAACTCACTATATGATTTTGAAAAACGTAGAACCTTTCAAATCGATAGAAATTTACGGGCTCAAATTCCGAACCGACCCTCGTTTTGAATCATATAATTCTTCAGGTTATGTCTATGATGGAAAATCGAAAACGCTCTACTTGAAATATCGACATAAAAACGAGACTGAGGTCGTAAGGCTTATTTATAAGGATGAAAAACCTGTCGTAGCAACTCCTGTAACAACTACGACAGATATTCCGGCTGCAGAAACACCGGCTTCTCCCTGAATAATTAGCATTATTTATAAAAATTTTCTAAATTTTTCAAAAAAAATGATTAATTATTTAAAATATGTGATATAATCACAGTGAATAATTATCAAAACTTGTAGGAATAAAATGAACAAACACGACTTCCCGAAAATCCATTTTTATGATCAAGATTTCGTCGATATCTACGACAAATCTTGGAACTTACTTCAGAATTCTTGTGTCTCTCTCCAAAAAAATGGTTCAGATTCAGAAGAAAGTTACTTCGTAGACCGCCAGAACGGCAAACTCGTAATGGATCAGTTTGAATCAATAATGTCGTCATTTTTTCTCGTATATTCAAACCGAAATTACAATGCTGATGCAAATATAGACTACTTTTATTCACGACAGGAAGATTCGGGCGCAATTTACTGGAAATATGATATCGAAACGGACTCTCCTATTTTTACGGAAGACAATCCGCAAGGAATCGGGCTTCCTCTTTTTGCATGGGCTGAATACAACCTTTATCACAAAAGTGCAAACAAAAAGCGAATCAAGGAAATAATGCCTGTTTTGCAAAAATATACGACATGGCTTGAAGATAATTTCAAAATGGAAAACGGACTTTACAAGGTTCCTTTCCAAAGTTCAACGATGTTCAACTCGCCACGCGAAGGAACTACATATCCAATTGATTTCAACTCGTGTCTTGCAATCCATGCGCTTTACATGTCGGCTCTTGGCGATATCCTTAACGACAAAGATTTGAGTTTCCAGTACAAAAGAATGTACTTTTCTTTGAAAACCCGAATCAATTCAAAAATGTGGGATAGCGACACAGGTTTCTATTACGACCTTGATGAAAATGAAAATCAACTTTCACATAAGACAATCGTTGGTTTCTTGCCTCTATTAGCCGAAATTCCAAACGAAGACAAGGCTGACGCTCTCATATCACACCTGAACAATCCTGAAACTTTCGGAACGGATCATCCTTTCCCAAGTCTTTCTGCAGACCATCCACTTTTCAGCGAAAACGGAGAAGGTTTCAGGGGTAGCGTTTTCCCTTCATTCAACTTTATGGTAATCAAAGGGCTTGAGCGATATCAGCGATTCGACATGGCTCGTGAATGCACAATCAGGCATATGTATTACATTCTCGATGGAATTTTCCCAGGTGGTAGCCGTTCAAAAGGAGACCTCAAAGAAGCATATCTTCCTACAAAAGAAGGTTTTGCAACGCTCTCTGGAAATGAAAACTTTCCTCGAGGAAATTACGTTTTAGGTGCAGGTCTTTCAACAATCGCGCTGATGATTGAAAATGTAATCGGTCTTGAAATCAGTCTGCCACGTAAAACAGTAGACTGGGTCATTCCAAACCTTGAAATCATGGGAATTGAGAAGCTTTCGCTCAAACGAAACCTCATTACAATTTTGTCAAACAAAAGTACTCGAGGTTGGGAAATTCAGATGGAAAGCGAAAAGCTTTACTACTTCACAATCAATATCTTAGGCGAAAAGAAAAAGGCCTTGCCAATTCCAAGTGGTAAGTGCTCTATGCTTATAGACAAGTTATGAAAATTTGCCATCCAGGCAAATTTTCATACAGAGTTCGCTTCACGAACTCCCTTACAATCGTGCTAAGCAAAAATCATCGGTACTTCCGTGCGAAAAATAAAAAAATTTCTAAAAACTTTGTTCAAAATCGCATCTTCGACACAATAATTATTATCAAAAATTACATCCCTGTAATTTTTGAAATCGAGTTTTTTCAAGAAAAAACTCGCAATCTCATTCTGTTAAATTTATCGAATCGCCATCCGTGGCCGGATAATATTACAAATTTTCACAAATTAAAAAACTGGTGTTCGCTGTGTGTTTCCGTTGTCACTTTTTCCGACTCCAGGTCAGTATTCAAAACGCTGGGAGGATCTAACCTTCACAGACAACTTTATTTTCTGTAAGGTGATGAAAGATAAAACACTTTGCAAAGAACTTTTATAATTTAATTCGCGGAGACAGATATAAAGAACTTCCCGAAAGTTATATCATTTTTATATGCACAGAAGATCCCTTTAATTTGAACTTACCAGTTTATGAAACAAAAACTATGTTCAAAAACACAGACCAGTTTATAATGACGATACACATAAAATCTTTTTTAACGCTGCTGCATATAAAAAAGTTGAGAATAAAAATGTGCGAAATTTTTTGGAGTTCATCCATACACATAAATCAATGGATGATTTTACGTCAAAAATTGATAAAGCGTCATTTGTTGCAAAACAAAACGCTCTATGGAGAAAAGATTATATGTTTTTATATGATGTAATAGAAGATGAGAAAGAAATTGCCCGTGAAATTGGACTATCAGAAGGTAGAGTTGAGGGGCTTGCTGAAGGTAGAGCTGAAGGTGCGTGACAAAAAGCAATTGAAGCTGCAAAGAATTTTATCAGGAATAATGTTAATATAAATATTATAGCAAATTCATCAGGCCTTTCCCCTGAAGAAGTAAGACAACTGCAAGAAGAAATGAAATAGTCGTAAAAATTAACCGCAGATGAACACAGATGCACGGGGATTTTATAACAAAGATAGAAAAGATAAAGGCAGAATCTTGAGCCCCTAAAATGAGCTATTTAGTCAACACAAAAATTTTACAGGATTAAGGTGTAAAAAATTATGCAGCCCGTTTCATTTCCAGTTCATTGTACTGGAAGCATTTATACATTTCATTAGGTACATTGTAATCCAGCGACTGATGGAACCTTTCTGTGTTGTAGAAGTTGAAGGGCAAGCAGTAAAATATAATTCCCCAATAAAAAAGGTTTCCAACATCTGTTATAATGGACTTGCAAAAACACAAAAAACAGGAGGAAGGAAACCTATGGAAACTTTAGCACAAAAGGAGAGAAAAGAAAACAGCTGCTTTGACTACAACAAACGGATTCTTTTGGAAGGATATCTTTTAGGGAAAACAGGTTTTCCGAAAA
>JAQYSN010000074.1 GCA_028725265.1 Spirochaetales bacterium | reverse complement strand
TGAAGGGTTCAGCTTGGGAACAGGTTATTCTTGATGAGTTGGAGGCTTTGAAATGAAAAAAAGTGTTATTGCAAAACGGATAATCGTATCTTTGTTTGTGGCTTGTGCTCTTTTAGGAGTTGCATCTGCAAAAGAAAAACTTATGAGTAAGGATGCAGATGGTAATCCTGTAACAAACCTTAATATGCTTGATAAGTTAGCTATTTCGCATCCAAAGTATGATCGTCCTGGTCGAAAAGATATCGTAGTTGTCGGTCGAATTGTTGTAGAACCGACTGAAGATATGGAATTTTATTTCAAGACTCGAGATGTTCTTGAAGAAAAAATGGCTAACAATGACTTGTACAGGGTAAATTATCAGAATTATATCTATTCAAGTGATGAATTTTTCTATGCTACAGTTGAAAAACCTTCAAGAAAGGAAAATGGCGAGTTGGATTTTACAGTTCCTTTTACCTATTACATCCACGGGTCTAATAAGCTGAGCCTTTATATCCCGATTAATTTTAATTTTGATGTAAACAATGATACTCAGTATGTGTATCTTGGAACGATGAAAATTACGACAATTGGAGACGACTTTACTATTAAGAGCATCGACAATGTTGATGAATATGACGATGCCCTTAAGTTCCTCCAGGAAAATGTAAAGACTAGAAAAGAAATTATTTTGGAGCGTGCTAGCTACAAGTTCTAGAAATTAGTTCTAGTAACCTAGATTTTCGCCAACCAGAATAACTTTTATTCTGTCAGGGACGCTGCTTCGTCTTGTTACAACAAACTGGCTGCAGATGCAGTCAGGGGAAAAACAGTCGTTGCAGTGTCCATTTTTTATGCATGGTGTGTTTTTGTTCAGCCTGATGCAGTTAGGCGGGGCGGCAACATTTCGTGCTCTTTTGATTGCACCTTCAAGGTCTGTTTCGATTTTGTTCCAGCCGGCAACTACGATTACGTTCTGTGGTCCGTAGATTAGGTAGCAGACTCGGTTTCCTCTTCCATCGATATTTACAAGTTCTCCGTCCATGCTCATTGCGTTCGTGCTCATAAGGAAAAAGTCGCTCATGGCTATTTTCCCTGAGAGTTCTCTTTGAAGTTCTGGTGTGTTGTAGTTTTCTCTTTCGATAACGTTGTAGTTACCGTTTTTGAGCGCGTTCAAAATGCCGGTTTGTTCAAGGGTAACCGATCCGCCATATCCGATAGAACTTTGTTCAGGAATGAGTTCCAATACCTTTTTGAGGGCATCTTCTTTTGTTTTGCAGTAGAATCCCTGCATATTTCGTTTTTTAAGATTTTTAATTATCGATTGAGCGGTAATTTCTTTTTGAGTTTCTAATGCTTCATATACAGTCATGAGAAGAATTATATTGAAAAAAATCTTACTTGAAAAGAGAGACTTTGGGAATTAAAATTAATCATGATAAAGAAGAGGAAATAGAAGAGGAGATTTTATGGAAAATACGCAGATAAAAAGTGAATCGCGCCTAACCTTTTTGGAGGCAACGAGCATTATTGTGGGACACGGCGTTGGGTCTGGTATTCTTGCCGTCCCATATCTTGCATCGAGAAATACGTGGTGGGATTTTATCTGGATTTTGGCAATTGCATATTTGATAAATCTTGTTTTGCACCTGATGATAGCAGAACTTTCGCTTAATAACGGCGGTGCCCAGTTCGTAAAGTGTTTCGAAAACGAGCTTTTTACCGGAAGATTTAAGAAAGTTGCGACTTGGATAGTCTTTGCCTTTTTGGGTTTCAGTGTTTTGTGCAATATCACGAGTTTTATTATGGGCGCATCTGCTGTTTTTGAATCTTGGTTCGGTTTGCCTACTTGGGCAGGCGCTTTGGCATATTATGTGGTTGCAGGGATTGTTGTTTTTTTCGGAATGAAAATTGTTGGAATTTGCGAAAAGATTTCTGTTTTTGCCATGGTTGGCGTAATCGGACTCTTGTTTGTTGCAACTTTGCTTTCGGAAAAAAGTGCCTTGCCTGTTACGTTCAGGGCTCCTTCGAATCTCATGGCTCTTTATAGTACGGTTGCCTTTTCTCTTTCAGCTGTAATGTCTGTGCCTCAAGTCGTAAAAGGCGTTGACGGCGATAGAAAAAAAATAGTCGCTGCAGTTGCATCTGGTACAGGTGTAAATGTTGCATTGATAGTTTTAGTTACATTCATGACGCTTCTTGGTACAGGAACTTCAATCTCTAAAAACGGAGCCATTGTTGACTTGAGCGCTCATCTTGGAGGCTGGGTCAGCATCGTCGGTTATGTTTTTAGTCTTTTTGCTCTTTAAACTTCATTCTGGGCAAAAAAGCATAATATTCGCGATATAATTGCAGAGCAGACAAAACTCAACCTAAAACTGTCTTGGCTTTTGGCAAGTAGCCCTTGTCTTATCCTTGCTCTTTGCAGTGCAATTTTTGGATTCCAGAGTTTTGTCGGCTTTACTCGACTTGCAGGAATCATACAGGTTTTGACAGGAATCGGTATCATTATAGCCTATGCACGTTCAAGAAAGCGAGTTGGTTTAAGTTCGATTTGTGGAAAATTCGGAACGTTGCCTTTCCAGATTATCGTTATTTTGGGTTCGATAATTGCAACAGTCGGTTCTGTAATGACCATAAAATAAGGAATGGAATTTATGGAACTTGTTTTCAATAAGGATGATATCGCTAAGTCTGGAAAAAAATTTGGTCTTGAAGGTTTTAACACGACCTGCATTAATCAAGTGGCTTCTACGATTTTGAATCTTTTGGACGTAAAACCTGGAGAAGAAATGTTCTCTCCAATTGAGCGTGTGCTTGAGGGGGCAAAAGCCAAATTTAGTTCTAGTTTGACAGATTCTAGAGTGGCCAATTCTAACGCAATATGTGACCGCATCGTTATGTACAACCCGGATGCTATAGCCTACTGGATTTTCGGCCGCTACTATCGCAAATATTTTTCGTGCGTATGTGATGAATCTGATTTTGTTCTTCCAATGCTTTCTGTTTTTCCGCCAAAAACTCCGGTATGCTTTGCTTCGATGTATTCAGGTCTGATGCCTGAAAAACATGGAATCAAAGCTTATGTAAAACCTGTTTTGAAATGTACGACGATTTTTGACAGGCTTATCGAAGAAGGCAAGAAAGTTGCAATCGTTTCGACCGAAGGCGATTCTATCAGCTTGATTTTCCTTGAGCGAAAAATGGATTACTTTATCTATAAAACGGTTGCAGAGTGCAATGCAAAGGCTGCCGAACTGATTAAATCTGATGATTATGATGTGATTGTTCTTTACAATACCGATTATGATTATTGGATGCACCGAAATACCCCGACGGGTCCTTTGGCTATTCGTGCAATCAAGCAGGATGTTAATGAATTTTGTGCCTTAAAAAAATTGATAGAAAACGAGTGGAAAGGTAAGCATCGTACGGGCCTTGCTTTTGCTCCGGATCATGGATGCCATCGATGGTATGGCGTTTTGGGACAGCACGAACTCAACGAGCCGTGCGATATGAACACTGTTCATGCATGGAGTTTTGTTTAATCGAATTCCGTTTTTTGTCTGCTTTCAATTGCGCCTTTAGCTTTCAATTGTGCCTTCAATTGAAAACGATCTTGTGAATTTCACCTTTTTTTAGGTTGATGGTCCCGCTGATTTTTCCGTCTCTAGATTTGAGTTGGTAAAAATCCGGGGCCATTTCTTTTACACTGAACTCACAGTTATATTTTTTGCACTCTTTGCTGATTTCTCTTGCGAGCTCAATTTCTTCAACTGAGTTAATGTCGCTTGGGTCATCAGAATACATTATCTGACTTGCAAAAATAGAACCTGTAAGTGCGATAAGTAATTTTTCGTCACGGGTGAGCGAACAATTTTTATTTCTGATGAAGATTACGTCTGGGTCATTTGCGTAAATTGTCTTATCCCATAATGAGCGTCCCAAAGTGTCCTTTAGATTGAGATAGGCTTCATTTCGGGCGTTCCATTTTATCAGCTTCAAAAACTTGTTTTCCCAATGTTCATAGGTGTCGCATCCAATCCTTGAAAGCGGAAAGTCTTTGTACGATTGTTCCATCGGAATGCCACAGCCCAAATATGCAATCTTCTTTCCGTCTTTTGTTGTTTTCCGTCTCGTCAGAAGTTTGATGGCTTTTTCATACCATTCGTATGCTGCACCTCCATTTTTGAACGACCCATGGAGCATTCCTGCGTACATAAAGTCCAGTTTCAGGTAGCGAAAACCCCAGTCGTTTATGGCTTTATCCATAATCGAATCAAGGTAAGAAAGAACTTCATCTTGGCTTAAATCGAGGCAACATAAAGGTTTTAGCCCGTTCCAGCCCGGATTTACACCTGCGCATACCGGTTTTCCGTTTTTGTTTCGTAAAAGCCAATCTGGGTGCTCGAGTGCGACGGGGCTTTTTTCGTAAAGTAGAAACGGTGCAATCCACAATCCTGGAATGAATCCTCTGTTTTCAATTTGATTTGCAAGTGATTTTAGGCCTCCTGGAAATTTTTCCTGATGGATACTCCAGTCGCCAACGGATGTTTCCCATCCGTCATCAATTTGAAAAATAATCGGTGTTTTGCCTTTGGTGTTTGTGGAATTTGCGATATCTGACGTGTCTGAGTAGTCTGAATTTAAGAGACTTAAAACAGTTTCTTTTTCTGCCAATGCGTTAAGATCTTCGATGATGATTTTTTCATCAATCTGAGTGTAGTGATTGTACCAGCTTTCCCAACCAAGGGCTTTTTTGCCAAGAAATTCAATTTGGGCAAACTGTCCGCAGTCAAAAATTGATTTTAGGGTGTCTTTCACTTCAAAATACGAGTCGGCTGTGAAAAAGGCTATTTCAGACTGTAGTTCTCCGTCTTTCCAGACCTTTCCGCTGTCGGCAAGCTCTATTTCGACTTGGGCCGTGCTTCTGTTTAGAACGAATTGCACGGGCGGCAACAACGATGTCTTGCAAACGGAAGCCAAACTTACGATGACAAGGTAAAATTCGTCGAGCCTCAGGTAGCAGATAAATGGGCATAGAACTACGTTTTTATTCGGTCGAAATTTTGTTTCGGGAAAGTCTATCAAGACCTTCATCGGCCTTAAAATACAGTTGCCGCCCGAACTCTGCTTTTGTCCTGGGTGCGTTTCGAAGCACGGCGACCACGATTGCCATCCGCCTGAACCGATGACGGCTTTGCATGCGATATCCTTGCTAGAAAAGCCTTTTTTTTCGGTTGCGTGTGTAATCTGTAAAAGGTTTTGAATATCAAGAGTTCCGACTATCGTGTTCTTGGTTGCCGTGTAATTCTCTTTTGCAAAGAAATTCCTAGTAAAAATATTGCTCATAAAAACCGCCTGTTTATTTTTTATTTTTCAAAATCCTCTGTTTTGAAACTGAAAATATTGAAGTCAAAAATAAATTTTCCGATGTAGTATTTATTTCCAGCCGCTTCTGTAAATGAAATTATCCTGTCGTCGATGATATCCATGTCTTCGGTGAAAAAGATTGATGGAATAATTTTTGAAGCTTCTGTGAGAAAGTAGACTGGAGCTCCGTCCATTGTTTCGTCCGTTTTTACGATTTGTGGAGATTTGTAAAGGTCGTAGGATGCAAAGCTTAATCCCCAGGAACGAGACAGATAAATAGAGCCATTTTCGGTAACAACGACGCCCTGAACTGCGTCTGGAAGTGCGTATATTGCAACCGGATTTTCGAAATCATCATAATTGTATTTGCTCATGATGGCCGTGTGTTCTATTCCGTTAAAACTGAATGGATGGTCGCAAGGGTAGGCTGTGTTGTATGCAAATTCTCCGACGTAGATGAAACTTTCATCGGCAAAAATAAATGAAGAATTGTTGTTTACTTTTATTGCTTTTCCGATTTCTATTGAATTTGAGCCATCAAATGCAGATGATGGAAATTTGAAAACTCCGTCTTTTTCGCTTGCAAGATAAAAATTTCCTTTTGAGTATTGAAGCCCTCCTGTGTGACCCAAGAATGGTTCTCCTTCACTTGTTAAAAGATACATGTGCTGCTTCTTCGTTTTTTTATCAACAGTATAAATTCTGCTTGCAGAATTATCTTTCATGTAGCCACAGCTCGCGTAGTAGTTTTCATCATCGTTATAAGTTAGGCCCTGTGGAATATAATTATCCCAAAGACCAGGGGTTTTTGCTTCTTTTGTTGTCAGTTTGTAGAATTCGCCGTATTTGATGTGTGCTCCGATTGTGAGTGTCAGAACCAAGAGTATGATGATACCAGCTATGGCTGCAAATATCGATCCTATGGCGATTCCTATGATTTTTCCTGCTTTTTTCATTTTTCCTCCCGAATTTTTAGAAAAACCTAAGTTAATTTTATATCTAGCTCGAATATATCTCAAGAAGAAAAAATAATAAGTAAGTTCTGTTTTTTTAAAATCATAAAAAAATATAAAAAACTCTTGCATAAAATATTTAGTTAGTGTATGCTAACTAATATAAGTTAGTTATGGCTAATTTTCTTAGGCGCTGTTCGGCAACTCTCGCGGGGATAAAACCTTCAAATCCTGTTACATTGACTTGTGGAAGATTTATGGTGACGAACAGTACTCGCTTTGATTGTGCCAAAAATATTGTGAATGTGAAAAAAAATGCTTGGCAAAATTCAAAAATGGAACTTCTTTGAGGCAGCTTTGCCACCAGGGAAATACAGAGTTGATGGCTCAATCAATGGTGAAAGTGAATGTGCCGACTTTGGTAAAAAGATCAGCGCTTAAAATTATTTAGTATATAAAGGGTAGTTCTCCTAATATATAGAGTTTTGATGTTTCATTTTCTGATTAAGGATAACGTTGTTATTCTTGTCCCTTGAGGACCCGTTCGTTGGACGGGGCCTTTTTTTATAGGGTCTCGACAAGGTTCATGTAAAAATACACAGTTTCTATCATTGTCTGGCAGGAAATTTTTTCGTTGATTCCGTGTATCATGCCTCGTTCTTCTTTTGAAAGGTACATTCCGCTGAAACGATAAACTTTGTCTGTTATTCTGCAGTAATGGCGGGAGTCGCTGCAAGCCATCATCATGTATTCGCTGATAAGTATGTCGGGCCATGTCTGATGAATTACGTTGCACAAGTTGTCCCACTGTAGGCAGTTTGTATCGGATTCGGCGGATGGATTTCCGTAGCTTACGACATTGACTGACACTTTCGTCTTCTTTCCGATTTTTCCAGCTTTTTTTACGGCTTTTGAGGCATATCGCTCAATTCTTGCTTTTGCTTTTTCTACTGTGTCGTTTCCCAAAAGCCTCAGATTTAAACCGATTTTTGCATGTGAAGGCAGAACGTTGTAGCTTTGACTTCCTTCAAGCATTGTCAGAGCACATGTTGTGTGGAGAAGGGCGTTCAATTCCCCTCCGATGATTTTTGAAAGAAGCTTTACCAAAGGTTTTGTAATAAAAAGATTCGAAAATAAGAATCGTATTGCACCGTTTTGGCTAGACTTTCCCATCGTTTTCAAAAGATTTTTCACGCTCTTTGTGAACTGGGCTGTTTGACTGTGATTTTCGATTTCGGATGCAACCATGCTGGCAATTCCGACTGCGGTTCTTTTAGGAGGGGCAGAAGCATGTCCTGCATGTCCTTCGATGACTACATCCATATAAGTAGAGCCTTTTTCGGCAGTCCCTATCATCGCACAACGTTGTGTTACTCCCGGAAATGGATTGCTTACGATAGCTCCGCCTTCATCAAGTACAAAATCGATCTGGATATTTTTTTCTTCAAAATAGTCAACGATTTTGCTACAGGATTCTCCGTTGATTTCTTCTTCGCCGGAAAAACAAAGATAAAGGTCTTTTTTTGGCTTCCAGCCTGATTTCAGTTTTAGTTCAACCGCTTCCATACATGCACAGAGCGTGCTTTTTGTATCCAATGTCCCTCGACCACGGATAAAATTATTTTCGATATCTCCTGCAAATGGCGGAAAATCCCAGTTTTTTTCTTCGACAGGAACTACATCGTAATGAGCCATAAGAACATTCGCATGATTTTTGTCAGATGTAGAATCCGCCTTTCCCGAACTGATTTTATGGACTATTCCGCTTTTTCCGATTTTTTGAAACTCGGCTACGGAATAGATTGTTGGGAATCGTTCCTTGAGCAAAGTCCTGAATTTTTCAAACTCATTCCAGTCGACTAGATTGTCGTCGCTATTTGAAACCGTGCGGCATTTAATCATATCGCAAAGGTCGCTGATAATTTTTTGCTGATTTTCCTCGTTTATTGCCTCGTCTATTTTGCTCATTTTAGCCAGCCTTTTTTATACATCAATCTTGCACAGCCAAGTGCGATTAAAATTCCGACAGGAACAAGAATTCCGACCGAACTTGCAAGGGATGGAACGCAGATAAATAGAATTATCATGAAAAGAACAGGGGCTATTGCGACTTTCCAGTTTCTGCTTATGTAAACGACTCCTAGACCTCCGAAAAGTGAAGGGAGAATATTGTCGAACGCAGGTTTCAGTTTTGGTGATGAAAGCAGTGGCTGTAATGGAACGAAAAGTACGATTCCAACTGCGATGATTATGGTTGTAACGATTGAGGCCGTTGCGATTGCAATTGTCGAGATTATTTCGCCTTCTTCGGAATTTGATTTGACGCCGGCACTTTCCATGGCATTCAATGCTGCAGGAACTTTTAAGGCTGTTACATTTCCTGTTACAAAGCTTAGGTAGGTTCCGCCAGTTCCGAGCATAGGTGTGAAGGTTATTATTTCTATAATTCCGACAGTCCAATAAATTGGAGCAACATTAACAGTTGGATCGTTTGCAAGTGTTGAAATGATGTAAATTAACAAACCAACAAAGACCCCAAAGCCTATTCGATGAATATTTTCTT
>JAQYSN010000073.1 GCA_028725265.1 Spirochaetales bacterium | reverse complement strand
TGCACCTTTTTTTATGTCATCTTGTATTTGACCTAAAAATACGCTATTATTAAATTTATGAGTACTCAGAATGAAAAAATTGACGAGCAGACACTTGAAGCTTTGCTCTATCTTTCCAGACTTTCACCAGAAAGCACGAATCTTGATGTTTTACGAAAACAGGTTGATGAAGTTGTCGGATATTTCGACCTTCTTTCCAATTATGATGACAGCGAAAATCCTTACGATGCATATCCTACGACAGTCGCAGAAAAACTGCGCGAAGACGATGTCGTAAAAGGGCTTGAAATCCCAGATGTAAAAAAAGTTTCCACAGAATTTATGGACGGCTACTTCCGCGTACCGAAAGTTTTGGGGGAGGGTTGCTAAAATGAGCATAAATCTGAATGATTTTTCTATAGAAAAGGCTGTTTCTTCTTTTTCTGACGGAAGCCTGAGCGTAAAAGACTTCGTTAAAGAGTCAATTGATTTTTTTGAAGCGGATAAAAATTCCAAAATTCCGTTAAATGCATTTCTCGAACTTTATGATGATGTAATTTCTCTTGCAGAAAAAGCAGACGAAGAATATAAAACAGCGCGTGAAAACGGAAAAGACGCCGTTGCAGAACTTTTGAAGAAAAAGCCGCTTTTGGGTGTTCCGTTCGCAGTAAAAGACAATATTTCTGTAAAAGGAAAACGCCTTACTTGTTCAAGCAATATTTTGCAAGGCTATGTTGCCCCATACAACGCGACAGTCATCAACCGACTTGTGGAAGCAGGTGCAATTCCGCTTGGCCGTTGTAACATGGACGAATTTGCGATGGGCTCTTCAACTGAGTATTCTATTTATGGGCCAACGAGAAACCCTATTGACCGCGACTACGTTTCAGGAGGTTCCTCTGGTGGCTCAACGGCTGCCGTTGCCGCAAATCAGGCAATTTTCGCCCTCGGAACCGAAACAGGAGGTTCTGTACGACTTCCTGCCAGCTACTGCGGAATCTACGGCTTAAAACCGACCTACGGAGTGCTTTCCCGCTGGGGTGTCGTTGCCTACGGAAGTTCCCTTGACCAGGTAGGACTTCTTGCACACACACCTCGCGACATCGCATTGCCGCTTTCAGTTTTGTCAGGCACGGACTTTTACGACGACACTTCCTGCAATTTGCCGGAAAGCGAAACTCTTTGTGATTTACAGGCTTTGAGCGATGCAGAATTTGCAAAGCTTAAAATCGCCGTTCCTCGTCAGTTCGAGCAGGCTGAAGGCTTGGATAAAGACGTGGAAGCCGTTTTCAATTCAACAAAAAAATGGTTTGAAAGCAGAGGTGCAAAAATAGATGTGGTTGATCTTCCTGTTTTGGATGCTTCTATTGCAAGTTACTATATTATCGCTTTGAGCGAGGCTGCCAGTAACTTGAGCCGCTTCGATGGAATCCGCTACGGAAACCGAAAGGATCCAGGCACTGGGTACGACGACCTTTATGTAAAAACCCGAAGCGAAGGTTTCGGTCCTGAAGTAAAAAGGCGAATCGTAATCGGAAACTACGTTCTTTCTGAACAGATGAGCGGAAAATGCTACAAAACTGGTATGTCAGTTCGTTCAAGAATCCAGAACGACATTGCAAAATTGTTCGAGAACTACGATTTGATTCTTTGTCCGACATGCCCAACTGCAAGCTTCAAACTCGGACAGAAAGTTGACAATCCTATGGAAATGTATCTTTCTGACCTTTTCACGACTTTCGTTAACCTTGCCCGAATTCCATCGATTTCCGTTCCGTGCGGAAGAACTTCAAAGGATAATCCTTCGGCAAGCAATATGCCTGTCGGAATTCAGTTTGCAGGAAAAATGTTCAGCGATGCAAAAATATTGCGTATCGCACAGAACTGGGAAAACGACCATCCAAACTGCGGCTATCCTCTTTCAAAGGAGGAAAATTAACGATTAATTAACAAAGATACAAAAGATTTTAAAGATAAAAACGATTTTGAAAAAGAGTTTATGCTTTTCAGCCTGAAAAAAAATCTTTTGAATCTTGTTCATCTTTGTTGAATAATTTGATGTTAATTTTGGAGAAAACTATGATAGAAAAATATAAAATCGTTATCGGATGCGAAATCCATACTCAGCTTACGACAAAAACAAAAGCCTTCTGTGCCTGCGAAAACCGCTATGGCGGAATGCCTGATACTCGCGTTTGCCCTGTTTGTCTTGGCCTTCCTGGCGCTATGCCTAGAATCAGCAAAGGTTATGTCGAAAAAGGTGCAATTGCAGGTCTTGCGCTCAACTGCCACATTTCAAACTATGCAAAATTCGACCGAAAGCACTATTTCTATCCAGACCTTGCAAAAGGCTACCAGATAACTCAGTACGATATCCCGCTTTGTACGGATGGTTTCATCGATTTGCCTTATGTTCATCTTCCCGAAAGCCAAAGGCCGGGCGGAAGTGACTATATCGGAGTTGATTTTACAGGAAAAAACAACGATATCGACGGAAAATTCAAGCGAATCCGAATTGAGCGAATCCATCTCGAAGAGGACGTAGGAAAATCTCTTCACCTTGAAGGAAAGCACAGTTACATCGACTACAACCGAAGCGGAACTCCTCTTATCGAAATCGTTACCAAGCCTGATATGACAAGCCCTGAAGAAGCGGCTCTTTTCATGCAGACGGCGCAGGAAATTCTTAGGTTCGTTCAGGTAACAAACGGAAATCTTGAAGAAGGAAATATGAGGTGTGACGCCAATATCAACTTGACGATTTGGGAAGACGGAAAGGAATACCACACGCCGATAAGCGAAATCAAAAACCTTAACTCATTTCGTTCTATTAAAGATGCCTGCCATTATGAGGCGCAGAGACAGCTTGAAGAATTTAAGACGAATCGTCAGCCGTTTGACCCTGGTTTTAAGAACACGATGGGTTGGGACGATGTGAACGGTAAGACTGTAATTCAGCGTACCAAAAATTCATTTATCGATTACCGATTTACGACAGAACCTGACATCAAACCATTTATCGTAAGCGATGAATTTATCGAAAACGCACGAAAACAGGTAGGCGAACTTCCTGAATCAAAACGAGCACGCTATCGAAAAGAATTTGGTCTTTCAGACTTTGATGTTGAAACTTTGACTTCTAGCAAGACTCTTGCAACTTGGTTCGAAGAGGCGGCAAAAAATGCGAAAGATGTTAAGAAAGTAGCAAATTTAATTCTTGCTGAACTTCTTGCAATTGTTAACGAACGAGGTGTTGCAATCAATGAACTTGGAATTACACCAGTTCATATTACACAGCTTGCCAATGCCGCAAGTGATGGAAAAATCACAAGTAAGCAGTCAAAAGAAGTTTTTGCTGAAATGATGGCTTCGGGTAAACTTCCAGAGGATATCATTAAAGAAAAAGGCTTTGTTGTCGTAACCGATACAAGTGCCATCGAAGGCTTTGTAACTCAGGTAATTGCTGAAAATCCTAAAGCGGTTGAAGACTTTAAGGGCGGAAAAACCAATGTTGTTGGCTGGCTTATGGGTCAAGTGATGAAAAAGAGCGGCGGTAAGGCTAACCCTAAGGTTGCAACCGAATTGCTCAAGAAACAGCTGGAAGCACTGTAAGATTTTAGCCACAGATTCACGCGGATAAACGCAGATGATAATAGCCGATTGTTCACTCAGAACAGTCGGTTTTTTTTATGTTGTCGCAAGCGATCAAGCGTTCTTTTCCTTTTGCAACGCCAGCACTTCCTCGAGAGGGAGACCTGTAATCTGAGCGACTTGCTCTGGCGAAAGGTTCATTGCAAGTGCATTGCGGGCCGATTCGACGGCTTTATCGTGTGCGCCTTGAGCAATGCCTTTTACAATTCCGTTTCGTTCCGCCTCAACCCTAATATCTCTTTCGTGTAAGTTCACTGCCATGTACTCCTCGTTCGCTTACGCGAACACCGAGTTTCGGCTATCGCCTAAACTCGCGTTTTTTTTCCGCCAGGGATGGCGGCTCGATAAAATTCTTACAATTACTCTGCGAGTTTTTGTTTGCAAAAACTCGATTTCAAAAATTGCAAGGATGCAATTTTTGATAACATTATAAATTACTTTGCAAGAATTGTCATTTAAATTCACTGCGTTGTTTTCTTCACAAATATTCCTAAAAGTATAACACGGCAAGCCATAATTATTGTTGTTTTCATCTTTGAATGGGTCATTTTTGCATATAAAAAGAACATAGCTTTCTTTCAAGTTGGTATAATCTTCGCCTTTCATCAAAGAATCCATATCTATCATAGACTGATAGTAACGCGCTCGTTTGCCCAATGCATCCTGAGGATAATTTTGAACCTCTATGTCTATAATTTTGTCTTTATCTTTGAGATAGACATCAAGCCTAACCCCCTTTGTCGTGTAGTACGGTGCGATTTCTTTTTCCAGTTCTGGATATTCCACATGGTTCACTCGGACATGCAAAAGACGTTCCACAAGTTCTGCACAGATTTCAGGTTCGTGCAAGACGGCCTGAAACATACCGTCATCGGTAAATGTAAGTTCATCGATTGATTTGTTACTCATACTTTTTTTTTCTCCTTGTAACTTTACCGCCATGGATAGCGTCTTGAATGATTTTTTTGCATAAAGTTTATAGAATTAACAGGATTCCCATGTGCGTGAGCACAGAGTTTAATAAATTTCCTCTATGAACACGACACGTAGTGACGTATGTTAATTCTAATAATAATTATAGATAGAAAAATTCAAAATTTGATAAAACTTGGTGTGAATAAGTGTAATTTTTTTCATTTTTATGCTATATCTTGATGACGGCCGTGCTCTTTTGGGGTGGGAAGGCGGTAAGGCCAATCCGAAAGTTGCAACGGAATTGCTCAAAAAGCAGCTGGAAGCACTGTAAAGATTTTGCCAAAGATTACTGCGGTTGACTACCGATAATTCACAAAGATAACTGGATACAAAAGATGGGGGATTGGCGCTTTCCGCCGGGAGCAAATTTTCAAATAAATTTCAGCGCTTTCATCTTTTGACATCTTTTTCATCTTTGTTTATAAATTTTGCGTTATGCCACGTTTCTCTACCTTTTGACATCTTTTTCATCTTTGTGAATAATCACATCTTCCGAATCTTTGTGAATTATTTTTCCTATTTTCGACATCTTTGTTTATTAAAGGCAAAACAGTTGGATTTTTTATGTCGAATTGTGCTATAATCTGCAACGTGGAAAATAAAATGAATCGTCAGGGCGACGAATGGTTTTCTCAACAGATTTTTTCTCGATACGGCGAAATAAAGCGCGCCCGTGGTCCATTTTTGTATACAGAAAAAGGCGTACGTCTTACGGATTTGTACCAGATGGCTGGAAGAGCAATTTTGGGCTGGAATGGTGGAAAATCCCGCCTTGCCTTCAAGAATACGATTGAGCGTGGCCAAACTGGTTTTTTTGTGACTCATTTTGACCATCAGTTTGAAAAATCTTGCAAGGCTCTTTTTCCAGATTTCAATTCGTTTAGTTTTGTATCATCATCTGGTAAAAATTCTTCATTACCTGTATGGCGACCTTGGCTTCCACAACTCGATGAAAAAGTCATTTTTGAATCAGAGTCTTTTGTTTTTGTGCCTTTTTTCCCTTTTGCAAATGAGCTTTATATCAAGGCATCCAAAAAAAGTGAGCCTGATTTTGAAGGTGTTTATGTAAATCCTGCGTTAAAGGCTGCCTATACTCGCTCAATTTATGATTTGATTGCTGAACTTCCAAAGAGAAATGAAGATGATTTTTCTGTTTTCGATAAAACCCTCTCAAAATTTTTTGTAAGAAAGGGTCCTTATCTTTATCCTTTGTGTACTCCTCAGGACTACCCGGATTTTATAGAGCTATGCCTCGATAATAACGTTGTCATTTCACCTGATTATGAAACGCCTTCTATCATTCCTTTTGGTGCTGATTACGGAGTTCTTCGTGGTTTAAGGAAGGCTTAAGTGCAAGATTCAACGGTAATTTTGTTTATCATAAAACTCTGTTTGGGGGCCTTTGCTTCGTTTTTTGCAATCCTTTTGTGGGCTAAAACGAGAAATCTTCCGTGGGCATTCATATTTCTTGGAACGATAATTCAGTATTGTGCCATTGTATACGATTTGCTTTGTTTTTTGGGTATTATTCCCGTTGCATTTTTTCCTGTACTCGGAATTCCTGTTTTTACTTTGATTTTTACAATTTTACCTGCACTTTTTTTTATCGTAGGTTTTATCATAATGTTTGTAAGGAGCGATAGGTATGGACGCTAACAAAAACCGTCTGAATGCGTACAAGAAAGTTTCGGAAATTACGGATAAGAAAAAAGCGCCTGAGCCTCTTTTGAAAACGGTCAAGGCATCTCCTTCTGTTAAGATTGTCGAAAAGTCTCCTGAAAAAGAACCTTATGATTCAAAAAAAGATAGTGTCTACCGAAGGGTCGCAAAATTTTTGCTTCTTATCGGGATAGATGAGGCTGCAAAAATTTTGCCGCATCTGACCCAAGAACAGACAGAAAAAATCATTCCTGAAATTGCATCCATCCGTAGTGTCGATTCTGATGAGGCTGCTGTAATTCTTGCCGAATTTGAAAATCTTTTGCAGCAATCAAAGACTAAGGATGGAGGAATCGACACTGCAAAATCTATCCTTGTTAAGGCCTTTGGTCCGGAACGAGCTGAAGAAATGCTCCAAAAAGCTGTTCCTTTTCCTGACGGAAAACCTTTCGAATATATGAACGACATGGACTGCGACAGGGTTTATTTTTTTATCAAGGATGAATCTGCGGCAGTAAGGGCTCTCGTTCTTTCGTATCTTAAGCCACAAGTTGCAGCCGATGTTATCAACAAGTTGCCTGAAGGAGAAAAAACGGAATTGGTTCGAAGGCTTGCGTCATTAAAGTCGATTTCGCCAGAAGTTTTGCGTCGTGTAAATCAGGCTATGAGCGAAAAGGTCAAGAATGCAGATACTACAAAATCCGATGCCATTGACGGACGGGGCGCTCTTGCCGAAATTCTCAAAAAGATGTCGCTTTCAGGCGAGAAGAATATACTTTCTATGCTTGAAAATAGCGATCCTGAACTTGGCTCTCAGATGAAGCAGCTTTTGTTTACTGTGGATGATTTCCTTAATTGCGATGACCGTTTCTTGCAGGGTAAACTTGCATCTATGAGTGAAATCGATATTGCCTATCTTATTGCAGGCAAGGACGAGAAATTTCGCTCAAAAATCCTTTCGAACGTTTCAACTGGAAGGGGAGATATTATCCTTGAAGAAGAACAACTTCATAAACCTATGCTTAAAAAGGATGTTGATAAAATTACCGGAGAATTTATGTCATATCTTCGTTCCAAGTGGGAATCTGGCGAGCTTTTTATCGGCGGTCGAGACGGCGAAGAATATGTTTGATGAAGCTGTCTGACGAAGAAGAGGGAGAATTAAAGCGATTCTTTTTCTAATTGTTGAAAAATTCATACTTGTTTGTTAGTATATGAGCATGTTGACTTTTCCAGTACTTGCGCCTTCCTTGCTTTCTGCAGATTTTGCAAGCTTAGGTTCAGAAATCAAAAAAATCGAAGATAATAACGGATCTGTCGTTCATATTGACGTCATGGACGGAATTTTTGTTCCTCAGATTTCTTTTGGTCAGCCAGTCGTGAAGGCCATTCGAAAATGTACGGATCTCCCTTTTGACGTTCACCTGATGATTGAGCATCCTGAAAATCAGATTCAGACCTTTGCCGAAAGTGGCGCCGATTGGATTACCTTTCATTACGAGGCTGCTGTTCATCATCATAGGATAATTCAGCAGATTCATTCTTACGGAAAGAAGGCTGGAATTTCCATCGTTCCTTCGACTCCTGTAAGTGCAATCAAGGAACTTCTCCCATTCGTTGATTTGATTCTCGTTATGACTGTCAATCCTGGTTATGGTGGGCAAAAACTTATTCCGGAGTGTTTAAAAAAGGTGACAGAGTTAAAAAATATTCGCCAAGAATCTAATTTTGGGTATATAATATCCGTAGATGGCGGTGTGAATAACGAAACCTTACATTCTGTTTTGGAAGCTGGTACGGATGTCGTTGTTTCAGGCTCATCATTCTTTTCAGGTTCTTTTAAGTGGGAGACATTATGAAAAAGTTTTTTGCCTTGTTTCTTATCCTTTCTTTGTTCCTGGTTCCTTGTTTTTCGCAAGAAGCCAGCGTCGATGACTTTTTGACGCAGGGATTGCAGGCCTATAAAAATTCAAACTGGGATGATGCAATTTCATTGTTGAAAAAGGCGGAAAGCTTAAAAGAAACAAAAGGTCCTGAAACTTTATACATGCTGATAATGGCACAGATGTTCAAGGGCGATTATAAAACAGTCCTTTCTGATTGTGCAAAATTCGAATCCCAGTATTCATCAAGCGAATATAAGCCGTACGTTGATTATCAAAAGGGAAGGGCTTTTTATTATCTTGGCGATTACAAGAATTCTATTTCTGTTTTTGCAAAATTCTGCAATGAAAATGAAAATAACGAACTTTTTTCCTCAGCTCTTTTCTGGATGGCTGAAAATCTTTATCAGTCATACCACTTTGAGCAAGCGAAAAGCCTTCTTGAACGAGTCGTAAATGACTATCCTAATTCTCCGAAATATACGGAGGCTGTTTACCGATTGGATTTAATCGTTCAGCGAGAAAAAGAAGAGAAACTTTTGTATCTGCTCAAGGTAACGAGCGAAGAATTTTTGGCTTCAAAAAATGATTTTGAACGCGAACTTAGGAAATATAGAACTTCAGAAAACATCGATTTAAGGTCACAACTTGAAGTTACTCAAGGAGAACTTGAGGATGTTGAGAAAAAACTTAAGTCTGCGAATGAAGAAATCGAGCGCTTGAAGAAGGCTCTTGAAAACTCAAATCAGGCAATCGCCAATGCCGAATCAAAAAAGACTTTGGAAGGCATGGAACAACTGACTGAAAAAGCAAAAAAACTTCAGAAATATGTTGATGAAAATAAGGACGGTGAATAACAATGAAAATCAAGAAATCAATTTGTTTGCTCTTAACTTTGGTTTTGACTTTTTCTGTTTTTGCAAAAGATTTTGATGCTGTCTATGGAATCTATCAGATAAAGATTAACGATAATGCAGGTTCCTTCTGCCTGTTTGTTGAAGACCCTCGCTCAGAAAAATTTGTGCCGGTCTTGAATCCGCTCGGAAATTTTTCGAGAAACAAGTTTTATCTGAAAGCAGGAAATAGGTTTTATCCTCTTTCGAAAATTGACGGTGTTCCGTTCACTTATGAAATTAACCAGACTTGTACGACTATGACTTATTCTGTAAAAGGTGTTGCTGATGTAAAATTCATTTTCACCTTTGTAAACTCAAGAACAGGCCAGGCTGAAAATGCCGATATGGCAATAGTTGATGCTCTCATCACAAACAAGGGCCGCGTTACAAAAAATTATACACTCAAAGTTGTTTTTGACACGATGCTTGGAGAAAGTTATATTTCTCATTTTGCTACAGATAAACTCAAGGCTTTGAATACAGAAGCTGTGTTTACCTCGATGGTTGCTGATCATTGGATTAAATCGGCAAATGACAATATTTCGCTCAAGTTCCTTTTTAACGGGCCATCGATTTCAAATCCTACGAATGTTTCTGTTGCGAATATAAATCTTCTTTCAACGGATAACTGGGAACCAAAACTTGTTCCGGGGCGTGGTTACAATTCGCTGTTTTCTATCAATAACTCGGCAATTTCTGCAACTTGGCCGTCTTACAAGCTTGTACCAGAAGCAAAATGTAATGTTCGATTTTATATAACGACGGCTGTCCTTGGAGATGAAACTCCTGACGCTAAATCTCCTTTCTTTACGACAGGAATGGCCGAAAAAAATTTGAAAGACTACAAGGATAAAGAAAAGTTCATCAATGCAGAAATCGAAGAATACGCAATACTTTCTTCAAACGATTCTCCTGTAGAACCTGTATCTGCATACAAGAATGACAAGAATGTGCCCGATTCAGATAATCTTCCTAAAATTGCACCTGAAAAGGTTAATCAGGAATATATCAACGAGCTCCTTGCAAAAATAGAAGAAGTGCAGAAGAATCCTGACCAATATACTCAGGACAAAGTTCTTCAGTTGAACACAGAACTTGATGCCGTTTTGAAAATGTTGGGACAATAATGCAAAGAAATTATATCGATTCCTCCTATCAAGATGACGATAACCTGAAAAAAATTGTGACAAAAGAACCTCTCAAGAAGGCTGAACAATATCTGAGACGGAGACAATTTGCAAAGGCGATTACGCTTTTGGAATCCGTAATCTATCAATTTAGAAACTCCTTCAAATTTTATTATATGTTGGGGCTTTCTTATCTCTATATCGATGATTTGGGTTCGGCTTCTGATTATTTCAAATGCGCTCGAGATATAAAGCAGCGCGACGCGAATCTTCTTATTGCACAGGCTGTAATTTATTTGAAGCGTGGTATGATAAAAGAGTCAATCAGTTATTGTATGGAAGTTATCGATTTGGATCCAAAAAACAAGATTGCCTTTGAAATGCTTGATTTTATCAAAGTTTATGGTGATGTGGATACAATCAGCGAGATGAACTACAGTGGCAAGCTTAAAAAGTTTTATCCGCCTCTTCCGAAAAGACGTCTTTATATTCCGATTGTACTTGGAATCCTTTGTGCTTTCGGCATTGTATTTGGCGTTTATAAAATAATCGACTACAACAAAGAAAATGCCAGGCTTTCTACACAAGAATATGCAATTACGAATGGAGCAGACGTTTTGGATAAATCAATGAACGGAGTTTACCGTTATATTCTTACCCAAAAAGAAGCTGAAGATTATTATTCAAAGGCCCTCAATTATGTGAATAAATTTGATGATAATAATGCCCAGAAGGTGATTAATCTTCTTTTACAATCGAACTGCTCCTCGTATATAAAACAAAAAGCTTCTTTGATTCAAAATGATGTCCTTGTCGAACCAACTTTTGATTCTGATTTTACGAATTTTACTTTTGCTCAGGTGAATGAGGATTTGTATCTTTACGAAAACTGCTGGGTTTTGTGGTCAGGAAGGGTGACTAATATCATCCGAAATGATGACGTGACTGTCTGTGACATGTTGGTCGGTTACGAAGATTTCAAGAAAAAAGACGGGGATGCAAAACTTAGAATTTCTTCTGAAATCATGCTTGCTTCGGACAGGCCTATCAAAGTTCTTGCTAAAGTAGGAATTACATCAAACGGCGAGTTGATTTTGCTCGGAAAATCAGTATACCAGCCTCTTGGGGACAGGTTTTGAAAAAAAATTAAAAAAATTGTATATTTCTTTTGAAAAATTACTTCAAAATTGAAAAATGCACCTATTATTTTTATGAAGTGGGAGGAAAATTAAGGTGGCAAAAATGAATGATGATGAAATCGTATCTGAAAAATTAAAGGCTCTCGAAGCAGCACGTCTTCAGATTGAAAAAGATTATGGACAAGGTTCTATTATGAAACTCGGTTCTTCTGCAAATGCTGCAGGAATCGAAGTTGTTCCAACCGGCTCAATTTTGCTTGATGAAGCATTGGGAATCGGTGGTTATCCTCGTGGACGAATTATCGAAATTTATGGACCTGAAAGTTCAGGTAAAACAACTCTTGCTTTGCACGCAATAGCAGAAGCTCAGAAGCTTGGCGGAATTGCGGCTTTTGTCGATGCAGAACATGCCCTTGATCCAGTTTACGCTAAAAATCTTGGAGTAAATATTGATGAACTTTGGGTTTCTCAGCCAGATGCAGGAGAACAGGCTCTTGAAATTACAGAACGTCTTGTTCGTTCTGGTGCTGTCGATGTAATCGTTGTTGACTCTGTTGCAGCCTTGACTC
>JAQYSN010000072.1 GCA_028725265.1 Spirochaetales bacterium | reverse complement strand
ATGTGGCTGTTATAAACTCTCTGCTCAGCGGCTACCCAATCGGCTTAATCTATTTCAACAAGAACGGCGATTTTTACGAAGTTTTGGACGGCCAGCAGCGCATTACTTCAATCGGACGATTTATCACAAATAAATTTGCGGTCAAAATCGACGATTACGAGCGCAACTTTGACAGCCTGGATAAAGACATTCAGCAGAAGCTTTTGCAGACAAAACTTACCATTTATATTTGCGAAGACACAGAAAAAGAGATTAAAGACTGGTTTCAGACTATAAACATTGTGGGTGTTCCTCTTAACGAACAGGAACTTTTGAACGCGGTTTACTCAGGGCAGTTTGTGAACCTCTGTCGCGAAGAATTTTCGAATTCGCAGAATTCAAACATTCAGAAATGGGAATGTTATATTTCAGGCAACGTAAAAAGACAGGAGTTTTTGCACACGGCTTTGGAATGGGTTTCCAAGGGTAATATCTCTGAATATATGGCGAAGCATCGCAAGGATGACAACATCAACGAAGTCAAGAAATATTTCGATTCGGTTATAGACTGGCTCAATTCCACTTTTAAGACTGTAGACTCAACGATGTGCGGTTTGGACTGGGGGAGAATTTACGAGTTTTATCACAAAAACAACTATGACATAAACAAGCTAGACGCAAGAATCAAGGCATTGCTTGAAGATTATTTTGTCACCGATAAAAAAGGCATTTATGAGTTTGTGCTTTCAGGCGAAACGATGGAAAACCGCAAATTCTTGAATATCCGCATTTTTGACAAGAACACAATAAAAAGCGTTTACGCAAGGCAGACTAACGAAGCACAGAAAAAGGGCGTTTCAAATTGCCCGATGTGCGTAGCCGCTGAAGGAACGAACAAAAACCGCATCTACAAAGAAAACGAAATGGATGCCGATCACGCAACAGCTTGGAGCAAGGGCGGCGCGACAGACATTTCCAACTGCGTAATGTTATGTAAAACTCACAATCGTGCGAAGGGAAATCGCTAGTTGGTGCATAGATTTCCCACGACATTATCACTGTTTTCAAAATAGTTGAAAATTATAAAGGTTTGTGCACAAAAAACAAAATATATGCTATAATTATAGATGATGCTTAGTATTGAAGATTTGCGCAGGTATTGTCAGGATGATTCTGTTTTTATAACTAATCATGCTATGGAACGTTGCAGAGAGCGAGGTATTCTTGTAAAAGATATCGTAAATGCAGTGATGACTGGTGAGATTATAGAAAACTATCCTGACGATTTTCCGTTTCCAAGTTGCCTTGTTTGTGGTATGGCATCAAATGGAAGTATCATTCATATTTGTATGAATGATGAAGGTGAATCTAGCAAGGTAATTACATCATATTATCCTACTTCAGATAAATGGAATGATGATTTGAAAACACGGAAGGAGATTTCAAAATGAAATGTCTTGCTTGTAAAAATGATACAATTGTTGACTCAAAAACGACATATTTTGCTCATTTACCGAATTGTTATTTGATTATAGAAAATGTACCATGTAAAAAATGTTCCCAGTGTGGCGAAGAAGTTTTTTCAATGAGCGTAATGGAGCGGATCGATCAGATTATTGCTAATGTAGAAAAGCTTGCGGGAAAGGTCTGTGTCCTAGAATATCAATCTGTGGCATAGAAATCCATAAAAATTCTTTTTCAGTTCGGTCAAAGTTTTCATAAAAAATCCCCTTCTTGACGATTTTTTCAATAATTATGATAATATTTGTTGTTAATGCAAATTATCGGAGGAATTTATGGCAGAAAAATCGTTTCCGTTGAATAAGGAACAACTTGAAAAAATCGCTTCGGAGTATGGAACTCCGTTCTATCTTTATGACGAAAAGGCAATCCGCGACAATATGGCTCGCTTTACCAAGGCTTTTTCGATTTTCCCTGAATTTCGCGAATATTTTGCCGTAAAGGCCATGCCGAATCCTTATATGCTCAAAATTCTTGCCGAATGTGGTTGTGGTGCGGATTGTTCGAGCCTTCCGGAACTTGTTTTGTCGGAAAAAGCCGGAATCAAGGGCGAATACGTAATGTTCACTTCGAACGAAACTCCTAGCCACGAATACAAATATGCCTTTGAGCGAAACAATATCATCAACTTGGACGATATAACCCACATTTCTTATCTAGAGAAAAATCTCGGAAAACTTCCTGAATTGATTTGCTTCAGATATAACCCTGGTTCTTTGAAAAAGGGTGGGGTTAACGCGATTATCGGAAAACCAGAGGAAGCAAAATACGGATTGACCCGCGAACAGATTTTTGAAGCGTACAAAATCTGCAAGGAGAAGGGCTGTAAACGATTCGGACTTCATACGATGGTGGCTTCAAACGAACTGAATCCAGATTCTTTCGTGGAAACAGCGCGCATCCTTTTTGAACTTGCCGTAGAATTGAAGCAAAAACTCGACATCAATCTTGAATTTATCGACATGGGAGGCGGTCTTGGAATTCCGTACAAGAGTGACCAGAAAGCCGTGGATTACGATGAAGTAGCGAAAAAAATGCGAGTCGAATACGACCGTCTTATTGTGCCGAACGGAATCGATCCTTTGCGAATTTGCTGGGAGTGCGGTCGCCCGATAACAGGACCTTACGGCTGGCTTGTAACGCGCGCCATTCACGAAAAGCATATCTACAAGGAATATATCGGCGTGGACGCTTCGATGGCGGACTTGATGAGACCTGGAATGTACGGGGCTTACCGCCATGTCAGCATTGCAGGAAAAGAAAATGAGAGTGCAACCGAAACTTACGATGTGGTCGGTTCTTTGTGCGAAAACTGCGACAAGTTTGCCGTAGACAGAAAATTGCCGAAAATCGATATCGGCGACTTGATTATCATTCACGATGCTGGTGCTCACGGTCGAGCAATGGGCTTTAACTACAATGCAAAACTGCGTTGCGGAGAGCTTTTGCTTAGGACGGACGGTTCTGTAAAACAAATCCGTCGCCGAGAAACCATCGAAGATTATTTTGCAACGATAGATTTTTCGGGATTGGATAGTTTTTGACCCTGTCAGAACTTTGCAATTTGTGTAACGAAGTGAACAAATTTAAAAATAAAAAAGAGAGTGCATATGTGTGAAGTACACCCTCTTTTTATTAAATCTCACCTGTTATCATGCGCCACGCGACAGAACCTTCTTTTGGAATGGCAGGAAGGTTATCTCTTTTGAACCATTTTGCTTCTTCTATTTCATCTTCCTGAAGAACGATTTCTCCACATTTGAAATCTGCTTTGAAAGCAAGCATAAGTTGGTCTGGAAACGGCCATGCCTGACTCGTTACATATCTTATGTTTTGAACTTCAATTCCGAGTTCTTCTCGGATTTCTCGTTGTACAGCTTGTTCGGCACTTTCACCAGGTTCAACAAAACCTGCAAGACAAGTATAAATATCGTTGTTTCGTTGTATATGGCGGGCTAGCAGAATTTCATCGCCTTTTTCGATCAAGACGATAATTGCTGGCGTTACTTGCGGGTAAAGTTTATCCTGACATTTCGGACAGAGACGAGCTGTTTCGAGTTTATCATCAATCATAAGTGTACCGCATTTTGGGCAGTAACGTTTTTTCTTTCGCCACTTCAAAAGTGAATGGGCTCTTGCAGCACAGATTATCTGTTCATTACCAGAATTACCTTTTTCAAAAAGTGAGCGGATAGGAATCCATTTGCATCCACTTGGAGCAGGACAATCATCCTCAAGTGCGATTGCTGTGTAACGGAACTCTGGCTCACCGAACCAGTCGATAACGACTTGGTGTTCAAAACATTTGTCCAAAACATCTTTGTCTGGCAAGGCAAAAGTTTCGGAATCCTTTACGAGAATGGAGTAATTACAAAATACATAGTGCAAGGGCATGAAGTCGCTCTGCAAATTCGTTATCATTGGCATGATTTAATTCTACATCGACATTTTCAGTTTTGCAAAGGAATTTTTGATTACAAGATCGATTATTGCTCCTGTAAAGCAAAATAAGTACTATCTAGCAATTCCCCTTGATTCATGCTATATTTGAAACATGAAAGTTGCAATTTTTTTCGGTTCAGCGTCCGATACGGACACAATGAAGAAGGCAAGTTCCGTTCTTAAGGAATTTGGTGTTAAATACAAAGCATTTATTTTGTCGGCACATCGAAGTGCAGAGCTTTTGCGCCAGACAATTACGCAAATTGAAAACGAAGGCTTTGAGGTTATTATTGCGGGCGCAGGACTTGCGGCTCATCTTCCGGGCGTAATTGCTTCGATGACGGTTCTTCCTGTTGTTGGCGTTCCTCTTGAGTGCCTTTCAATTGATGCAAAGGGCCGAACTTCGAACGGTCTTGCAGGAGTCGATGCGCTTTATTCTATAGTACAGATGCCAAAACAGATTCCAGTCGCAACGGTCGGAATCAACAATGCGGCAAACGCGGCTTATCTTGCAGTCGAAATTCTTGCCATCAAATATTCGGAACTAAAAGAAAAACTTATTTCATTCAGAAAAAAACTTGCCGAAGAAGCAAAATCTAACGGTGGGCTCGGAGTTGAGCTTTAATAAAATAACAAAGATGATTAGGATATAAAAGATAATCCAAAATTGTAAATGATTTTTTTTCGTCCGAATCAAGCAAATCTTTTTTATTTTTTGTATCTTTGTTAATTAGAAATTTTATAGTAATGAAAAATTAGGAGAGAAAAAATGATAGATTACAGACAGTCAGGTGTTGATATTGAAGAAGGCTACAAGGCCGTAGGAAAATATAAAGCTAGTGCAAAGCGAACGGCAATTCCAGGCGTTCTTAATGGCTTAGGAAGTTTTGCCGGAATGTTTGAAGTTCCAGCAGGAATGAAAAATCCTGTTATGGTTAGCGGAACAGATGGAGTCGGAACAAAACTCGACATTGCCTTTGCAATGAAAAAATACGATACAGTCGGAATAGACTGCGTTGCAATGAGCGTAAACGACATTTTGTGCACAGGTGCAAAACCTCTTTACTTTTTGGACTACATCGCATGCGGAAAACTCGACAGTGACATCGCTTCTGACCTTGTAAAAGGCGTTGCGGACGGTTGCGTTGATTCAAATTGTGCTCTTCTTGGCGGTGAAACTGCTGAAATGCCAGGTTTTTACGATGTTGGAAAATACGATATTGCAGGTTTCGGAGTCGGAATTGCAGAAAAAAGCGACATCATCACAGGTGAAAATATTGATGAAGGCGATGTTTTGATCGGACTTTCTTCAACTGGCGTTCATTCTAACGGCTTCAGTTTGGTTCGAAAACTCATTTCAGACTACGACACGCCTTTTGAAGGCTCTACAATCGGTGAAGTTTTGCTTCGACCTACACGAATTTTCGTTCGCCCTGTTTTGAGCGTTCTCGATAAATTCCGTTCAAGCGTTCACGGAATGGTTCATGTAACAGGTGGCGGATTCTATGAAAATATTCCTCGAATGTATGTTGCTCCAGAAAACGAAGCAAACGGAAAAGGAAAGGGAAAAAATCAGCTGATTTCTATCATCAAAAAAGGAAGCTGGGAAATTCCTGCTGTTTTTGCTGAACTCGAAAGACGCGGTGCAGATCCTAGCCGAATGTACAATACTTTCAACATGGGAATCGGTTTCATTTTGGCAGTCAAAGCAAGTGATGCTGATGCAATCATTGGCGAATTTGAAAATTTTGCCAAGAACGACAAAATCGGTTCATGCAGCGATATGAAAGCATACAAAATCGGTCGTGTTGCACGAGCACAGGGTGCAGTAAACGGACAGGCCGACAGCGTACTTTTCGAGTAATTTTTTTGAGATTAAAAGATAGTGTTATTTTATCTTTGGTATCTTTGTTAATAAAAGGATTTTTATTACATGAAAAAACTGAATATAGCTGTTTTGGTTTCAGGTGGTGGCACAAACCTTCAGGCTTTAATCGACAATGAAGCTGAGGAAAATGCGCGAGCGACTTCTGCTGATGACGGCTGCTGCTACAAAATCGTAACAGTTATTTCCTCAACGAAAAATGCGTTTGCTTTGGAGCGAGCTCAAAAAGCATCGATTCCGACTGAAATTGCAAGTCCTTATAGCGTTATGGGTGCCGAATTTGCACAGAAAGCTACAATGCAGGAAAAACGAATTGCGACAAGCGACAAAATCCTTGAACTTTGCCGTTCGTACAAGGCAGATGCAATCGTTCTTGCAGGATATCTTTCAGTTTTGACCGGAAAAATCGTGTCCGAATACAAGAATAAAATCATCAACCTTCATCCTGCTCTTTTGCCGAAATTCGGCGGAGTAGGAATGTGGGGACACAATGTCCACGAGGCAGTCCTCGCTGCCCACGAAAAAGAAAGCGGCTGTACGGTTCATCTTGTGGACGATGGTTGCGATACAGGAAAAATTCTTATTCAAAAGAAAGTTCCTGTTCTTGAAGACGATACTCCAGATTCTCTTTATGCACGAATTGCACCGCATGAGCACGAAGCAATAATCGAAGGCGTTAAGTTGCTGGCTGCTAAATTAAAATAGATGCACCATGGATGGTGCGGAGAAAAAATTCATCAGAAAAAAGTTGGGGATGACCAATAAGTTCAAAAAGTGTCATTTTCGGGTTTGACCCGAAAATCCATTTAATTGCAATACAAGAGATTGCCGTGTCGAGCACGGCAATGACTTATACTTATTGGACAGCCCCTCGTTGAGTTTGCCGCGCTGTTGTCGCAACATCCTGGTGTCGCGTTAGCGACGCTTGTCAGGCTTGCGATGTTTGCGAAGCAAACTCGTCACTTACATACAGCGACGTATTAACGGCGCTTGCGATGTTTCGTTAGAAACTCGAGTGTCGCGTTAGCGGCGCTGTATGTAAGTAGCTTTCGGAATTAAGATGATTTCAACTCGTCGGTTCTGAGCGCGGCCTTCTTCTGTATTGTTGTCTGCAAGCGGAATCGTTCCACCATATCCTTTGAAACTGAAAATCGAAGGTGAAATACCTCTTGAAGTCATTTCATTGATAAGTGTTTTTGCCCTGTCTATCGAAAGATTCATTTCTCCGTTCGGTTTGCCAACTGAAGCCGTGTGTCCTTCAACCAAGATTGAAAATTCTCCGCTTGAAGTCTTATCTGCAAGTTCTTCATAGAGGGCATCTAAACGGCTTTTTTCTTCTGGTAAAAATTCATTTGAATCGGCTATGAATTTCAGGTTGTGTACTGAAATTTTGATTCCTTTGTAAGAATCTTCCACGGCAACATCGGGAATCTTTCTTTCATAAAAGAATTCCTGTGTATCTCTGTAAACTACATAATAGGACTCGTTTTTTTCAGGAGCGACAGCTTTATAAATCAATTCTTCTTTATCCAAAAGGATGACGACTTTACCCTGTCGCAAAAGCTCTTTGTTTTCTGGGACTGAAAGTATTTTCAAGGCATCTTTTGTTGAAATAACAGGATCTGTTCTGTTGATACCGAAAATTTTTTTTGCAGTGATTCGAAGGGGATCGTTTCCGATTCTTTGCGAATATAGTTTTTCATCAGAAGAGTAGTGATAACTTACGACTCCGATTTTTTTTGCAGTCTCACTGTCTTCCATGTTTTTTTCATAAATAAGGTCCATTGATTCGTTCCAAATTCTAGGAAAAAAGCAAGGTTTTCCCTTTTCAGAAACGAATTCTCCTTGAACGGGCAGAACTCCTCGCGCATCAATGATGATTCCTGTATACGGCCGACTTGAGATTTTTTTGATGGTCTGTTTCGGTGTATAGGCGATTTTGTGTCGAACGAGCATAGCGGAAAGGTTATTAATATCCATTTCGTGGTTTACTATCATGCAATCACTGTTATTGGCATAATGAGGCGACGTT
>JAQYSN010000071.1 GCA_028725265.1 Spirochaetales bacterium | reverse complement strand
TATAGCCCGTTACAGGTTCATATCCTTTAGGAAATGATAGTGACCATCCGAACCTTGCAGCATTGTTATATACCCAGGCCCCCATTTTAGTTTCGGCAAAGTCATCTGTAATTGAGCCAAAGTCTACGGCAGTCCCCAATTGATGCTGACTTGTTCCAGGACGGGCACTGTATCGTTCAGCAAGTTCAAGACCATCCTGCTTTACGTAACGGTTAAAAAGATTTTCCTGATATTCGTAAGAGCGGAAAGTTGAACTTACGACAAAATTCGTAATTCCATCCATTCTTGCCGCATCTGCCATTTTCTGCAAAGATTTTTCAGCAGGGATTCTTAGTGAAAGATCATTTCTGTAAAAATTGTAGTGGGCCTTATCCGTAAGAGGAATTAAGTCTTCTGGCTTATAGTCGCTTGATACTTTATGAGTCTTATCTATTAAAAGAAGCAAGTCATCCTTGTCATTTTCAAGAACATAGTTTAAATCTGCGAGGAAAGCGGACTTATTTTTAAGAATTTTTTCAGTAATTTCAGGGGCTTCCCCCAAAACATTGGTAAAAGGATATTGTCCCGATGAACGTTTGGCAAAAAGCGATTCGAGTTTTTCCTCATCTGCCGATTTTGCACAAGCAAAAGAAATCAAACTAAAAAAGCACAACATAAAGCAAAAAAATTTTTTTGCTAAATTATAAAAAGCAAACTTCATCAATTTATTGAACCTCTGAATTTTAATTTCAGCATTGAAAGCCCCATTCCAGAATTTCTGAATTTATTGTCAAGAATCTTTTCAGAATCAGCATTTTCATCAGCACAAATATAAAAGCAGTCATTGGCATTCACAATCTTTGATTTTACATCAATAAGCGAAGATATATCGCTGTTTTCGCCAAGCCTAAAACCTGCGTTTTCGACAGCAGAAACCAACTTCTGTTCAGATTCGAAAAATCCGACAAAAGGAACTCCTGCATTTACATAGGAAACTTTTTGCATATTAAAATCAACAAATGCAAAGAAAATCTGAATTTCTGCATTTGTAGGAATGTTTTTGAAAATAAAATCATTTACTTTTTCAATGAATATCTTAAGATCCGGCGTACAATCAAAAATAGTTCGATAGATTGATTTTAGGACAAGCATGTTTCGCCTAATCTCAGGGGTATTGTTTTTGATTTCTCCAAATACTATCAAATACCGATCCAAATCTACCTTTATAAAATCCAAAATATCATCGGATGTTCTATTTAAATTTCCGATACTGTATTCTGCATCAAGTTTCGTACTTGAAATATTTTCAGTGTAATACTGAAGGTACTGTAAAAGCTGATTTTCTTCAGAAATCCTATAGCCAACTCTGTTAAATTCTTCCTTTGCTGCATATCTACCATAAAGGAATTTGCTTAAATACCATGATCCAATGAGAAGTGCAACATTCCATAGCAATAGCAAGCAATAATATGAAATTCGCCATTCGCTCTTAATCAAAATAGAAAGCATATATGGCACAGAAAATAGCACGCCTGCGCCCAAGACCGAACAACAAAAATCCTTTATAAGAAACAGTGAAAAAGAAAGCGTCAGTTTTTCGTCTGATGGCTTAATCCAAAGTATCATCGGTAAAATTACAAACGAAAACGGAAAAAGCGCGTTATAATAATTTACCGAATCTGGATTAAAAAGCGAAAGTCCAAGAATAACGGCTAGCGTCGAAAAAGAAAAAGTTATCGCAACCATCACATAGCCCAAAAACAGCTTTTCGGACAACTCCTTATTGCGAAGAATTTTAATCAGACAAGAGATAACTGAAGCTAACGGTAAAATCAAAACATAAATCAGATAGAACAATGTAAGAGATGAGAAATTGGAAGTTCCAACACTATGCATTCTTATGTAATAGCCTGATGCCATGCTATATGAAAAATCCGTACTAGTCATAAAGACCATATAAGCGGCGGCAGAAATAGATACGACCTCAAAAAGAGATATAATCGTTTTATTCGTAGTATTCAACGAGATTAAAAAGTTAGAAGCAATATATGTAGAACCAACAGATGTAATGAAATAAATCAAGTAGCCTACTATACACGACAGAGTTTCTAGTTTCAAAAGAGAAAAGAGAATAAAAAGTGCATTCAAAACAGCGGAAACTCCAAAGCAAACAAAAACATAGTTCATCGAAACTACATTGATCTGTTTTCGAATCTTTACTTTTACGGCAGCATAAAAGAGAAAAGCGGCATAAGCCAGGTTCAAAAAAATCGTAACGGCATAAGTCATATTTCCACTCCCCTTCTCATAACAACTTCGATCACATCATCACTTTTCAAAGGATAATTCGTTTCAATAAACGGAAGTTGTTTTTCAGCAGCCATCTCGTATTTATTCGAAATCAACGGAGTAGCATCTATAATCGATGTTTTTTTAGGATGAATAAAAATATCGCAGTCAGAACCGTTTATAAAAGTAAGGCTCATACCATCCGTATTGATAATGCCAACCAACACGGAAATTCTGACACCCTTCATGTTCAAAAGGAAGATTGACTTATCCAAATAATCCATATTTGTTTTGAGATCAGTATTATTTCCCACAGCGTCAAAAGTACTTTGAACGATTTTCTTTACGATTTCACTACCAACACGGCTATTTTCGACTTCACAGACGTAAAAAAGATTATTAGCAAAATCAAGTGGGATAATATCGAAAATTGCATTTTCTGAAATGTCAAATTTCAAACAAAGATGTCGGGCAAGTTCGATTGAATCAACGCCATCAGAAGATTTTGTTATTGTAAAGGACCTGTTTTTTTCCTTTTTCTCATAAACGAACCGATCATAGAACAAGTCAACAAATTTGTAAGTTAAAATTTGGGAACAGGTGAAAAAGAAAAAGCCCAGCAAAAATGTTGTCGAAAGTCCCGTAGCATCATTGATAATAAAGTAGCTTATACTCATCACAATACAAGCAACTACAAAACTTAGCAGGAGAACCAGACAAAATCGTTTTGCCGTCTTTTTCATTATCTAAAACTCCTTAAGAATCAATTCCTAGATAACTCAGATATCTTTATCAATTTTGGAGAGTCAGATGAATCAGAAACTTTTATCAATTCTTCATAAAGAGCCTTTTCTTTAGAAGAAAGTCTTGAAGGAGTTTGCACGATAAGTTTTACGTACAAGTCACCTTTTGAACTTGAATTGACTGAAGCAACTCCTTCATCACGAATTTTAACAAGCTTACCGCTTTGAATTCCAGCAGGAATCTTAAGCTTGATTTTTCTGTTATCAAGCGTATTTATGAAGATTTCTCCTCCCAAAGCTGCTTGTGGCAAAGTGATTGGAACCGCACAGTACAAATCTTTGCCATCTCGTTCAAAATATTCATGAGATTTAACATGAATAACTACAAACAAATCCCCCGCAGAACCACCGTTTCGACCTGCATTTCCCTGACGAGGTATTGTAATTCGTTTTCCGTCATCAACTCCGGCTGGAATCGTAATTGCAATCTTTCTTTTCTTGCTCTTAACACCAGTTCCTCCACAATAAGGACATGGATTATCAATTACAGAACCGCTTCCCTGGCAAGTTGGACACGTTTGTGCCATCGAAAAGAATCCTGCACTTCGTCGAACCTGACCTGCACCTCGACATGTAGGACAAGTCTTTCTAGAAGCACCATTTGCACCGCCTGAACCATGGCAAGAATCACAGGTTTCTTCATGCTGAAAAGAAATTTCAGCTTTCGTTCCGAAAACGGCTTCCTGAAATGAAATTTCAAGGTCGTATCTGAGATTTGCTCCCTGATTTGGTCCTGAAGAACCACGTCGAGAAGAACTACCTCCAAAAAAGTTTTCAAATATACTTCCGAAATCTCCAAAAATATCGTCAAAATCATGAAACTGATTCGGATTGAATCCTCCGGAACCAGCACCATCTACACCTGCAAAACCAAACTGATCGTAGGCTTTTCGTTTTTCATCATCAGAAAGAACTTCGTATGCCTCGGTTGCTTCCTTAAATTTTTCTTCTGCTTCTTTATTTCCAGGATTTTTATCAGGATGATATTGAATCGCTAATTTTCTATAGCCTTTTTTTATCTCTTCTTTTGTAGCATTCTTAGTAACACCAAGAACTTCATAATAATCACGTTTAGCCATTTCTAAATCCTTATCTAAAATTTTAACATAAGAGGCTTATTTTTTCAATCAATAACAACCAAGCCTCTCGTGCATAAAACTAAAAAAAAGCGCACCCGCCTCTATACAGCAAGGTGCGCCCCCTTTTAGAACCGCGGAAAATCGGTTCGTAAATTTTATTTGTCGTCGTCTACGACTTCGTAATCTACATCGTCAGCCGTTCCGCTTGTGCTTGAACTACCGGTGCTCTGTTCTCCAGATGCACCTGCATTAGCAGATTCTGCACCAGCTGCACCGCCCTGAGCTGCTTGCTGCTTGTAAACTTCTTCAGCAATCTTATATGAAGCCTGTTTGAGTTCTTCTGTCTTAGCCTTAATATCTTCAACATTGTCGCCCTCAAGAGACTTCTTCAAATTAGCAATCGCATCTTCAATCTTCTGTTTATCTGCTCCAGATACCTTATCTCCGAGTTCCTTCAAAGATTTTTCTGTAGCATAAACCATAGAGTCGGCTTCATTTCGAACTTCAACCTTCTCTCGTTCTTTTTTATCAGATTCAGCGTTTGCTTCAGCTTCCTTAACCATTCGGTCAATTTCGCTTTCGCTCAAGCCACTTGAAGATTCAATTCGAACACTCTGCTCTTTTCCTGTTCCAAGGTCTTTTGCGCTAACATGTACGATACCGTTAACGTCGATATCGAATGTAACTTCAATCTGAGGAACTCCACGAGGAGCAGCTGGGATTCCAACAAGGTCAAATCGACCAAGCGTTCGGTTCTGGCTAGCCATTTCTCGTTCACCCTGAAGTACGTGGATTGAAACGGCAGTCTGTCCGTCAGCGGCTGTTGAGAAAATCTGGCTCTTTTTCGTAGGAATTGTTGTATTTCGTGCAATAAGTTTTGTCATTACACCACCCATTGTCTCAATTCCCAAAGAAAGAGGAGTTACATCAAGCAAAAGAACATCTTTTACATCACCACCGATGATACCACCCTGAATAGCTGCACCAATTGCAACAGCTTCATCTGGGTTTACACCTTTAGAACCTTCCTTTCCGAAAATTTCT
>JAQYSN010000070.1 GCA_028725265.1 Spirochaetales bacterium | reverse complement strand
CGCTAACGCTTTCCGTGTCCGAGTTTTATGCTACATCGTAAACATCAAACTCGCTTTTTGGAATTTATTATTTCTAGCCGTTTGCCACTTTTAAGGTAGACGGCTGTTTTTTTCATTATGTTACTTTGTCTAGTGTGTCTAATACATGAATCCCAAAAGCCAAAGGGGGATTCTTTTATCGGTTCCGAACTCAATGTCATCAGCGAGGATGTATGAATCAGGAATATCTTTTATTTGTTTTCGTTTTTTATTTTTTCCGCCAACTTCAAAGGTATATTTCTTATCAACAAAAAAATCGCTCTGCTCGGAAAAAAGAACTTCGTGATTGTAAGAAAGCTGATTGAATGCGAATGTCTCACGAATGTTTCCTATATTTGTATCTTCCTTTCCAAGCAGGAACATAAGGTTCGTGTTTTCCAAGAAAATTTTATCTGGCTTTTCCAAAGTACCGAGTCCGCGTGTTTCTTTAAATACTTGATAAATCAATTTTGATTCTTCAAGATATTCAAAATATTGCAAAAGGGTTTGTCGTGCAATCTGAATGTGAGATGCAAGTTCCGTCGTGTTCGGAATGAATGGAGCAGATTTTCCTATAGCAGACAGGAGTTTTTTTATCTTTACGATATACGAGACATCAATTTTTCTAAGAAGAGGTAATTCTACCTCAAGTATCATATTTACTGTTTCTGCAAGGCGGCTGTAGTAATCGTCAATTCCTTCCAAGAAATAAGGATAATAACCATATTTTAAGTAGCCTTCAAAAAATTCAAATGGTTTTATTTGTGAAGCAATTTGTGCAGAAAGTTTTTCATTATCTTCAAGAATTTGTTCTAAGGATAGAATAGGAAAATCTTTTTTTGCAGTTAAACTAAGGTACTCTCTGAACGATAGACCTTGTAATTCGTAAACAAGAGCGCGGCGGCTTAAATCCGAGCGTGCATTCAAAATTCCCAATAATGATGAACCTGTGAAAGCGACATGAAGTTCTGGATAGTCATCATAGATATTCTTTATTGCACGCGACCAGTCTGGATATTTATGTACTTCGTCCAGAAAAAGAAATTGACCGCCATTTTTTACAAAAGAATCTACAAAGTCAACTAGAGAATTGTCTGAAAAATACAGATTATCTAGACTGACATAAATTACCTTTGAAAGGTTGTCTCCGAAAGTCTTTTTGATATGCTGAAGAAACAGCGTTGTTTTTCCAGTTCCTCGTGAACCTCTTAGGCAAATAAGACGAGCCGACCAGTTAATCTGACTTTCGATGTTTCTGACAAAATCCAGGTTTGTTAAGGCGATTTTCTTTCTGAATACTTCAATCAGCTTTTCCATAAGCCTAGTATATAACGATTTGTCAAAATTGTTAAGTACATTTAACGATTTTTAAGTGAAATTGTTAAGTAGAGTTAACGATTTTTTTTTGAGGGGGGGCTATTCTACAACTTTGTCCAGCGTTTTGTTCAGAATGCGGCGGATATTCTCCACGACTTCTTCTGTGATTTGCGTACGGATTTTTTCGTTTTCGGGAGTTTCTTCTATTATGACTGGTGTTTTGTCTCGCGGAACAAAAAGTTGATAGACTTCGACACCAAGGGCATCGGCGAGTTTTGAAAGAGAATCTTCTCCTGGCCATCGGCGTTTTCCTTCAAAAAAGTTTATTGCTTGCACGGACATTTCAGCTACTTCTGCAAGTTTTTCTTGCGTCCATCCTTTTTCTTTTCTAAAACTTTTTATATTTGCCGAAAGTGTTTCTAAAATTTCCGTTCCAGTCATCATTTCTACATTTTGTAAGTAAAAATCTAAAATTTACACTTACATATTGTAGATATTATGTTATACTTACAAAGTGTAAAGAAATTTATTTCTGAAACAACTTGTAGGTGCATTTGGTGAAAGACGCAGAGACGGAAAAACAAAATAAAAAATCACAAATAAAGACTCGTGAACGAGTTGCAAACCATGGCGAAGTTTTTACTGCCGAACGCGAAGTAAAAGCAATGTGCGACTTAGTAAAAGACGAAACAGAACGGATAGAAAGCCGATTTTTGGAACCTGCCTGCGGTGACGGAAATTTCCTTGCCGAAATTTTAACTCGTAAACTTGCAATCGTAACTAAACAATACTCAAAAAATCCTAATGAATGGGAAAAACATTCAATTCTTGCAATTACTTCAGTCTACGGAATCGAAATTTTGCAAGACAATGCACAAGTATGTCGTGAACGCCTTTTTAAGATCTGGAATGAAGGTTATCAAAAAAATTGCGGAAAAAAACTATCTGAAGAACAAATAGAAGAAACTAAAAAATCAGCATCTTTCATTTTGAACAGAAATATTTTATGTGGTAATGCGCTTTCACTCAAAGAAGTTGATGAAAACCAAAACGATACAGACAGACCAATTATTTTTAGTGAATGGAGTTTAGTCGGCGAAAAATTAAAACGCCGTGATTTTTCTTTTAACTCATTAGTAAACCAGGATTTTGCGAATGAAGAAGGCAATCTTTTTTCTGACCTTGGTGATGAAGCTGAAATTTTTGCGCCAGTAAAAGAATTTCCTTTGATTCATTACAGGAGAGTCTATGAACAGTCAGAATAATTACAACCCTGATGTTTTGTCGTGTCTTGCAAACCTTAGTAACGATGAAGTTTTTACTCCACCAGAAGTTGCAAATGCGATGCTTGATTTGTTACCGCAGGAAATATTTACCGACCCGAATGCAAAGTTTTTAGACCCAGCTTGTAAGAGCGGAGTTTTTTTGCGTGAAATTGCAAAGCGATTAATTGATGGATTAAAAGACAAAATTCCAGATTTGCAGGAAAGAATTGACCATATTTTTCAGGAACAGTTATACGCCATTGCAATAACGGAACTAACAAGTCTTTTGGCACGACGAAGTGTTTACTGTTCAAAAGATGCAAGCGGTAAATACAGTGTTTCAAAATTTGCGAACACTGAAGGTAACATTTTTTATACAAATACAAAACATTTGTGGTTAGATGGAAAATGCCTTCATTGTGGTGCAAGTCAAAGTGAATACGGAGATGAAAACCGAGAAGGTCTTGAACGCCACGCTTACCAGTTTATACACAATGCAATTCCAGGAGAAATAGAAAATATGAAATTTGATGTAATTATTGGGAATCCACCGTATCAGTTGGAAACAGGAGGAGCAGGACGACAAGCGAAACCGATTTATCATAAATTCGTAAATGAGGCAAAGAAATTACAACCTCGTTTTATTGTTATGATTATTCCTTCCCGTTGGTTTTCAGGAGGCTTTGGACTTGATGATTTTAGGCTGAAAATGTTGAATGATAGGCATCTGACAAATATTGTGGATTATCCTAATTCAGCGGATGTCTTTTCGGGTGTAGACATAGCAGGTGGTGTTTGCTATTTCAAATGGGATAGAGATAATGAGAAGGATTGCGAAATAACAAATGTTCTTGCAAAGGAAAAAGAAACAGAAATTAGAAAATTAAATGAGTTTAAAACTTTTGTAAGATTTAATAAATCTATACCAATAATTAGAAAAGTATTTACTATTCAAGATTTATCAAGAACGCTTGAAAATACAGTATCTCCTCAAAGACCTTTTGGACTTCCAACAAATTATCAACCGAAAGAATCAGGAATCCCTTGCTGGTTTATCCAGAAGATTGGTTTGAAATATGCAGATAAAAAAGATGTTGATGATTCTAATCATCTATTGGATAAATGGAAATTTATTGCTCCAAAAGCTCCGATAGCTGGTCAAACAGATTTTACAAAGCCTGTTGGATTCTATTATGACGGAAATACGAAAATTGCAAAGCCAGGAGAATGTTGCACAGAATCATTCATTGTGCTAGGAGCATTTGATACAGAAGAAGAGGTAAATGCATTTAAATCTTATATTTTTACAAAAACTGTTAGATTTTTACTATTACAAACTGTTATTTCACAAGATGTTCTTCGAAACAAATTTTGTTTTGTACCTGAATTAGACAAATATGAAGGAATTTATACAGACGAACAACTATGTAAAAAATGGAATATCAATGCAGATGAATGGGCTTACATTGATTCTCGAATATGCAATATAGGTCAATGATTCGTCCAATGGAGTAAAATTATGAAGCGGTCTTTCTTTCCACAACGTCCAAAATCAAATCCTATTATCTATGCATATTCTGACACTCGTTTTCCCGGAATGTTTAAAGTCGGTTATACTGAACGCGCAATCGAAGAACGAATGAAGGAGCATTATCCGACATTGACACCAACAAAATCTTGGAATGTTGAACTTGTAGAAAGCGCAATGAAAACAGATGGTTCAGTTTTTATGGATCATGATGTACATCGCGTTCTGGAGCATTGGGGAATAAAGGCTATTCGTGATGAAAATGACAGCAAGAGTGAATGGTTCAAATGTACGGTTCAAGAAGTCCTTGCCGCGATTATGGCTGTAAAAACCGGAAACATCGATTTAAGGACTAGAAGTGCAAATTTTGCACCTCGACCAGAACAATCAGATGCCGTTGATAAGACATACTCATATTTTGAAAAAATCAGTTCAGAAAAAGAAAAAGGTATCCTTTCAGAAAATTTCACTCCAAAATTCTTATGGAATTGCAAAATGCGTTTTGGTAAAACATTTGCTTCCTACCTTCTTGCTCAGAAAATGAGCGCAAAAAGAGTTCTGGTTCTTACTTTTAAACCTGCTGTTCAGAGTGCCTGGCAAGAAGATTTGGAAACACATGTTCTATTCGAGGGCTGGCAGTTTGTAAGTCGCGAAGGCCGTACCTACGAAGAATGTGATAAATCAAAGCCAATAGTATGTTTCGGTAGCTTTCAGGATTTTTTGGGAACCAACGAAAACGGCGGAATAAAAGCACGAAACGAATGGGTTCATACGACAAATTGGGATTTAGTAATTTTTGATGAATATCACTTTGGTGCCTGGCGTGAAAATGCAAAGAAACTTTTTGAAAGCGAAGACGAAGAAAACTTAGATAAAGACACGATTTTAGATAATACAGGAAACAATATTGATGAAACATGGCTTCCAATTACGACAAGTCATTACTTGTTTTTGAGTGGAACTCCATTCAGGGCTTTAAACAGCGGAGAATTTATTGAGGAACAAATCTTTAGCTGGACATATTCGGATGAGCAGAGAGAAAAAGAAAATTGGAATAAACCAGAACCAAATCCATACGCTTCACTTCCAAGAATGGTAATGATGACTTATCAGATTCCAGAAAGCATCAAAGAAATTGCGCGTAGAGGTGAAAACAACGAATTCGACTTGAATTATTTCTTTGAAGCAACTGGAGAAGGAAAAGATGCTCAATTCCGCGATAAGGAGCATGTTCAAAAATGGCTTGATTTGATTCGCGGTTCGTATCTTCCGTCAAATATTGATGATATGAAACTTGGAGAAGGTAAAAAGCCTCCTATGCCTTTCAGCGATACTCGCCTTTTAAGTGTTTTGAATCATACTGTTTGGCTTTTGCCGGGGGTTGCTTCTTGTTTTGCAATGGCAAATCTTCTAAAAGAAAAACAGAATACATTTTTTCACGATTATAAAGTAATAGTTTGCGCAGGAACAGGGGCAGGAGTTGGTATGGCAGCGTTAGAGCCTGTTCAGATTGCGATGGATAATCCGCTTGAAACAAAAACAATTACGCTTTCATGTGGAAAACTTATGACTGGTGTTACTGTAAAGCCGTGGACAGGAATTTTTATGCTCTGTAATTTGCGTAGTCCAGAAACTTATTTTCAGAGTGCGTTCCGCGTTCAAAGTCCATGGGAGATTAAAGATTCTTTAGGGAAAAGTGTAATATTGAAGAAAGAATGTTACATCTTTGATTTTGCGTTAGATAGAGCACTAAAACAAATCAGCGATTACAGCCGAAACTTAAACACAGATCCGCTTAAAGACAATCCTCAAAAACTTGTTGAAGAATTTATTTCGTATCTTCCAGTTCTGGCTTATGATGGCTCAACAATGAAGCAGATAAATGCAACAGAAATTCTTGATATGGCGATGAGTGGAACAAGTGCAACTCTTCTTGCAAAACGATGGGAAAGTGCCTTGCTTGTAAATGTTGATAATGAAACTCTCGACCGGCTTATGAATAATCCGGAAGCAATGAAGGCTTTGGAAAGTATAGAAGGCTTCCGTAATTTGAACAGTGATATTCAGACAATTATCAACAAAAGTGAAGCCGTCAAGAAAGCAAAAAAAGAAAAACAGGAAAAAATGACCCAGGAAGAAAAGAAGATAATAAGCGAAGAAGAAAAGGAGTATAAGAGCAAACGAAAGCAGATTCAGGAAAAACTGATAAAATTTGCTACTCGCATTCCTGTATTTATGTATCTTACCGATTACAGAGAGCATTGTTTGCGAGATGTAATCACTCAGCTTGAACCAGGGCTTTTCAAAAAAGTAACAGGTTTGAATTTGAAGGATTTTGAACTTCTGGTAAGCCTGAATGTATTCAATGGCTCTGTGATGAATGATGCAATTTTCAAATTCCGAAGTTATGAAGATTCCAGCCTCAGCTATACAGGAATCGATAGACACGAAGAAATTGATAAATATGTTGGTGGTTTTGATACTGTTATAACAACAAGTGAATTTGAAGAAATGAGATAAATCCTGCCACAAATTTTCGAAAGCGTGGTATAATTTGGTAATGAAGGTAATTTATGGAAAAAGATTCTTCAGAAAAAAAACTAAGTAAACTGAAAAATGTGATAATTCAAGAATTGTGCGATGAACATCTTGCTAAACAGACAATCAAGGAATCTGCTCCCGATTTCTTAAAACCTTATGCACATATCAATCCGTTTTCTCCAGATGCAGAGCAACAAATTGAAGAAATCCTTAGCATACTTCATCCAAAAGCTGCCAAAAAACATCCTGATTGGATTCAAAAATTGATAGACAAAGGTCTTGTTGATGAGGATGGAAGAACTGTTATAGCCAAAAGTCTTGAATCTGTTGCTTCAGAAATTATGAAAAATAATATTCAGGTAACAAATGTAATGCTTAAAAGATTTGTTAATGGAAAGACAAATAAACCTTATTCAATGCAGAGCATTAATTTGGCTATAGAACTCGCAAATTCAAAATAAAATTTATATAAAAATTACATAAAAATTACCCGGTAAAATTTTATGCATTAAAAATATATTTATATCATCCAATAACTAAGGAGGATATAAATATGTCTAAAAATCACTGGGAAACTCAGCCCAGAAAGAAAAATGGTGAATTTACATTTAGGCTTGGTCAAGGAGTTTTCCGACGAATCCTTGATGAAGTAGCAAGAAAGCTTGTAGAAGAGGCTTCTATGCTAAAGGACAAAGGCGGAAGTTACGGATACCTAAGAAAATTTGTTGCGGGAGATAAAAACTATGAGATTCATCATATGCCTGCAGCGAGTTGTTCTTCATTGTCAAGGTGGAGAGGGCCTTGTATAATTATGACCAAGGAAAATCATAAACAAACAAGTAGTTACGGAAATTCAAAATCTGCAAAACGATATAGACTTATGCAGGCAAAACTTATTTCTGAAGGTAAATTTCTTGAATCGGAATATATGGATATAAAGAATATTCGCCGTAAATTTGGTAGAAAATATGATTCTGCCATCAATAAAAAACTTGATTATGAAGAAGAACTAGAAAAGAAAGGTAGAATATATGGCTAAAATTGAAATTTCTTTGTTAAAAAGTGCAAATGGAGTACAGTTCGGTTCGGATGGGGATGCAGTTCACAAAGTTTTTGGAAATAACTTCAAAAATAATGAAGAAAAGAAGCTGACATCTGCTGATAAGAATTTCATGTTGAAAATTGCCGAAAGAATGTCAAAGATTTCTGGACAGCCTATTACCGATTTCACCAAATACCTTGATGATGATTACGACTTTGATAAAGACACTAGCGATTATTACTCTTTTTGCAAAATTGAATACGACGAAAATGATAAATTCAATGCAATTGAAATTTATTCTGACCAGAAAACCCAGCTGATTGTAGACGGCAAGGACTGTTCGGATTTTAGCATTGCAAAACTCAGAACTCTGGCGGATGACTTTGTCTGGGATTCATTAAACACATCCTGGGTGAGTCAGTCAAAACAAATTGGCATATATTGCCCGGAGAATGATAAAACGGTTGAATGTGTTCTTTTCGGTTGCCCCAGTTATTATGACGAATAAAAAAGAGCACCGTCACAACGCCGAGGAATGGTTCAAGGTTCACATTTCATATATGTATCCTTGAAAAAATTAAAATATTCCTTTATAATCTACTTAAAGTGGCTAAAAATCATAGATTAAGTAGATTATAGGGGTGTTTTTATGATTATTGGTCGTAAAGAGGAAATCAAACTTCTTAAAAGCATTGCAAAAGATGATAGGTCTCATTTTGTTGCAGTTTATGGTCGTCGTCGTGTTGGAAAAACCTTCCTTATTAGAGAATCCTATGATTATAAATTCACCTTTCAGCATGCAGGATTGTCTGATGGTGGACTTAAAGATCAGCTTTTTGCCTTTTGTTCATCATTAAAAGATTCGGGGTATAAATTTAAGAGAAAACCTGAAAACTGGCT
>JAQYSN010000069.1 GCA_028725265.1 Spirochaetales bacterium | reverse complement strand
CCGAAAAAAAAAGCTATAATTCAAGCCTACCATAATTTAATTTTCGGTATGCCCCCGTTTAGTACCGGAAATTTAAGACAATATTTTTTAGAGGTGTAAAATGTACGCACTTATTGATTATAAAGGCAAACAGTACAAAGCTGAAAAAGATGCCGTTATTCAGATTGACAAAATTGATGCTGAAAAAGGTTCTTCAATTGATATTGATACTGTAGTGCTTGTAAGTGATGGGGATAAAGTAAAAGTTGGTTCTCCTTATGTAAAAGGTGCCGTTGTAAAAGTTGTCGTAGAAGATACTTTCAAAGACGACAAAGTAATCGTTCTTAAATACAAGAGCAAGAAAGATTATCGAAGAACAATCGGACACAGACAGCAGTATACAAATGTCCGTGTTACAGATATTACTGCATAAATTATGATACAGGTTCTGTTGGTTCGTTCAAAAGACGGATTGTTACAGTCCTGCTCAGCACAAGGGCATGCAGGTTTTGCTGCAAAAGGGAAGGATATAGTTTGTGCGGCTGTCACGAGTCTTTTACGGACTGTATTGGTCATGCTTGAAAAAAAAACTTCCATCGTCCTTGATGAAAATTCTTCTGACAGAGGATTTCTCGCGTTTTCTGTCAAAGGTTTTTGTAGTGATGATGAGTCACTTTTAAGATACAGTTTTGGATTTTTGCATGAAGGTTTAAGCCTGATAGCTCAAGATTATCCAAAGTGTATCAAATTGCGAGTTGAAGATTAAAAATTATTGCGGAGGCATAAAAATGGGACGAAAGAAAGGCGGAAGCGGTGCTAAAAACGGCCGTGATTCAAACCCAAAATATCTTGGTATTAAAGCATTCGGCGGAGAATTAGTTTCAGCTGGTTCTATACTTGTTCGTCAGCGTGGAACAAAAATTCATCCAGGTGAAAATGTTCAGAAAGGTAAAGATGATACGCTTTTTGCAACAGAATCTGGAAATGTTGTATATCATGAAAGAAAGGGAAGAAAATTTGCTTCAATTTCACCTGTAAAGGGCTAAGTTTAGGCAGTTTTGTTTCTTTTTATCAAGGCATCAATTTTTTGATGTGATTTCCCCGAGGCATTTTTCCGTTTTTATAATTCGGAGCGCTTTGGGGATTTTTTTTAATCAGGAAGTGTAATTGTGATTTCGTTTGCAGATGAAGCGTTAATAGAGGTTCGCTCAGGAAAAGGCGGAAATGGCTGTATAGCATTCCGCAGAGAAAAGTATGTCCCAAATGGAGGGCCTAACGGTGGTGATGGCGGTCGTGGTGGCGATGTTTATTTTTGCGTAAAACGAAATTTAAGGACTCTTTCTCATCTTAGGCATAAACAGTGTTTTAAGGCAAAAAATGGATGCGATGGAGAAGGTTCCAATAGATATGGCCGAGATGGAGAGGATGTTTATGTTCCTGTTCCACCTGGAACTACAATTCGTGATGCAGAAACAGGCGAACTAATCTGTGAATTTACGACGGAAAGTGAAAATGAAGTGTATAAATTTTTGACCGGCGGCAAGGGTGGCTGGGGAAATATGCATTTTAAGTCTTCGACTAATCAGGCACCAAAGTATGCCCACGAGGGTAAGAGTGGAGAAACAAGATTCCTTAAAGTAGAGCTTAGTATTATGGCTGATTGTGGACTTGTTGGTTTTCCGAATGCTGGAAAATCTTCTCTTTTGGATTATTTTACGAACGCTCGTCCTAAAATTGCGCCGTATCCTTTTACAACGAAAATACCGAATCTTGGTGTCCTGCATGCAGGAGATGCTCATGATAAAGGTAATCAGTATGATATCATTATCGCCGATATTCCTGGAATTATCGAAGGCGCAAGTGAAGGAGCGGGGCTAGGAACTAGGTTTTTGAAGCATATAAGCCGAACTTCATGCCTGATTTTTGTTATCGATGTATCAGATGATAATTATCTTACAGCTTTTGATACGCTGAAAGATGAATTGAAGTCTTTTTCCGAGGAACTGTCTAAGAAAAAAAGAATTGTTCTCTGCAATAAAATCGATGTTGAAGGTGCCGAACAGAGGGCCGAGGAATTAAAGGCTAAATTTCTTAACGATAATCCTGATGAAAAAGTTCTTTTTATGTCGGTTTACGAGAGAAAGGGACTTGGAAATGTTCAAAAGGCCATAATTTCGCTTGTTGAAGAAAATTTCAAGAAGGAAAATGAAAGGTTTGCTTCGATTTCAGGGGAGACGGCTTTGAATCGTGAAGGAAAAACCAAAAAAAGTGAATTTATGAAAAACAGGGCTTCGTGCTCTGCCGAAACGACTCAGTATCCGGGTTCGGAACAAGGAAGTGGATTTTGAAAATCGCAGTTTTGGGAGGAACTTTCAATCCTGTACATATTGGACATCTTATGCTTGCTGAAGATGTCAGACTTGAATTTGGCTACGACAAGATTTTGTTTATTCCGGCTTGTATTCCGCCTCATAAATCCTATAAGGCTGTAGTTTCTGATGAGGATAGGTTGAATATGCTTCGTCTTGCGACTAGTTCGAATCCTCATTTCATCGTTGATGATTGTGAAATCAATCGGAAAGGACTTTCTTACACTCTCGATACGATTTATGATCTTGAATCCCGATATCAGAATGAAATCGAGGGAAAAATAGGCTTGATAATAGGTGATGATTTGCTTTCTGGTTTTGATACTTGGCATATGGCCGATACTCTTGCATTGCGAATTAGACTTATCGTCGGAAAGCGACAGATGAGTAATTTGCCTCTTGAAAGCAAGTTCCCTTTTTCGCCTCTTACTAATCCTGTTATGCCTCTTGCTAGTTCTGATTTTAGGAAACGAGTTAAGAATGGAGAAAGTTGTCGCTATATGGTTCCGGATGCTGTTTATGATTATATCTGCAAAAACAAACTTTACGGAGTTGAGTGGCTTGAACAGCTGACCCAGCAGGTTGTAAATTTTGCACAAGAATCGGTGAAAAAATCTAGGTTTGAACATATCCTGAGAGTTGCACAAACTAGTTCTGATTTGTGCAGGAAATATGGCGTAAATGAAAAGTTCGGCTATTTTGCCGGAGTTGCTCATGATATCTGCAAGGATTTTCCAGATAAACAACTTATAGACCTTGCACGACAGGATAATATGGAGATTTCTGAAATTGAAATGCAAAAACCTGCTTTGCTTCATGGAAGGGCTGCGGCAATCGTCTTGAATCAGAAATTCAACTTGGATTTTGATGAATACGCTGATATAATGGAAGCCGTCCGTTATCATACATTCGGAAAATGCGGAATGAGTCCACTTGCAAAAATTTTGTATATTGCAGATAAAATTGAACCAGGTCGTCCGCACGTAACGAAAGAGTATCTTGCTCAGTTTGAGGATATGGGCCTTGATGAGTTGATGCTTTATGTCCTAAAAGAAAATGTTGATTACCTTGAAAATAAGGGGTGTGCAGTTGCGGATGAAACATATCGTTTGATGGAGAGTCTATGTCAGGAAAAATAAAAAAAATTCGGGAACAGAGCTATCTTTTTTTGATAATCAGTCTTGCAGTCCTTGTGACAGTCGCTTTTATCCTGTTCTTTTCGTTGAAAACGAATCCTATCGATGACCTTTTGGAAAATGAGCAGATTTTGAATGTTTTGTTCGTTCTTCATGATGATAAAAAAATAATCGCTTCCGATCTTTTGATGTTCTATCCAGGAACAAAAAGGTCTGCGATGTTTCATATCCCAGACAGAACTGGTAATATTTGGGCATCTATCGACAGAACTGCTCCTATAGGCGATATTTATCTGGAAAAAGGGATGGGACTCTATCGCAAGGAAGTAGAAGATTTGTTTTTTGAAAAGACAAAAACTTCAGGTAATTCTGTGAGAATTCCATTTACGATTGAGATTTCTATCAGCCAGTTGCTTGAACTCGTTGATTTTGTCGGAGGTTTAAGGCTTTTTATTCCTTCCCCGATTGATATCAGAACAGAGGATGAAATATTTTTGCTTCCTTCTGGCTCTGTCAGGCTTGATGCAGATAAGGTTTATAGCTATCTTTACTATTCAGAAGAAAATGAAACCTATTTTGATGTTCAGGAAAGGGCGCAAAATGTCGTCGTATCGCTTTTGGGAACTCTAAATGAGAAAAGCGAGCGAATTTCTTCGAAACGGGTGATGACGGAACTTTCTAAATTCCTTACGACGAATATCGAGAAAAAACATTTAAAAAGGCTTTTGGAAGAGCTTTCGTCGATTGATTCAGAAAAACTTGCTCCTCAGACAATTTCTGGTTATACAAAGAGTGTTGATGGAATTGACCTTTTGTTTCCCTATTATGATGGTCAGCTTGTAAAAGATTCGTGCAAGGTAAGTATGCAGACTCTTATCATGGAAAATGAAATGGCATTTAGTAGAACTTATGAACTTGAAATTCTGAACGGAACTTCCGTGCAGGGGCTTGCTAGAAATACTTCGATTTTGCTTCAGGGAATCGGATATAACGTTTTGCCATCGAAAAATGCGGATCGAAATGATTATGAAAAGACTGTTATTATTGACCATATTGATAACAAAGATGTCGTTAAGGCTTTGGGAGATTTTATCAATTGTGACAACATTATAGTTGATGAAATTCAGGATACTTCTTCGGGTTTGGACTCAAGTTCAAAGACCGATTTTACTATCATCCTGGGAAAAGATTTTGATGGACGTCGTGTAAACTAAAGTTTTTGTGATTAAGATAAAAACTACTACAAATGGTGATTGTTTTTATCTTTCAATGTTTGCGTTGCAAACTTTTATGAAGTGATTTTGGGGTGATAAAAAATGAAAAGCGCAAAAGATAAAGCAATGGAAATTGCACAGCTTATGATTGATTATAAAGGTGAGGATGTAACTGTCCTTGATGTTTCTCAGTTGAATAGTTGGACCGATTATTTTGTAATCGTAACTATAAATAGTTCTTCGCATTGGAAAGGATTGTACAAACAGGTAAAGGACTATGCAAAAGAAAATGATCTTGAGATTAATGCTCCTAGCAGAAAGTCTCCTAATGGTGATGATTGGAATCTGATTGATATGGGTCCTGTTGTAGTCCATCTTATGTCTCAGGAAGCTCGTGATTTTTACGAACTTGAGTCATTGTGGAAAGCCGGCGAAAAATTGATGTAATAAAAAAATTGATGTAATAAAAAAAAGCATCTGGAAATATCAGATGCTTTTTTTTGTTTTATTTACAAAAAATGAATTGATTTTTTATGATTGTTACTCGTCGAAAGGATCGTATGAAAACTCTTCATCATCTTCATCAAAGTCTTCATCATCGCTGTCTTCGTCGTAGTCGTAATCATCCTCGTCCATGTCTTCGTCAAAGTCATCGTAGTCTTCGTCGAAGTCCTCGTCTTCGTCTTCAAAATCATCATCGAAGTCATCAAAATCTTCATCGTTGTCATCAAAATCTTCATCGAAGTCATCGTCGTAGTTATCTGACATCATATAGATTGATTTTTCTTCAACAACGTCTTTTGCTGCTAGCATTTAATCCCTTCCTTGTAGAAACATCTACAATATAAAACATATTTCAATGGATATTAGATTGTCAACTAGATTTTGCCTTTTTTTCAAGTTTTTTGCTCTATTGACTAAAATGCTAAATTTGGTATAATTTTTTTTAGTATGTTAATGGTTCGGCATGTAAAAGCTCCTGCTAAAATTAATCTTCATCTTGAGGTGTGCGGGAAGTTGCCAAATGGTTATCATGCTATCAAAAGTATATTTCAGACTGTTCCACTTTACGATGAACTGGATATTGAATTGACTGAAACAGAAAATTCTTGTCGAGTGATTTGTGAAAAGATGGATTTGCCTGAAAATAATACCATAAGCAAAGCCTATCGGAAATTTTGTGAGGCTTCGGGTATAACACAAAGTATTCAAGTTGTGCTGAATAAGTGTATACCTTCTGGTGCAGGTCTTGGTGGTGGTTCTTCGGATGCCGCATCATTACTGCTTGCATTAAACGAGATGTTTGACTATCCCTTGGATTTTTCGCAACTAGAAGAGGTTGCTTTGACGGTGGGAAGTGATGTTCCGTTTTTTCTGAAAGGTGGATGTGCCTTAGTTACAGGGCAAGGGGAGGTTATTAAGCCAATCCCTGCGCGAGATGATCTTTCTTTTGTTTTGATTTATCCGGATGAGCATAGTTCTACTTCTGAGGCTTATGCTTTGGTTGATGATTATCAAGATAAATACGGGAATAGGGCATCTCTTGATGATTTAGAGGGCGTGTACAATAAAAAAGTTTCTGAATGGACTTTTTATAACTCGTTTACGCAGCCGTTGTTTTCTAAATTTCCTGGAATTAAGAAGGCTTTTGATGATTTAAAGGCTTTGGATGCAGAATTTGTTGAAGTAACAGGTTCTGGCTCGACAGTTTTCGGAGTTTTTTCAGATTCAGAATCTGCAAAAGCTGTATACACAAAACTTTGTAATGACTGGCAGTGTCGTTATTGCTTGCTTCCTTCTGTTCTCTGAACTGCTGATTTTTTTGTCATCTGGTAGTTTGTGTATAGGAGTAAAAATATGCAAATTACAGAGATCCGCATTAGAAAAGTTGCTGCGGAGGGAAAACTAAAAGCTTACGTTACAGTTACGTTTGATAATTGTTTCGTAGTTCATAACGTGAAAATTATTGAAGGTAAACAGGGATTGTTTATCGCAATGCCTAGTAGGCGAACGAGTAGCGGTGATTATAAGGATGTAGCTCATCCAATCAGTCCTGAATTTAGGACCGAGATGCAAGATAAAATTATTGCTGAGTTTGAGGCAGGGCACTTTGAAGAAGGCCTTGCTGAAGATTAATCAGTAATTTTTATATATTTTGGGTTGTCGTCAAGTGGTAAGACAACGGCTTTTGGTGCCGTCATTCCGCAGGTTCGAATCCTGCCAACCCAGTTATTTTGGGAAAACTCTGGCGTGATGAACGATGGGGTTGAAAGCAATGTTAAATTTTCTAGAAACTAGTTGTTGCCTGTAGTTTTCCTTATTTTTTATTTATTAAGGAGTTCTAAAAATGGAACAGTTAGTATTAAAGGCTTCAAAACGAACAGAAACTGGTAAGGCTGCTGCAAGAAAAATCCGAGAAGAAGGAAAACTTCCTGCTGTTGTTTACAACCATAAAGGTGAGTCAACAATGCTTACAGTTGATGAAGCAGAATTCACAAAAGTTTGGAAACAGGCAACTGCTACAACAATCATCTGTCTTGATGTTGAAGGAACAAAACTCAACGCTTTGATCAAAGATACAGAATATGACATCATTTCTAACAAGAATCTTCACGTAGATTTCCATGCTCTTGATGATGATCAGAAAATCCGAAAAATCCTTAAAATTCAGACAACTGGTACACCACTTGGTGTTCGAGAAGGTGGATTCCTTTTGTCTACAGGTGCATCTGTAAAAATCGAATGTACTCCAAAAGATTTGCCAGCTAGAGTCGTAGTTGATATCGACGGATTGAAGATTGGTGAATCACTTTTGATTAAAGACCTTCAGTTTGGAAAGGGAATTAAAGTTCTTAGCGACCCTGAGACTGTAATTGTTTCAGTTCGTGCATAATTTTTGCGAAAAATAGAACGAAGGCTGTCTTGATGTCGCTTGATGTTAAGGCAGTTTTTTTTTGTAAATATTAACGATGTTTTTTGAAGAATTTGAAAACAAGTTTTTTGACAATCTTCCTCCTCAGTTTTTTGGAAAAGACATAGCTTTGGCTGTTTCTGGCGGTGCGGATTCTGTTTCTATGCTTTTGGCCATGTGTTCTCTTCGTGAAAAAACAGGGATGGAACTTCATGTTTTGACGGTGAATCATCTTATTCGTAAAAAAGAAGAAAGCGAAGGAGATTGTGAATTTGTTTTTGAACTTTGCAAGAAACTGGACGTTGAGTGTTCGATTGTAAATGCAAGAATGGGAGAAATTGCATCTCTTGCAGATAATCGAAATAAGGGCGTTGAGGAAGCGGCTCGTTTTTTTCGATATGAGGCGTTCGAAAATTTTTCTAAAGAAAAAGGTTGTGTTGCGGTGTTTCTTGCCCATAATAAGAACGATCAGGAGGAGACTTTGCTTCAGCGTTTTTTGCAAGGATCCTATCAGTCTTCTGCTTGTGGCATACCTAGGCAAAGGGGTGTGTTTTTCAGACCTCTCTTGAATTTTTCACGTGAAGAAATCATAAAATATCTCAATGAGAAAAAAGTATCTTACAGAACTGATTCTACGAATTCGGATCTTTCGTATTTTAGAAATCGCATTAGAAACGTTCTTGTTCCGGTTTTAAACGAAAACTTTTCAGGTTGGCAATCAGCCGTGAATCATGGCATGCAGAAAAAAAGAATTGATGAAGATTTTTTTGAAATGCTTGTATCGGAACATCCATGGAAAAATGACGGCACTTCCTTGTATCTTGATAAAAATGAATTCATGAGCCTTCATTTGAGTCTGAGAATTAGGCTTGTGTACGCTGCTCTCGAAAAGATAAAGTCTGCAAATCGAATTTCATATGACAATATCAAAAAATTTTGTGAAGGCGAAGTTATAAATACATGTGGCATCTCGATGTCTTTTGACGAGGAAAAAGTTTCAATAAAACATTTTGAAAATAGTGGAAAAAACTCTTATTTATTTGCTATAATAGAAGAACTTGGAGATTTTGATTTTAATTTCGTGAAAGTCCTTGTCCGCAAATCAAAAGATGAATTTGAAAAGCAGCTTTCATCAGGAAAAATCATCTCCGTAAAGTTACCTGTAACGATAGAATTTTGGGAGAATGAACTGAAGGGCGTTTCTTCTGCAGATGACGGAAAAGAAGCCTTTGTATGTTGTGTAAGTGCTAATGAAAGATTTTAAGAACCACCCGAATAAAAATCAACCGAATGCAATCCTCCTTAGGATGATGATTGTAGCGGTTTTGATAATGACATTCATGCTTGTAGTTTTCAATTTTTATAAGCCGACTCAGACTCAGCTTTCTTATTCGGATTTTTTATCCTTTGTTGAAAGCGGAAAGGTTACGGAAGTTTTGATTTCTGATGGTAAAAATATTTCAGGCGTGATGCAACTTTCGGATGGCAAATATCAGAGCTTTGTTTGTGTGATTCCGTATGATGATTCAAATCTAATTGACCTTCTTAAGAATAACGGAATCAAGATTACCGGAAAGACATCGTCCTATGGCATTATGCATTATGTTTCTCAGTTTTTGCCATGGATTGTTTTTATCGTGATTTTTCTTATGTTCATTCGTTCTAATAACGTGCAGAATGGCCGTGGAATGGATTTTGGAAAAAGTAATGCTAGACTTTATACTCCTAAAGACAATAAAACAACTTTTAATGATGTTGCAGGCCAAGAAGAGGCCAAGGAAGAACTTGCAGAAATCATTGATTATCTGAAAGATTCTGAAAAATATGAACGTATCGGTGCTAAAATTCCAAAAGGCGTTCTTTTGGTGGGAAATCCTGGAACCGGAAAAACTTTGATGGCCAGGGCTGTCGCCGGAGAGGCTGGTGTTTCATTCCTTCATATTTCGGGAAGTGATTTTGTAGAAATGTTTGTTGGTGTTGGAGCCAGTCGTGTAAGGGATTTATTTGAACAGGCACGAAAAATTAAGCCTTGTATTATTTTTATCGATGAAATCGATGCTGTCGGTCGTGCTAGAGGTGCAGGGCTTGGTGGAGGACATGACGAAAGGGAACAGACCTTGAATCAGCTGTTGGTTGAAATGGATGGTTTTGATTCGACGCCCGGAATAATCGTTCTTGCGGCAACGAACCGCCCTGACGTATTGGATTCTGCATTGCTACGACCAGGCCGATTTGATAGGCAGGTAACAGTTGCTCTTCCAGATTTGAGCGAAAGAAAGGCTATCCTTAATGTTCATGCCGGAAAAATCCAGATGGACGAAAGCGTTGATCTTGAAAAACTTGCTCGTTCTACTCCTGGAATGAGTGGCGCTGATCTTGCAAATATTTTGAACGAAGCTGCAATCTTTGCTTCTCGACGAAATCTTGAAAAAGTTTCGAATAAAGAGGTCGAAGATGCTCGTGATAAGATTTTAATGGGCGCTGAACGAAAGAGCCTCGTAATGTCGGAAAAAGAGCGTTTTATGACGGCCTATCACGAAGCAGGTCATGCTATTCAGTATTTCTTTTTGGAAAATGTTTCTCCTTTGCATAAGGTTACTATTATTCCTCGTGGAAGGGCATTGGGTGTTACGATAGGTTTGCCGGAAGAAGACAAATATTCAGAAACTAAAATCATGCTTGATGACGAACTCGTGATTTTTTATGGTGGTTATGCTGCAGAAAAATTAATTTATGGCACTTCTACGACGGGGGCAAGTAATGATATTCAGCGTGCTACAGAAATTGCGCATAAGATGGTTTGCGAATGGGGAATGTCAGAAGAATTAGGACCTGTTTCTTATGGCCAAGAGGATGAGCCGATTTTTATGGGCCGAGATATAGCCAGACACAAAATGTTCAGTGAGGAAACAGCACGATTAATCGATTTGTCTGTTCGAAATATTCTCGAGAATGCACAGAAAAGGGCTTTTGATAACCTTTCGGAGAACAAAGGTCTTCTTGATACGCTTGCAAAGGCTCTTGTCGAAAAAGAAACTCTTTCCTGCGAAGAAATCGTTGAATTACCGGGTTTCGAAAAATTTAAAAAAAATAATTCAAATGGAGAAGTTTGAGCGTGAGAAAATATCTAGCTGTTTTTTCAGTTTGCCTTGCATTTGTCGGATTTAATCTATTCTCGCAGGATTTTGTTGATGCAAAAGTTGCACAGAGACAAACAGCTCTGCGCTATTCACTGAATGCAAAAAATTATATTGAAGATGAAAACTACGATTCTGCAATTTCTCAGGTTGATTTAGGTCTTGCCTATGATGATGAAATTTCTGATTTATGGTACGCAAAGGCTTTTTCTTTGAAAAAACTCAGCGGAAATTTAAATCAAGTTTATGAATGTGCAAAAAAAGCTTACGAATTGAATGATTGGAAATATTTTCAAAGTGATGACTGCTTGATTTTATATGCTGATGTCCTTTCTGATACAAATCGAAACGAGCTTGCCTATAGGCTTCTTGAAGGCAGGTTTTCATCTGACATTGAATATATCAGGGCAAAAGCTTGTTACAACATGGGCGACATCATAAAGGCTCGTTCAATAATTTCTAGTGCAACAAAAGTTTTTCCGGAAGATTACAGGTTTCCTTATCTTTTTTTCAAATCTGAATACAATAATTATTTTTTCAATAAAGAAAAACTTGATTCGGCTTCCGTTTTGATTGCATCAAATTTTATTTCAAAGATTCAGTTGATTTCTCAAGTTTATCCTGACGTAATTTTTTATTCGAGCTTTTTTGTTCGGGATATGAACTTTCAGAACAGGCTTTTGAAACAGTACTTTTCTGAAAATGACATGAAAGTTGATTTTTTGCATGTTGCAATGCAGTATTCGATGATTTCGCAGGATGATGCACTTTCTTTGTTTTTGGGCTTTCTAAAAAAGCCGGTTAATTCAACTGTTTTTGAAAAAACTATTTCTTGTTTTACGGATGAGACCGTTAAGTCTAAGTTAATCATTGCTCTTGCTGATTTCAACGGAACCTTATCTTTTGATTTTACAGGCGATTTTACTGATGATTTTTCCGTGAAATATGTTGACGGCCGTCCTGAACTTGTCGATGCCGATTTGAATCAGGATTACGTGGTGGATTATCGTCTTACCTGTGACTTTGGCATTCCTACAACAGCAGAAGTTCTTTCTTCAAATTCAATTGTTAAATATGATTCATACCCTTCAGTTTCATCCATATGCATAGATGACAATACGGATTTTTCATTGCTTGCTGATTCTTTCCGATGGATGCCTGTTTCTTTTGTTGAAAAATCACTTTTTGAAGGCTTTAATTTCTTTTTTGTTTATCCTACAAAAGAAAAAATTGTGCAGATTTCAAAGGAAAAATATCCTGACCTTTTGGCACATTCTTTTAGCGTATTGTGTTATAGTTCCCAAGATGATAACTTGTACGAAAAAGTATTTACAATAAAAAACGGATATCCTCTCGAAATTCTTTATAAAATGAATGGTAATGTTTTCGGAAAATCACTTTTTACTGATGGATATTTAAACGTTAGATATATTGATCGTGATTTAGATTCTGTTTTTGAAATTGCAGAATATTTTGAGTTTGATGAAAAAAATCCTCTGTCAAAAAGCGAGTCAGTAAAATATCTGTATGATGACCTGTTTGGAACGATTCCTGCTCAAAAAGGTCTTTTTCTTTCTAAGATTGCAATTGATTATGATTCCAATGAAATTTATGACTGTGTTGAAACTTTCTTTGAGGACGGTTCACGAGTCGCATGGTATGAAGGCTTTGTTGAAACCTATGTTTTCGAAAAGCATACTCTGAAAGACGGGACTGTTAACGAAAAGTTTGAACTTGTAAATCCTGATAACTCAGAAAAGATAACTCTCGTTTCAAAAAATGGAATACCTGTTAAACTTAGTGATCGGTTTGAAGATTTGGATATTCTTTTTGATGATGAGCATAAAATCTATTTCATTGCTGAAATTCCATCGGCTGAAATTTCACAGGCTATTTTCGATCACATAAAGACCTTTCCAGATTCGATTTTTCATCGTTCGATTTGGACTTACAAAGATGAAGACGGTGAGGGCGATGAGCAAGAATTTGTAATCGTTCGCCTTGGAGAAAATTATTTTGCCCAGAAACATGTTTATTTGGAAGACTGATAGCGGAGATTTTTTTTAGATTGAATTTATTTAACAAGTATTTTGTTTTATTTTTACTATTCGCTTCTCTGTTTTGCTCATGTGCTTCAAACACATCTGCATCTTTATCTTCTGTTAATGATTCTGATGAAAATGATAGTTTTCCGCTCGTTAAAAGCATGATTAGCGAAATAGAGCACTCTTGCAAAAATGAACAGGTAAAGCAGTTTTATCGTTCTTATATCTTGCTTTCAGAATATCCTGATAACGAAGACGTAAAAGATTTGTTTGTTCGCAGTTTTGAACGGGCAAAAGATTCTTTGAAAAATCTTGTGGAAAACGAAGAGTATATCGAACTATATACCCAATATAATGCGATAAATAAAATTTGTAGTCTTGCAACTTCTTGTTATGGACAGGTATCTTCACTTTCAATTAGTGAATATAACGAAGACTTTTTGAAAGCAAAAAATCTTATTTTTTCAAGTGAACAACGAAAATTGATTCCAAGTTCATCAAGGCCGTTGGAAAAATTTAGTTCTGTAATAGA
>JAQYSN010000068.1 GCA_028725265.1 Spirochaetales bacterium | reverse complement strand
AGATTTCTTAAATTTTAAATACTATTCATTTTAAAAGTATTTTAAATGCGGAGACCCTGGGTAGATAAACTTGTTACAGTATTAAATTAAAACCTGAAAATATGAAGGCGGAAAAAGGCATTTAATTTGACAATTTAAGATTAAAAAAAAATCCCCCGAGCACTCTAGAGAGGACAATGAATTGCCTTCAGAAATGTCGGGGGTAAATATCAACTTTTAAGCGTTTACTTTCTTTTTATTGATGGCTTTTCTGCATGTACGAGCAATCAAAGCGATTCCTGCACAAAGGATTGCTACAAATAGAGCTCCGACGATTCCTGAAACCGTCGTTCCTGCGATTGCAGCTCCGCTTTCTTCGTCAACGTCTTTGAAAGTATAGTCTGGCAAGAATGAAGTTGCTTCCTGAACTTTTCCGGCACCTTCTGCTGCACTCAAAGCCTTTTCTGTAGGTTCAAGTTCTGCCGTTCCTGCAATTTTTTCCATTGACCATTCAAGACCATCAGGATTGCTTGATGCAACGAGTGAAAGACCTCCTCCGATGACTAAGGCAAGACAAGCCAAAACGATGAGTGTGTTTCGTGCTGAAAGGAATCCTTTTTTTGCTGGAGCCGATTCAGAAGCTGCTTCGTTGTCTGCATTGTCCAGTCCGATTCCCCACAAGAATTCTGGACGAGCTGCGAATACAAAGCAGAGAACAGCGGCTGTAATCAATCCTTCTACAAATCCGATTGCAAGGTGGATAGGAAGCATAGTTCCAACAAAAATTCCGAATGGTAAATCAGTAATTCCAGACGCAAGCGTTTCGAGCGTTACGCTGAAAGCTCCGAGTTGAAGTGTAATGACACATCCAGCAATTGAAGCAAGAATGATTTTCCACTGCTTACAATTCTTGTTCATAATAAGTTTCCATAGGAGGGAACCGATAAAGCATCCATAGAAAGACATATTCCAGATATTACAGCCCAAAGCCAAAAGTCCGCCGTCTGCAAAGAAAAGGCACTGAATTAAAAGGACGCCTATCATTGTCAAAAAGCCTGCGTAAGGGCCAAGCAATGCGCTCAAAAGCATACCTCCGCAAAGATGTCCCGAAGAACCTGTTCCTGGAATTGTGAAGTTAATCATCTGGGTTGCGAAAACGAATGCGCCCATAACACCCATAAGTGGGATTTTTTTTGAAAAGTCTTCATCGTGAACTTTTTTGATTGACCATCCGGCAGCCAAAGCCGAAAGTCCGTACATTGTGCCAGCTACAACTGGTGACACAAGAGCATCTGCCATATGCATAGTAATATCTCCTCAATAATGCATAAATTATTAATTTTTTACATTATTGAACAGATTTGTTGTTTTGTCTAGTATTTTTTTTAAACTTATATTAAAAACACCTGAATTTTATAATCCCATTATGGTGACTTTTGTGAACCAGGCATCAAGTTGTTCGGGACTTTCTTTTAGTCCGCCTTTTATCCACCACTGAATCATAGCGATAAATGCGCCCGAGATGTGGTTCAGAATGAAATCTTCGCTCGCAGATGTAGTAAAGATGTTGTTTTCATCGTTTTTATCGGTATTCTGAGTGATAAGTGATTTAGGACGACACTGTATGAAGTTTACGAACATCAGATTGTCCAAATTTTTTCTGAAATACTGGATGAAAAATTCGTTTTCGTCGCATGAAAGGAGCGTCAGTATGTTGTGGTCATTTTCCTGGATGTGCTGCAAGATATGACACAGGGCTGAATTTGGCAATCCAGAATGTTGTTGATGACCATGAGTGTGGTGCTCATCATTTGCAGCTTCGAAGATGTGTGCAAAAATATCCTTGCACATTGCTTGCAAAAGTTCATCCTTGGTTTGGAAGTGGGAATAAAATGTGCTTCTGCCGATATCAGCTTCGTCTATTATTTCCTGAATTGTGATTTTGCTGTATTTTTTTTCAGAAATCAGTTTGATGAATGCATCGAAAATTGCTTTTTGAGTTTTTTTCTGTCTTCTATCCATTATTTTGCCATTTTTTGTGTTTTATTGAACAATTAGTTCTATATTATTTATTTTATCGTGAAATTTTACTCTTGGCAAATGATTTTTTCGGTGTGGTCTAATTTTTCGGTGTGGTCTAAAAATCTGTTTTGATGTATAATTCTTTTTATGAAATTGTATTCAAGATCTCAACTTATAGTCATATCGTCGATTTGCGTGGCAATTGCTGTTTCTCTTACGGTAACGTTGTGTTTTTCAATAGGGACGAAAAAATCTGATGTTTCAAAGGTCGAAGCAAAATCAGATGCATCATCTGCTCAATCGATATCATCTCAGACAAATTTATCCCATCTTCAGGAAGATGCTCATGACAATGAGGACTTTTTTAATTTTGAAAGCGGAGACGCGAACTTGAAAAAAGTCGCATCCTATACGGCTGAGAACGGCTATACTCAGGATGAAATACAGAATATCACCGTTTATGAAAAATGCTCAGATGCAGTCGTAAACATAAGCACTCAGGTAATACAGTACAACTGGTTTTTCGAAGCTTATCCGACGGACGGAGGCACGGGATCAGGTTCAATCATCGATAAGCGTGGCTATGTCGTGACTAATCGCCATGTAATCAAGGATGCATACAAAATCTACATCTCGCTTGCAGATGGAACTCAGTATGAGGGAAAACTTGTAGGGCAGGATAGTCAGACTGATATTGCAGTCGTTAAGTTTGATCCTCCTGAAAACATGGAATTGACGACGATTCCGTTTGCAGATTCTTCGAAACTTCGTATCGGGCAGAAAGTAATCGCCATTGGAAATCCGTTCGGTTTTGATCGTACGATGACAACTGGTATCATTTCAAGCCTTGGTCGTCCGATTCAGTCAAACAATACGATTCTGCAAGATATGATTCAGACTGATACTGCAATCAATCCTGGAAACTCAGGAGGTCCTCTTTTGGATACTCAGGGCCGTATGATTGGAATCAATACAATGATTTATTCTACAAGCGGTTCGAGTGCGGGCGTTGGTTTTGCAATGCCTGTAAATACGGCAAAGCGAATCGTTTCGGATTTGATGCGTTATGGAAAGGTCAGACGGGGTAGCCTCAATATAACGGCTGTTCCTGTAACGTCGTCTCTTGCCCGCTATGCAAATTTGAGCACATCGACAGGTATTTTGATAAGCGAAGTAACTCGAGGAAGCAATGCCGAAAAAGCTGGCTTGCAGGGAGGATCGGAAGCCGTTCGTTATTCGCGCTCATCGGCAACGTTCTATATCGGTGGTGATATCATTACGGCGATAAACGGAATTCCTGTTTCGAATGTGGCCGACTATAACTCTGCTTTGGAAAAGACAAAGCCTGGGGATGAAGCGACCGTTACGATAATTCGTGGAAAAAAGACCATTGACGTTGTGGTCATTCTTGAAGAACGAGATTAAAACGGATAAAAACTATGCGTCAGCTACAGGTTGTTTCACCGTATGAACCCTCAGGAGATCAAGGTCAGGCTATAGAAAAACTTGCTGAGGGAATTTTTCGTGGCGACAGATTTCAAACCTTGAAAGGTGTTACTGGAAGCGGAAAGACCTTTACGATGGCAAAAATCATCGAAAAGGTTCAGAAGCCTACGCTTGTCATCAGTCACAATAAAACTCTCGCAGCCCAGCTTTATAAGGAATTCAAGAATTTTTTTCCGAACAATGCTGTCGAATATTTTGTTTCCTACTATGATTACTATCAGCCGGAAGCCTATGTTCCAGCGCGTGACCTATATATAGAAAAAGACGCATCAATCAACGATGAAATTGACCGAATGAGGCTTTCTGCAACCTACAGCCTTATGGAAAGACGTGATGTTATAGTCATTGCCACGGTTTCCTGCATTTAC
>JAQYSN010000067.1 GCA_028725265.1 Spirochaetales bacterium | reverse complement strand
CACATCTGTTCTTGATAATTTTCTGAGAAGCAACCTGACCAATTCACAAGTCTGTTATGAGCTTCCCGGACGCACGTAGATTTTCGCATTCTCAAAATCAATTTTCATATTGAAGCCAGAACTGTAAGAATATTTTTAAGCCGATACTGTTCAAGATCTGCTGGAATTAAAATTTCCATTCCTGACTTTTTTATTCTGATATCGTTTACAGACGAAATTGCTGTCGTTTTGATTTCTAGAAATTTTACTTCGTTTGTACTCTTAATCTGATGACGCCATCGTAAATCCATTTTGACAATGTCTTTACATTCAGACCGTTTTCTTCTGCAAACTGTGCGTGTTTTTTTCCGGATTTTTCAAATTGTTTTAAAAGTCTTTCTTTTACCGGTTTGATCAGTATTGCCTTCATTTTCCACCTCGGAAACAAGTGTAATCAGGTTAGGCTCATTTGTTTATGAGGCTAAAATTGACGGATACCACAATTTCATTTATAATGGCTTTTGTAGCCGAAAAATATATTCAAGCAAAAATCAGGTAGGAGATAAATAAAATGCCAAATCCAACAGTTTCAATCATTACCCCTATGTGGAAAGGTGCCGCTCTTGTAGGGGCTACAATCGAGAGCGTCTTAAAACAGGACTACACCGATTGGGAGATGATTATCGTAGATGATTGCTCCCCAGACGAAGGTGCAGGAGCCACTGTCGTTCAGTCTTATGCGGATAAAGATGCTAGAATTAAGCTTATTCGCGCTACAGTAAATCGTGGTTCAAGTGGAGCCAGAAATCAAGCAATGGAAGTTGCAAGAGGCAGATATTTTGCTTTCCTTGATAGCGATGATATTTGGCATCCAACATATCTTTCTACAATGATAAAACATATTGCAGAGAACAAAGATGAATCTGTTGCAATCTACTTTACAAGTTATCGCAGAATGAACAGTAAATGTGATGCCGAATTACTAGCCCCGTATATTTTTGAAGGAAAAAGAACCTATAAACAGCTGCTTCGACACTGCCCTATTTTCCCTTCTGCAGCTATTGTAGATACATCAAAACTTCCGAGCAAAGTTATGTTCAATGAAGCTCTTAAGGCTCTTCGCGATGATTATGCTTACTGGCTTGAAATTATGAAGAATGGACTTACAGCTTATGGTTATGGAGATGTTCTTGTAGATTACCGAATGCGTGATGATAGTATGACCGCAAGCAAAACAAAAATGATTAAGCCTCAGTGGAATATTTACCGTAAGGTGTTGAAGATGAATGTATTCTCTTCTGCTTACTATTTGTTCTGTTGGGGAATGAATGGATTGAAGAAATATAAATTAGGAAAGAAATAAAATACAAAAGCGGTGGTTTCGACTAAGCTAAACCACCGCTTATAAAGATTAGAACAATTTTTTTGCCATTTCCCAGGCAGCAATAATGGTATCGTCCATATCAAAATATCTGTACATTCCAAGCCGACCACCAAAAATCACTTTGTCCTGTTTATCAGCAAGTTCTTTATATTTTGCATACAAAACTGAATTTCGTTCATCATTTACAGCATAATAAGGTTCATCGCCCTTTTTCCAGGTCGCAGGATATTCGCGTGTTATGATAGTAACAGGCTTTTCCATAGCAGCTTTGTTTTCTGGTTCAAAGTGCTTATGCTCAATAATGCGAGTATACGGAGTTTCTGCATCGGTGTAGTTTATTACCGCATTCCCCTGAAAGTTAGTCTTTTCAAGAGTTTCTGTTTCAAAACGCAAAGAGCGATATTCAAGTTCACCAAACTGATAATCAAAGTATTTATCAATTGTACATGTATAGATAATCTTATCAGCCAATGAAAACCATTTTTCTTTATCATCAAAAAAATCTGTATTCAATTGAATATCACAGCCTTCAAGCATTTTTTCGATAATCTGAGTATAACCACCAATAGGGATTCCCTGATAGCGGTCATTAAAGTAGTTGTTATCAAAAGTAAGGCGAACCGGAAGTCTTTTTATAATTGAAGCTGGGAGTTCTGTACACTTCCTACCCCACTGCTTTTCTGTATATCCTTTGATAAGCCGCTCATAAATATCGCGACCTACAAGGCTGATCGCCTGTTCCTCAAGATTCTGAGGAATCCTACCTGCCATTTCAGCAGCTTGTTCTGTAATTCGTTTTTGAGCATCTTCTGGAGTAATTACATCACTCCAAATTTTGGCAAAAGTGTTCATATTAAACGGAAGGTTGTAGAGAGTACCATTATAATTAGCCACAGGACAGTTCGTGTAACGATTAAATTCTGCAAGTGAGTTTACATAATTCCATACGTCTTTATTGTCTGTATGGAAAATATGGGCACCGTATTTGTGAACATTTATGCCATCAAGATTTTCTGTAAAAATATTTCCGGCAATATGAGAACGTTTGTCAATTACAAGGCATTTCTTGCCTTTAGACACAAAAATATTCGCGAGCGTTGCATTAAACAAGCCCGCACCAACGAGAAGATAATCGTAATGCATAGAAAAATGTTCCTTTATTTGAAATTTTTACTTTAACAGTTTTAATATTGTTTTTAATGGCAACAATTTAGAGAGTTTTATTGCAAGTGTATTTTTAAACGCTCCATTTATTGCCGGTAAACGCAGATATTTTTTATCTTCAATAAATTTTTCTGTAATTTCTTTGTCTTTAAAATCAGACTTTATATACGTAAGCAAATGAGCCACATACTGATTCTGAAGCCAAAAATTTGAATATTTTTTGATTTCTTCTGTCTGATAATTTTTCGAAAGACAAATATCTCGGCGAATTTCATAGGAATGAAACTGATTTTTGGAAAATGTTTTATATCCTTGCATTGCAGAATCATTTCGAATTAAATAAATAAAACATTCTCTTGCATTGTAATAAAGAGCGTTGGTCTTGCTTAAGGCTTTCAAAATGAACTCCAAGTCCTCGCCTATTTTCAAGCCTGGAGTAAATTTTAAACTGTTCTCCCGAAGGAAATTATTTTCATATATGCAGCTGCATATATGAAAACAGAGTTTTTTTGACAAAAAACTCTGTTTTAATAGCGGATTTTTCAGAACTTTTCTATCAAACTGGTTATAAACATATTTTTTTTCTTTTTCGCCTATTAAAGATTTATATCCAAACGCGTATATATTGCAGTTTTTATCCTCAGCAAGCAAATTTCGCCAAAAATCCAAAGTGCCGTCTGAAATTGTATCATCAGAATCCATAAAATAAATGTATTTGCCACTTGCATTTTCCAAACCGACATTACGAGCAACAGAAACGCCTTTATTTTCCTGATCTATTACTTTTATACGAGATTCCTGTTGTGCTATTTTTTCTATAATTTGAAGAGTTTTATCTTTTGAACCGTCATTTACGACAATTATTTCACAATCATCAAGATTTTGAGAAATAAAAGTATTAAGAGTTCTGGCGATAAAATACTCAACATTGTATGCAGGAATTATAATTGAAAGAAGAGTGTCAGAATCCATTAAATAGTCTCCAAAAGTTGTTTCCATTTTTTTGTAATATTTTCTGTCGAAAATCGTTTACTATTTATGTAAGTTTTTTTTCCAAATTGTTCTCTAAGTTTTTCATCGCTCATAAGAATCTTTAATTTTTCAGCCAAATCATCAGGATTTTCAGGTTTACACAAAAAGCCATCTTTATTATTCTCAATTACTTCTGCAGGACCTTCCGGACAATCAAAAGAAACAATTGGAAGCCCACAACTCTTAGCTTCAAGCAAAACCATCGGCAAGCCTTCATAACGGCTAGACATACAATAAATGCTTGCTGACTTATATAAGTCCACAATATTGTTTGTCGGTGGCAAAAGTTTTACATAATCTTCAAGATGATATTCAGCAATAAGATTCTCTAGTAATTTTTCATCTTCACCACTTCCAACAATCTTAAATTTCCAATCAGGAAAGGCTTTTTTTAATTTTGCTGCCGTTTTTATAAGATAATCAAAACCTTTTTGTTTTGTATAACGACCAATAGAAAGCACGACTTTTTCAGACCAATTCTCTTTTATAACAGATTCAAACGAAAGAGAATTAGGAATCACAAAACAATTTTTTAGAAATGAGTAATGTGCTTTATCGTGTTCCGTCAAAACAACAACAGCATTAAGCTTTGGATAAAAAATTCGCCGCACAAGACGATGTAATTTTGAAGCACTAAAATAATTGAAATGCTCGCAGCCAATAGTTTCCACATTAGGAATTCTTGTAAGTAAAGCATTAAAAAATGAATAAGTTCCTATAACACAATCAATATTTTCATTTTTTATGCACTCAATGATTTTTGTATTCAGTTTTTTATATTCTAAAATCTTTAAAAAGCCTTTTGCTGAAGAAATTTTTAGACCGAAATGAAAAATTCTAACATTTCTATTCAAGTAATATTGCGGACTACCAGAAATGGAATCTGTGCTAAAAATACAAACATCGTAATTCAAACTAGAAATAATGTTTGCAAGATTTACAACAGCACGCTCTGTTCCTGCGCGTTTTGTAATGTCTGTAAGAATAATAGAAATTTTATGCATATTATTTTGAAAAAAAGTGTTTAATAATCAAAAATAGAACGATATGGAGCAAGCTGCTTAGTTCCTGGCAGAACACTCACATTTATCAAATATAGGTAGAGAATGATTCCTATAACGCAAAAAAGATATATAAAAATTCTTCGATACTTGTTTTTAGGAATGTTCGTTACAGAAAACAAAAGCCCTACCCAAACGACATCTCTAATACGGTTCAAAATATCAAAACGCAAAACCATAAAAGATATAAGAATATAAAGCAAACAAAAATTTTCATTCCGATACAACACTGAATTATTTTTTTTGCTACGCTCATTGAAATAAATGAATCCCAACGGATACACAAGCTTTAAAAGCAATCCAAAACCTAATGTAGATGTTTTTTCCAGAGAATTTACAAACAATCCTAAATATCTGAATCCTGTATTGTCATAGGCTTTTTCAACTAAATTTGATATATCGATTCTAAAAAAACACAACGAAATCACTATTACAAAAATGTATCTAAAAATTTTATTGATCTTTATTGAGCAAATAGGAATCAATATTAAGAAAACTAACGATGACAAATGAAAAAGACTCGCAAACAATATAAAACAGAAACCTTTTATATATTGCTTTTTTTCGCATTTATAAAAAGAAAATATAATAAAAGGCAACGCCAAAGCCTGCCTAATCTGGTCATAAGTATTGAAATATCCGTAATATGCAATATAAAAAACAATGAACAAAAAAAAGTTCTTTTTCTTAATAAAAAAGCATAATGAAAAATACGTTATAAACGCTATTGTAAAAAACATCCAAAACGAAGAAAGTGACAACTTTTTCAAGATAAAGCATATAAAACTGAATCCCGGCTCAGCATACTTAAAAAACAAGTCGTTGTCATAGATGCGTTTATATTCTGAATAATCCGCCGCAATGTCATATCTAAAAATTGCTGGCAGCAAAAATACGATAAAAAGCAAAAAACGCAGTACAATCTCAGAATCTTTTCTTTTTGAGAATTCAACACAAAAAGCCAAAGATGAACCTACAAGTAACACGCTTATATAAATAAAATATGTATACGACATTGTTGAAAAGATATAGGAAAATATCGAATAGCAGATTGTTATATCGAATTATTAAATTTTTAGCTTATTTCAAATTTTTCCGTAAATAAACAAGGCTGCGATTTCTTTCAAAATTTCGAATTTCATCAATATGCTCATGATCAATATTTATTGAAATTTTATCTTCTAAATCGTCAGAATTAAAAACCGCATATTCTTCTAAACAAAATCTCTCCAGCAGGCTTGTCATTTTTTCTTTATTAGATTCTCTTACAAGCACGCAAAACTTTTTATGTGATATAATTGAGAATATGGTGCCATGAAATGTATCAGAAACAATATATTTTGCCATTCTAAATATTTTCAAACTCAAAAAGACTCTTTCCTTTTTATATTCCATAACTTTCGATAAAAAACCTGCTGGAATAAACAACATATTCTAACTGTTGAAAAATTTTAAACACTTGAAATAAAATGCGCTATATTCATCATCATAAAACAAGGATTCATAAGAGGCATAATCTGCTCCCAAGCCATATCTTAGGATTGCAGGAATCAGAAGTGAAATAAAAAGTATAAATCGTCCTATAAATTCTTCAGATTTTGATTTAGAATGAGATACACCAAATGAAAAAAATGTTGAGAAAAACAGAACTGAAAAATAAATAGTAAATGTATATTTGTCCATATCTCTATTATAGACTTTTACAAAAATTCACAAAAATTTCACTTGTACTTTTATCTTCAGTTTCTTGACTCGTTAAATAATTATAGATATAAGCTTTTCGCTTTTCATCTTGAATCTGTGAAAATTTAAAATTAGTAAAATTATCGTTATCTATATTAAAAATTGATAATCCTAGCAAACTTGTTAAATCAGTCATATACTGCCCATACTCTTTCAAATATTCATCAGTAGCAACAAAACCTATTCTCTTATTTTCTAATATAGAAAATGAAACTGAATTAGACTGATCCTGCATAACATAATCTGCATTAGAAATCAAATTTAATGTTGCATTTTTTATTTTTAATCTACCGCCAAATTCTTCATCTTTATAATCTAATTTAGGATGAACAGCAATAACGACTGGTATTTTATATAATTTCTCAATAAATTCAAAAAATTTGCATAATTTACTCTGCCATAGTAAATTATCATTTTTCTTGATACTTCCTTTAAAAAAAAGTTCATCTGGATGCTTACCAAAACCTGTATCTATAAAAACAATATAGTTATAGTCCAATAAAGGCTTTGCTCTTTTATCCTGCAAATACAAATCATAATCAGGATGGTTAACTCTACAAACATTTTCAAGATTTGCACTTGTTACTAAATAATCATATTGCCTTAGTTTATATAGTCTAATGCACAATACAAATAATAACTTTCTCACAATCTTCGTAATCAAGTTCCCTTGTTTTATTTTCTTCAAAAAAGTTAAAAATAATGAATCTGTAGATGGAATCGCAGTATTACCATATCGTTCAAATTTTATAATCTTTAAATCTGATTTATCTATAATTTTCCAAAGTGCTCTATTTTCAAAAGAAAAAAGAATTTCTACGATACAGATATATTCATCCGGATTTAAAATATTGATTTTCTTCTTAAATTCATCAACATCTCTAATAACTCTAACATAATCTCGATTAATTAAATTTGGAAGCTTTATTCCCGGATTACATATCTGGCTAATATCCCAATACTCAATAGAAAAACCAGCGTTAATTAAATCTTGTATGCAAAATATTTTCTCCAAGCGCTCAGTAAGTGGCTCATGTTGAATGAGAACTAAATTCTTCATTTTAAAAGAAACTCCTATTCCGAAAAATATTAAAAATCATATATATACCAAGCAAAATCGCAACTCCCCAGCGAATAACAATTGGCAAGTCAAAAAAATATAAACATGCGCAAATGATGAGTAGTATTATAGTCCAAGGCAACATGAATATAGTATTCCGATATTCATACTCCTTTTTCACAAAAAAACACGCCATGACATGATGAAACAAAAAAAGCAAAACATGAGCAATAAGAGTTCCCAAGGCTGCACCAATAATACCTAAAATTGGAATCAGCAAATAATTCGCCAGAATATTTATTCCTGCTGCACATAACGTTCCAATAGGAATCAGTTTTGTTTTTTCATGAAAAAATTCAAAATTCACAGGAAACAAATATAAAAAATTAAAAAAATGAGAAGCTACAAAAAAGGGTATTATTTTTAATCCTTCATTATATGAGGAAGGCGCCATAATTTTAAATACATCATAAGAAAGTAATATAAAGCCTATAGAAATTAGGGTGAAGAATTTTATATATTGCTTTGAATGAAATCTAATTTCTTCGTTTTTATTTTCTTTTTTTAAATCATAATAAAAAGGCAACCAAGCAGAATTTAATGCTCCATATATGATCGTAAGAACAGAGCATAAGGTATATGTTACACTGTAAATTCCTAAGATTTTCTCGCCAACTATTTTCTGTAGCATAATTCGGTCAGACTGCGCAAAGACAAGATGACCAATTCCGTGTAGTATTAATGGTAATGTTAAAGTTAAGCAAAATTTGTTATAAGTCCAATTCCAAAAACATTTTCCTTTTATATAAATAAATATAATCAATCCACTTCCAATGGCTAAAATTGGCATAGCATTTCCATAAATCTTTGCTATTGCTTTATTATCTTTTGCAATAAAAACAAAAAGCAAAGAAAAAACTATGCAAAGAACAGTTTGTAATATCGAAAGTAATGTTGACTTTTCCACTTGCTTTAGAGAATTATATTTTTCAACATAGAATGTAATTACATAACTTGCAAAACTCTGACAAATAACTAACACAACCAAATCATTTCGTATAGAAAGAACTATTGAAAGAAATTTATTAAATAGAAATGCAACTGCAAGGCAACAGACAAACGATAATAAAGATATTGTCATTATGCTACTATAATATCTATTCTGCTCACTCTTATTATATTTTAACAATGCATTTTGAAACGACCCACATGTCTGTAATCCCAAAATAAGTCCAAGAATTGAACTCCAGGACATATATAATGCAGTATAACCATAATCAGCAGGTGTAAGCAATCTGGTAAAAATTGGAGTTGTAAAAAAAGCTATCCCTTGTAAGGCAAATTTACCTCCAAGCTGCCAAATAACTGATTTTGTAATTGATTTAGATGACAAGTTTTTTCTCGCTTAATAACATTTCACAAAACTTCCAGTCGAGCATTGTATCAATATCAACAGAGTTTTCTTCAGACGTAAAATGTCAAAACAGTTTTGTTTGTAATCAAATTTATATATTGGCTTGCTCATAATCATATTTATATATTCATTACCCTTACACATTTATTTCCACTCATAGAATTACTAGCTATGCCAATCTTATCAATATCACTAATTAATGTTGTATGTTCATCAAATGTATAAGTCCAAGAACGTTTTGGTACTTGAAAATCAAAATTATCCATAAAATATCGTCCATCTTTTGTTTTTATTGCTAAAAAAGGTTGTGGACCAAATGTATCAGAACTGGCATTAACATATAACCGTGTAATTCCATTCTCTGTTTTAATTTCACATTTCAATTCAAATGGTTCAGACATTTGCCCAGTAACCGCCATTGCAGCCTCATGAGCTCCAGAGTTCTTAAACTTTACATCAGGATATTTTTTACTTGCATTCCAAATTCTTTCATAAACTTCTTCTACATCATAGGACATTTCTCTGTAGTCATGATCACAGTAGGCAACAATTGTATCCATTCCGTTCGCCGCCCTAGCAAAAGCTTTATCAACTTCATCTTGTGTAA
>JAQYSN010000066.1 GCA_028725265.1 Spirochaetales bacterium | reverse complement strand
ATTTGAGTTTTCAGCTCGGAATGTAGGTCCGAAAGTGTAAACTCTGCTCAATGCAGTTGCATAAGTTTCTGCTTCCAACTGCCCTGATACTGTAAGGCTTGCTTTTTTTCCGAAAAAATCTTTGCTGTAGTCAACGATGTTTGCAGCTTTTGCAGGATCCATTCCTTTTGCCCCAGCTTTGATTCCAAGTTCTGCAATTTTGTTCAAATCGAGAGTCGTTACCTGAAACATTTCTCCTGCACCTTCGCAGTCACTTGCCGTGATAAGCGGTGCATTGAAGTATTGGAAACCATGTTCGTTAAAGAAAGTATGAATTGCAAATGCCATTTGGCTTCGCATGCGGGCTGCGGCTCCTATCATGTTAGTTCTTGGTCGCAAGTGGGCGATTTCTCTCAAAAACTCAACTGAGTGTCCTTTTTTCTGTAAAGGGTAGGAGTCAGCCGGTGCTTCTCCAAATACTTCGATTTTTTCAAGTTGTACTTCTACAGCTTGTCCTGAAGCTGGAGAAGGAATCAGTTTTCCAGTTGCCTTGACGGAAGCTCCTGTCGTGATTCTTTTGAGCTGATTTTCAATATCATTTTTATTTGGATTGTCTAAATCTCTGTCATAAGTTGCCTGAATTGAAGCAAAACAAGAACCGTCATTAATCTGAAGGAAAACAAGGTTCTTTGAATCTCTTTTTGTTCTGACCCATCCGTAAATTTCAACGGAATGTCCGTCAGGATTTGAAACTAAAATGTCTTTGATTAAAATAGTTTTCATCGTTTTTGTCCTAAAAATTGATGTTTTATTCTATTATTTTTGGAGTAGATTTTCAACTCCTTGGAAAGATAACTGTCTTCATCTAAAATGTTTCACAGCTGATTTTAAAAGATTTGTGAACTAATGCCAATTTGAAACCTTGGTATCTTGAAAAAATAGGACTTTTATTATAATTTAAATTCAATAAAAAACGATTGCGAGGTTTTGCAGTGGCAGATTATTTTGAGAATAATTTTATCAATTCATTATCCTCTTTGGCAAGGAAAAATGACCCAATCGACCAGACTCTTTATCAGAAGTATGATGTTCGTCGTGGATTACGATATCCAGATGGCCGAGGTGTTCTTGTTGGACTTACTCGAATAGGTGACGTTGTAGGATATGAAGTAGTGGACGGAAAGAAAGTTGCCGTTCCTGGAAAACTCTTGTATCGCGGTTATAATATTGAAGACCTTATCGCTGATGCCGAAAAAAATAATCAGTTTGGTTTTGAACAGACAATTTATCTTCTGCTTTTTGGAGAACTTCCTACTCAGGATCAGCTCAATGAATTTAACGAATTTTTAGGCTCAAAACGCTCGTTGCCTGAAAATTTTACGGAAGACAGAATTATAAAATCTCCATCTAGTGATATCATGAATAATTTGGCTCATGAAGTTTTGAGCTGCTACTCTTATGACAAAGACCCTGAAAATCGAAGCGTCGAAAATAATCTTCGCCAGTGCATCGAATTGATAGCACGATTTCCTACATTGACAGCTTATAGCTATCAGGCTAAACGACGTTTTTATGATGGAAAAAGCATGTATATCCATAATCCTAAGGCTTCTCTTTCATCAGCAGAGAATTTTTTGAGAATTACTCGACTCGACAAATCTTATACGAGACTTGAAGCTGAAACTTTGGATTTGGCTTTGATTTTGCATGCAGAGCATGGTGGTGGTAACAACTCGTCTTTGACAGTGCACGTTGTTTCATCTGCTGATACCGATACTTATTCGGCAATTTCTGCTGCTGTTGGTTCTCTTAAAGGACACAGACATGGTGGTGCCAACAATAAAGTAATGAGCATGATGGATAACATCAAGGAGAATATCAACGACTGGAATAACGAAGCTGAAATAAAGGCATATCTCCAGAAAATCCTCCATAAAGATGCTTTCGATCATACAGGTCTTATTTATGGACAAGGGCACGCTGTTTACACTATTTCAGATCCGAGAGCCGTCTTGCTTAAGAAAAAAGCCGCTCTTCTTGCAAAAGAGAAGGGACCGCAGTTTGAAGAAGAGTTTAATTTGTATCAGACAATCGAAAAGCTTGCGCCAATCGTTTTTGCAGAAGAAAAAAATAGTGATAAGAAAATCTGTACGAACGTAGACTTTTATTCAGGATTCGTTTACACGATGCTTGGAATCCCCCGCGAACTTTTTACGCCTCTTTTTGCAATTTCTCGTGTTGCAGGTTGGTCTGCACACCGAATTGAGGAAATCGTTTCTGGTGGAAAAATTTACCGACCGGCATTCAAGAATATTCTTGAACCAAGGGAGTATGTCCCAATCCAAGAAAGAACCTGATAAAAGGCACTATTTATGAAAAAAGAACGGCTGGATAAAATTCTTTCGCATCATGGTTTTGGCTCTCGAAAGGACTGTAAAAGTCTTATTCATTCTGGTCGAGTCTTTGTGAATGAGAGTGTCTGTACGAACTGCGATTTTTCAGTAGATTGCGACGTTGATGTCGTAAGAATTGATGATGAAATCCTTCAGATTCGAGAGCATGTCTATATCATGATGAACAAATGTCAGAACGTAGTTTCATCAACAAAAGATGGTCTTCATAAAACGGTCTTGGACTTGCTATCACCTGATTACAAAATCAATTATCTTGGCGGCGATCTTCATCCCGTAGGACGACTAGATGTTGATACGGAAGGACTTTTGCTTTTAACGACGGACGGGAAATTAACGCACACACTGACTTCTCCAAAAAATCATGTCGTAAAAACCTATTATGCCCGTTTGAAAAATCCTGTTGATATCGAAACTCAAAAAAAATATTCCGACCTTTTTAATTCTGGTTTGAATGTTATCGCGGAAGGACACGAACAGTCATTTGTTGCCAAGAGCGCGACTCTTATTTGGCCAAACGAAAAAAAATGCGAATATCTGACTGAATTCGGAGATGCTTCTTCGGAAGTTTTGGTTTCGATTTCGGAAGGAAAATATCATCAAGTAAAAAGGATGTTTGCAACTGTCGGAAACGAAGTTGTCTATTTAAAGCGACTTTCGGTCGGACCTCTTTCGCTGGATGCTGGCTTAAAACCTGGAGAATACAGGGAATTGACGGCGGATGAAATAAAACTTCTCTTAGATTGATGCTTTTTACTTTGATTCTTCATTGCTTGACTGACACTTTTATTATATTATAATATAATATAAAGATAAGGGTTTTCATTGATGAAACGAGTATATTTTATTGCGATATTTTTATTAATTTTTAATTTTTCACTGTTTTCACAGTCTAAAGCAACGAATAAAACGAATAATAAAAATACCAAAACTACAACAAATCCAAATCAGATAATGACTGCTGCAGATTTTTTTCAGAAAGTTTCTGATAAATATGCATCAATCACTCAGTACGAAGCTGATGTAAAAATTTCTGCAAACAAGACAGAGATGGAAGGCGTCGTTTCATTTAAAAAACCTTCAATGCTACGAATGGATTTTTCTGTACCTGAAAAACAGGTAATTCTTTACAATGGAACCGAACTTTTGATTTATATTCCAAAAAGTTCTGCGGTTTTACGACAGGATACTACAACTGATGATGAGCAGAATGTAGCTACGGTTGCAACGCCTCAGGGGCTCTCATTGATGAACCGATATTATTCAATTCAATATGAGAACGGACCTCAGTCAGAACCTATCGATCCTGATAATCCGAAGAGTAAGAAAGTTAAGAAACTTGTCCTTACACGAAAAAATAATTCGGAAAGTTTTAGAACAATGAACATTGCGATTGATCCAAAAGAACTTTTGATTCTTAAAATTACGGCCGTTACTACCAATGATGAAGAATTCATTCTTTCTTTTGACAATTATGCGATAAATGCAGATATTCCAGATACCAGGTTTTTGTATGATATTCCACCGGATGCGAACGAGTACAATAACTTTCTTTATGCGGAATAAGTTTTTATATTACAAGGAATTAATGATATGGAACGCTACGGAGAAATCCTTCGAAATGCTCGAGAAGAGCAGGGAATTGACATAAATCAGGTTGAAAGAGAGACCGCTATTTCTAAAGAATATATTCAGGCTTTGGAAAACGAAGATGCATCGGTTTTTCCTG
>JAQYSN010000065.1 GCA_028725265.1 Spirochaetales bacterium | reverse complement strand
GCCGTCAACGCCCTGAGCGATATCCGCAGACTGTGTGTGAAGTCGGTTCATGAATTCAAAAGTGTCGCAGTTAAGTCCGAATTTTTCATCCGTGTAACCAACCTCGCGTGCTACTGAGCGGGCAATTTTTTCCGCATTCTGGGCAACCAAAGCAGAACACTTTTCGCCGTCAACCTGTTCTGAAAATCCGATTTCACCGCATACGGCAACAAAATTCGTCGTCGCAAATGATTCGCACGCTACATGCGCATATTTATCAAGGCTAAGAACGTAGTCCAAGATTGCGTCGCTGATTTGGTCGCAAAGTTTGTCTGGGTGTCCTTCACTGACTGATTCTGAAGTAAAAAGATATTTTCGATTTTTTGATGTAGGGATAGTAGCCATAAGCTTACTCCTTTTTAGCAAGATTCATCGCTTCGTACGAAGCAACATCCGTTCTGCAATTTGGATAAATCGACGGAATAGATATGTATTTTGTATTTAGAAGATACAGAAATTTCACTTTATCGTCAAGTGGAGCATCTACGGAGAAGATGCAGAATAATTATCACAATTTTCGCCATCATCTCCGACATCCGCAAGTAAACTAAAAAAACAAATATGAAAAGCTCTTGACAAAAAAAAACATAGAATTTATTCTCTAACTATTAAAAAATTCTTAGGAGTCAATTTTGGCACTTTACAAAACCTATAATAAGACACAGAAAACCTGTGCTGTAAAATTTGAGCTTTCTCCAGAAGCTGCAAAAGGCGCTGAAAAAGTTTGGATTGCAGGCGATTTTAACAGTTGGAGCAGTGTTGATACACCAATGAAAAAACAGAAGGACGGAAGTTTCTCTGTTAAGCTTACATTGGAGACAGGAAAAGAATATCAGTTCAGATATCTTTTGGATGGAAAACGGTGGGAAAATGATTGGGCTGCAGATAAATACGTCCCAGCTCCTTTCTCTTTCACTGATAACTCAGTAGTAATCGTTTAACGAAAAAAAGGAGAGCACCGACTCTCCTTTTTTATTTTAATAATCTAGAATTTTCAATTCATCACCACAGTTCGATTCAACAAGCCCATCAGTTTTTATAAAAACATATCTTACATCGTCAAAGGTCTTCATAAATTCACGTGCTTTTTCAAAACCCATCACAAAACAACTAGTCGAAAGAGAATCCGCCAGCATCGAATTTTCACTGATTATCGAAACTGACTCCAAATCACTTTGGCAAGGATATCCACTCTTGGGATCCAAAATGTGATGATAACGCTTATCATCGACCATAAAATATCTCTCATACGCACCTGAAGTAACCACTGATTTATCGATGCATGAAACTACAGCAACTGCTCCTTTTCCCCCGTCGAACGGATTCTTTATCCCAATTTTCCACGGCACGCGATTTTCTGTTCCAAATTCAGCCGCATCCTCAAAATTCGTGATATCAGACTTTGCCCCGTATGCGTAGATATTTCCTCCCAAATCAATGAGAGCTTTTTCAATTCCACTTTCACGAAGAATCTTTACAAGCTCATCGGCAGCATATCCTTTTGCAATTCCACCAAGTTCAAGCTGGACACCTCTTTTTTTGAGAGTCACCAAATAAACATCTTCTCTTGAATGCAAATCTATAGTCGTGTAATCCACAAAATTCTTGGCTGTTTTTATCTGGGTTTCAGAAGGCAAAACTTCGCTCGTATAAGAGCCATCATCGGCAATCGTCAAGGAATTGATGTTCCAAAGCTTTACCAAAGAACCGATTGTAGGATCAAAGGCGCCCTGCGTCATTTTGGCGATATTTAAAGCTTCTTGCAAAACCGAATAAGTCTCAAAACTGATAGGAAAATCAACGACATCAGAATTATCTAAAAATGCATTATGACTTGCAGAATTCAATCTGGCGATTTCACTTTCATCAATTGTAGTGCTCATCAACTTCTCGATTTGAAAAATTCTATCGAAAAGTTTCTCGTACAGTTCAGGAGTACCTTTTTCATACAACGAAATTTTACAGACGGTTCCTAAAGCAAGCCTTGTTTGAGAAAAATTTTTCCCAGACTTACATCCGTAATTCATCAAAAAAATAAACGAGAAACAAAAAACTACGAACACATAAAAATTTTTTTTCATGCATTAAGTATACAAAAATTCAGAAACCTTGACACCTGTCAAGCCATTTGTTAGAGTTTAAATATGGAAGCTAAAATGGAACAGAAAAAACAATTGATATTGGGAAATGCCGCAGCAGCTCGCGGACTTTTTGAAGCAGGATGCGAATTTATCGCAAGCTATCCTGGAACACCGAGTACGGAAATCACAGAAGAGGCGGCCAAATTCAAAGAAATTTACTGCGAATGGGCACCGAACGAAAAAGTTGCTTTAGAGAGCGCTTTTGGTGCATGTCTTTCCGGCCGCCGAGCTTTTTGCGGAATGAAACACGTTGGCTTGAATGTAGCCGCAGATCCGCTTTACACAATGAGCTATACTGGAGTAAACGCAGGTCTTGTTGTCGGAGTTGCCGATGACCCAGGAATGCACTCCAGCCAGAACGAACAGGACTCTAGGCACCACGCAATTGCCTCGAAAGTTCCGATGATTGAACCAAGCGACGCAAACGAAGCGCGCGAATTTGCGAAAATGGCTTTTGAAATCAGCGAAAAATTTGACACTCCAGTTTTATACAAAATGTGCACGCGCGTTGCTCACAGCCAGAGCATCACTTCACTGGAAGAAAGAATCGTTCCAGAACACAAAACCTACGAAAAAAACATCCAGAAATATGTAATGGCGCCTGCAAACGCAATCCGACGACATCCTTTCGTAGAACAGAGAATGAAGGATATCGAAAAATGGAGCGAAACGAGCGGAATTAACCGCATCGAAAAAGCCGCTGGCTCCAAGGAAGGAATCATCACTTCAAGCACATCCTATCAGTATGTAAAAGAGGTTTTGGGCGACTCAATAAATATTCTGAAACTGGGAATGGTCAATCCTCTTCCTGCCGATATGATCCGAAATTTTGCAGAAGGACTTGATAAACTCATCATCGTTGAAGAACTTGACCCGATTATCGAAAATTTCTGCCGCTCGCTCGGTTTGAAATGTGAAATTCACGGAAAAGATATGTTCCCGATTTGCGGAGAATTCAGCCAGAACCTTCTTGCTGCCGCTTTCGGAAAAGAAGTTCCGAAGGGAACGAAAATCGACGAAACGATTCCTGTGCGACCGCCTATTATGTGCGCTGGATGCCCTCACCGAGGAATGTTCTATGCACTGAACAAGCTTAAGGTAACGGTTTTTGGCGACATTGGTTGCTACACGTTGGGAAGCGTTGCACCTCTTAGCGCAATGGATGTTACCCTGTGTATGGGTGCATCTTTCAGCGGAATCCACGGCTGGAACAAAGCTGTTGGCTCTGAAAACGAAAAAAAGACGGTTGCCGTAATCGGAGATTCGACCTTCATGCATTCTGGTATGACGGGTCTTGCGACTATCGCCTACAATCAGTCTAATTCTACGGTAATCGTTTTGGACAACTCAATCACGGGAATGACCGGCCACCAGCAGAACCCGACGACAGGAAAGAACCTCTACGGAGATCCTGCAGGCCGCGTAAATCTCGAAGCTCTTGCACGCGCCATGGGAATCAACCGAGTCCGAGTCGTTGACCCATACAACATTGCCGAATGCGAACAAGCCGTCAAGGAAGAACTTCAGGCAGAGGAACCAAGCCTGATTATCAGCCGCCGACCATGTGCACTTCTCAAAGAAGTCAAGCACAATCCGCCGCT
>JAQYSN010000064.1 GCA_028725265.1 Spirochaetales bacterium | reverse complement strand
GGATTATCAAGGCTTTGCGGCTTTTTATTTGTTCTCGCAAAACCTACCTATACTTCGGTTTTATAATGGCTGCCGATTGTTTAAGGCTACTGATTATTTTGCTTGAAGCGACTAACACTTCCAATCAGTTGGGTACGAAATCCAATGATAGGAAGTGTTTTTTTGTACGATTTAAGCATCGAATATCAGATTGATGAGTTCATGATTTATTGCAGAAGCAGAGAGCTGCGAGCAAAGACATTGGAGAGCTACGAGCACACGCTGCGCCTCTTTGAAAGATGGTGCAATGATGAGTTGAATATCACTCAGGTCGATCAAGTAACGGAGAGTGTAATCAGAAGATATATCACCAATTTGCAAGAGCGAGGCAAATACACATTTTATGCCAACGAGAAGTCTAAGGAGCAGAACTTTCCTGAGCGCCGTCGCGATTTCAGAAAACCTGTTTCTGCTGCCACTATAAACAACTACATTCGCAATCTGAGAGTGTTTTTCAATTGAGAGAACCGAAGTCCAACGAATGATGTAAGCTCCTGCTTCGAGTTCTTCGGTATCGCGCTTGAGCATTTCGGCCTTGATTGCATCCTTGAGAGCTTCGGCCTCTGCTTGCGCCTCTTCGATTACGGCCTCCCACTCCTTGAGTGCTTCGATCTTGCTTGTGATTTCAATTGTTGACATTGTGTTGTCTCCTCTCTTTTATTTGGAGATGTTCTGTCATCTCCCTTAACTGTCTATATTGTACTACGAAAATCGTAATTTGTCAATACGAAATACGTAATTTCCTTTACGAAAATCAAAATTATTTTTCGGTTTGCGTATTGATTTGATACGATAATCGTGTTACAATGGCATTTAAAAGGAGGGCCGCCAAATGATAAAATTTAAAGTAAAAGTAATGCTTGCTATGCGAGAGATGACTCAAAAAGAACTTGCAGAAAAAACAGGTATTAGGCCGCCGACGATTTCCGCGTTATGTACCAATAGTGCAAAACATTTGCCTATTGATGTGTTAGATAAAATCTGCGCCGTTCTTGAGTGTCAACCGTCTGATCTAATCGAATATATAAGCGAATAAAAAAGAGAGGTCAAAGCGCAATGCTTCGGCCTCTTTTATATATTAAAAGTTGAATCTTAATTGATCAACTTGTATTGACTTCTGAAGTTCTTTCATAATCGCCTCTGAGCAAAGTCTCTTAACTTTGCTTGATTTGAAAATCTCTTCAATTGATCCAACTCCAACTTGAACGCAAGCTTCTACATCGTAATTGATTGCGCCCATTAGATTTTCAAGTGATTTGTTGTAAATCTCTGCTGCAATCTTTGGTGCAAGTTCATTTACAACCATTGTTGCGATCTATCTCATTTCCTCTCGATGTTCCTATGCGTGGCCGCCGTGTCCGTCACGATAATTGCCGTTACAGTCGTATATTTCAGGATTATACCATCCATAACCATGTGGGCCATTTATATACATGTTTCTTTCACCTCCTTTTCGTGGGGGCGCATTTTCGGAAATTCAGAACGCGCGCCCTTTAAATTTTTATATTCCGGAAACATTCGCTCTCTAATCATTCAAATTGATTAGAAATGCATTCATACTGAAAAGGAAAGCACTTCTTTGCCACACTAATGATATAGTTTGCTGCTTCCTCTGTCATTCCAATTGTTGCGCCACGAGTATAAGCATAAACAGTATCTACACTTAATCCTGTGGTTTCAGCAAATCCCTTGTAAGTAATACCTGCGCCCTTGAGCGCCTTTATTGTTTTTATTGCTTTTTCCTAAATAGTCATTCTGTTTTCTCCTTATCTGTTTTTTCGAATTATACATATACGTATTACGTTTACGTTCTGCGTTTGCGCCGCGCACATGTTTTTCCTTCTCACATTTTTCCTTCCACAAATTTTTCTTTTTTTCTGATCTTCTGTTTTTACTATTTGTTTTTTAATATAACAAACCATGCTTAGAAATATCTGGCCTTTTGGCTAATCAAAACAAGTCTGATCAAGTGAGCGCAATTTCCCCTTGCTCACTCAGCAATTTTTCCACCCCAACTTTCTCTGATACTATATCAGACGGATTTAGTTTCCGATTTGACGCATTGCTTTTTGCGGCACATTTTATAGCGGCGGCTGTGCGAACCTTATTAACCTTTTATTTTACTTGGCGGTTTTATGCTCTCATTCCACACTATTAAGTTTTCCTTCTAATAACAAGTGATTTTTCCTAATAATAAGTAAATAATTTTGGTGAAAATTTGAAAAGTAAAATTCAAAAATTATGTTGGAAGCACAAAAGGCCTTTTGTGCTTCCCTTAATTATCAATAGTCAGAGTCGAAATCAAATCTATCTGTTACTTCTTCATATGGAATCGGTAAATTTGATTCATAGAATTCTTGAAGGTGCTCATAGGCAGAGTTGAGGTTTTCCCACGCTTCTGCAAATTTTCTTAAAAGTGTTAATTCATCACAATAGATCATTATTTTTCCTCCTTGATGCCATTTTTGTTGGCGGTTATATTTGTTGAATTATCTTCCGAAAACCATTTTGGCTTTTCGCTATCAGGAATACTTGTCTCATAGAAATAATACACACTGTCGTGTTCAAATACTTTAACCAAATAGTTCTTCTCAATTAGCTCATTTATTCCGCTGTAATAGCTATCCTTTTTTATTCCCCATCTTTGACAAGAAGATGGAGTTATATTTACTGTGAAGTTATCTTGATTTTTGTTTAAAAACAACCATAGTTTTAAACCAGATCCATTTAATGTTTTCATTGCTTCTCTCAAAGCATCTAAATGGATTTTTGCATACAAGTGTTCTGAATTTCTTTCCTCACGTGGTTTCACGATTATCTGTCTTACAAATTCATTGTAGGGCATATATATTCCTCCAAATATTAAATTAGTTTCTGAAAAGAAATGAACCAACTTTGCATATAAAAAATTGCAGAGCGGGGCTCTGCATTC
>JAQYSN010000063.1 GCA_028725265.1 Spirochaetales bacterium | reverse complement strand
AATGTACGCAGGAGACTACGCATTCTATGATCCTGTTGAACACGACTTCATCGTTGGTGTAAAAGACAAAATCGGTGGATTTACATTTGCATTGCAGGGACTTCTTGCAACTAACCAGAAATCTTCAGAAGAAATCATTGCTCTTCCACAGGAAGATGCTGGTACTGGTATGTCATCTTACTTCGGACATTCAACAGATGTATTCTACAGAACAGGAAACATCGACGGAATCCAGAACTTTGCTGCTAACGCTCAAGTTGGTTACAAAGCAGAAAATTTTGCTGTAAATGCTGAATACCGATTCCGTGGTGCTCAGGCTTCTATGCTCTATGTTAGAGAAGACCAAGATGACGGTGACTTCCTTCTTTCTGATCAGTTAGGTGTTTTAAACAGCCAGAGCGTTTCTCTTAATGCATGGGTAAAACCTTTGGATGCTCTTAAAATTGACTTAGGCGTATCTGCAACACTCCCTCTTGAAACAATCAGCGGTAATGGTGAATTTGCAAAAAAATATGTTGATCACTCTGGTGCATGGGACGGCTGGTATGCTATACGATGTGCTGATGACATGGCTCCTTTGTTCGGTGTAAACGGTGGTACAGAACTTGTATTTAAACCAGCTGTATCTTACGCATTTGAAGACTTAGGACTTACACTCGGTGTTTATGCAGACATGAAGTTGAACCTTTATGAAATTGAAGAAGGAAAATATGTTCAGGGAAAATATGTAAAATCATTCGGTGAAGAATGGATTGGTGATACATACGGTGCTTCTGACAGTAATTTCCTCTTTAAACAGGCAGGACTTTCTGCAAACTGGAATCTCGACAATGATATTGTAAATGCCGTAAATGTTTACTATGGATTTGACAACTCTAACTCTGCTCGTCTTTTGAACACTCTCATTGGACAAGTTGATTTCCCATACAGCATTAAAGCAACTGTAGCATTTGCATTGAAGAATGTAAAAGATACAGAAGCGGGAAAAGCATTCAACGAAGATGCAAACAATCCGTTCGGATTTGCTGTAGGTGTTTCAAAACAGTTCAAGGCAGCTAAAAAACCTACACTTTATGCTCAGTTTGTATTCAACACAGACCCGTTTGCTTCATTCGGTTCAGGACAGGATAATCTCCGTCTTGACAGAGCAAACATTGGAAGATTCTGGGTTGACGGTATTAACCAGGGACAGTCTAACGATGACCCTGTTGACTGGTACGACGGACGCGCTGCACTTCGTGTAGGAATCCGTTGGGATATCTAATTTAATTTGAAAGCGAATTTTTAATATAACGGCAGGGTTTTCTTTTTGAAAACTTTGCCAGTATTAGAAACTTTCAAAACTGATTTCGTTGAAATCTAAAAATATTACATTTAGGAGAAACTAAATGAAAAAATTACTTTCAGTATTTGCCGCAGCGGCTGTTCTTTTTGGTCTTGTTAGTTGTGACAATTTACCTGATGAATTAAATATGCATGACTCTGCTGGAGAATTTGAAGGATATTCAATAACAGGAGAAGGTGCTAATGGACTGGGTTGGAATGGTGCTGGTGATTATGCATTAGTGCGAGATGGAGATGTCTATACAGTAGACCTTGTTGCGGCAAGTTCAAAAATTATATTCTGCTTTGTTAAAACTGGCGGTGCATGGACAGATCAGATTAATGGAGATGTAATGACAGGAAAAACTCTTCCTGCAGGTATTACATACGAAGCCGTTGATAACAATAACGGTGGTTTTAATGCTACATTGAACAATCTCGTTACTGGCGCTTCGTATACATTAAAAGTTAGTGGAAACCCAACGGCTGTTGAAATTTCTTTGGATGGCCCTGAAGGAGTTGATCCTGCAACATTCTATACTCTTTTCTATACAGAAGCAGATGGAAGCAACGAAAGCAAGACTTTCGAAAATGCAGATAAGCGTTCTGTTATGAAAGCTATGGCAAAAGGTTCTGATAAATATACCTTCTCTTTCATTGCTCTCGCTGATGAAACTCTTAAATACAAGATAGACAATCTTGTTGTTCCAACTTTAAAAGAAACTGAATATTCTCTTCCTGTTGAAAAAAATACAGAATACGAAATCACTGTAGATGCTAAAACTTTTGCGGTAACAGAGGCAACTATCGATTTATTGAAAAATGTAGAAGTTATTTCAAATAATGCACATGATTACGATTTCTATGCAGAAGGAAACCAATTTGTTGCAACTCGATCGGAGATTTTATTCTATGTAAACAGAAAAGCAGGTAATTCTTCATTTGGTTGGGGAAATAAAGAAACTCTTTCTGTAGATGCAAATGGAGATGGTTCTGTAACACTTTCTTATGTTGAAAGTAAAAAAGATCCTGAAGCCAATGCAGTTAAAATTACAGGATTAAAAGCAGGAACTTGCTATGCTTTAGAATTAACTGAAGATTCAGACAATAAAATTAAAGCAACTATTTCTTTGGTTTTGCCATATTCTTTTGAAGGAGCTGTATTAAAAGGTGGATGGGAAGGCTGGTGGCAAGACTCATACACTATGACAGCAGATGCAATTCAAGAATTTGAAGTTACTGCATCAGGTGATAGCGATGAGCATCCAGCCAGTGGTAACAAGTTTGGAATGTATAATCCTGATAATAATTGGAAACTTTCTAACCTTGAATTAGGAACACGTACAGAAATGGAGTATAGTGAAACAAAGGTAGATGATTGTACATTAAAAGATAATTGGGAAAAAGGTGCTACTTATACAATTAAAATTGAATTAACAGATGATACACCTGGTTCTCCTAAAGCTTTCATTACAATTACTAAAAAATCGGTAAATTAATTTTCCTATTATATTAACAGGCAGAGCCATTCGGCTCTGTCTGTCTATTTTTATTTTCAAACAATATATTTCAAACAATTATCAAATGTAAAAATTCAGGAGTCTAAATATGTCTATCGAAGAACTTATTGAAAAATCTTTCAACGACTTAATAAAAGCACTTACAACCGATGGAACTTCAAGTCAATTAATTTTTCCACATTCAAACAATGGGAATGAAAGGCGTTCAGAACAGGAACTTAGACAAATTTTCTTAAGAAATGTTGAAGAAGATAAAACTTATTTTTATTCGATAGAAACTCCTACAGAATATGGTTATCGCTTTAAAGATCCTAAAAATTTAAAGGTAGATGAAAATCACAAAAAAGGTGAACATCAGGCAGCATGGTTTGATGTAAGTCTTTACAATAAACCTTACAAAGACAATGATAAAGCATCAAATCATATAGAATTAAAATCTGGTAATCCAGAGGAAGAGGATATTTGCAAAGATTTTTTAAAACTTGCAAAAGAATTAAAATTCACAAAAGAAAAGAAAAACTTTTTTGTTCATTATCATTGTGTTGAAGAAACTAGCTGGAAATCTGATACTTTCTCAAGTTTATTTGAAAAATATCGTAAATCAGTAGATGAGATAGAAAATAAAATAGAAGACAAAAATGATTGTTCAAAAGTAATAGTTTATCTCGTATGCATTCACGGAAAAGGAAAAACTGCTTCAACATATCATTTCTCGCTTGCAGACTTAAAAAATAATTACACAGTCGGAACAAAATACAGCGATCTTACAGACAAATCATGGCTCAACGAAAAAATATTTAACACAGAAAACTAAATTTGTTTTTTCAAATTAAAAATAGATTTACAAATCGGAGTGAATTTAACGGGTATAAAGACCTATTAATGGGATTCCGAAACAAGTTCGGAATGACAGGAAGTGATGGTTGTGAAAACTAGAAGGCGAGAAACCACATAAATCTTCTCGATAAAAAAAATATTATTAGTTTCGCCCACAAACTTAAACATAAATAAAAAATCTGACACCAGTTTTTCAAAGAAAAACTGGAAGGCGAAACCTCATAAAACTTCACGATGAAAAAAATATTATTAGTTTCGCCCGTTCTTTGACATTTTACTATAAGCTTTTAAGATTTTCTTAAAAATTAAAGAGCTTTGACTTCTTCAAGAGAAAGCCCTGTACATTTAGAAATGATTTCCACCGAAACACCGGCTACACGCAATTTTTTAGCATTTTCTAGTTTCTCATGCACAGCCGCTTCTTTATAACCTTTTTCATAAGCTTTGTCATAAGCTTTTTGATAAACTTTTTCAGTCTTTTTATCAAATTTTTCACAAGCTTCTTTATATGCTTTTTGATAAGCGTGTTTGGCGGCGAGTTTTATTTCTTGTTCCAAAGTCATAAATGACCTCCATGTGTCTTCTGGGATTTTGGCTTTGAGGACTTTTTCGCTGA
>JAQYSN010000062.1 GCA_028725265.1 Spirochaetales bacterium | reverse complement strand
ACAAAAAGATTTGACCGCGTAGTTACTGACGATTCTAGAAAGGTAAAAGATTTGCCTGTTCCATACAGACTTCATCAGGAAGATTTTGCCCAGGCCTTAGGAATCAATTCTTCTCAGAAGTATGAAAAAAATGCTGAGCATTACCTTAAGCAGATGTTCAATATTATCCGCTCATATTCTGCAAATTCAATTGAGGATCAGTTTAAGCTGTGGCGGATTACTGTATTCAATTTTCTCATCGGTAACACTGACAATCACATTAAAAACTATTCTCTTCTATATAGTAATGATTTACGAACAGTAAGACTTGCTCCGTGTTATGATGTTGTAGCTACCAGAGTTTATAAAAATGATATAAATGAAATGTCCCTCAGCATCAACGGAAAACTGAACATGGATGAAGTCACAAGAGCTGATTTTGAACTTGAGTCTAAGTCATGTGGACTTGGAACTAAACCTGCAATGAAAATTTTTGATGAAGTTCAAAATGGATTACTTGAAGCATTGAAGAAAAGTGCAGGGGAATTGGAAGAAAAAGGTTTTGCCCAGGCAGGTGAAATTGCTGATAGAATTGAAAAAGGATTTAAATGCAGAAAATTATAAGTAAATACCAAAAGCTTTGGAAATGTATACGAGGTGAAAAAAATGACAACAAATGAAGCAATAAAAGAAAGAGCAAGTTACAGAGGGAAATATCTGGAAGAACCAGTAAGTCGAGATGCCTTAAAAATAATTATGGAAGCCGGACTTGCAGCTCCATCTGGATGTAATCGTCAGACAACTTCAATTGTTGCGGTTGATGATTCTGATTTGTTGGAACAGATTCGTCCATTGATAAAAAGAGTAGGGGCAACTGCTCCTGCGTTGATTTTTGTTCTTAGTGAAAAAATTGCAAGTTATCGCGGCAACTGTTACAGCATTCAGGATTATTCTGCGGCTATTGAAAATATGTTGCTTCAAATTACAGAGCTTGGTTATGCAAGCTGCTGGGTTGAAGGATACATGACAGATTTCAAAGATGGAGTCGGTAAACAGATAGCAAAAATTTTGAAGATAGATTCGAAGTTTGAACTTGTATGTTGTTTACCTGTAGGAAAGCCAGCTGAAGAAATTAAACGAGTAGAAAAGAAACCTTTTGAAGAAAGAGCGTGGTTTAATCTGGAAAAATAAATGGAACTAAAAATTAAACCGCAACATAGGAATGCATTATTTTGGCAGAACGTGGTACAATCACTAACGCAGAAAAATTGAATTGCAAATCTTATATTATTTTCTTAAATCCAAATTCAAAATTTTTCTTCATTATTTTGTCTTCATCATTAAAGAAAGGAAGCCCTATCAGAATATATCCGTTTTCTTTTTCCATTACGATATGTTCTATTCCATATCTTTCACTGATTTTTTCGAGGAATTTTTCTTTCCAGCCGTCATTGTCGTCTCCTGCTAGATGTTTTCCTTTTGGTTCTATGAAAACCTGATAATAAGCGTTTTGCCCATCTTGTTTTCCGTGCAGAAGCAAAAGAAAATCTGGCTGGAATCCTCGACCGGTGTCAAAATCAAAAATCTTGTAGACTTCTTCATTTCTTAAAAGCTGAAAAGAATCATATTTTTCTTCCAGATTGCTTTCGTGACTTTTAATGAATTCAATCAGTTTCCTTTCTTCGCTTGTTCCCCAGAAAGAATCAAGCATATACCAGTTTGTGTTTTTCAGTTCTGCTTCAAGACTTTTGTTTTCTTGGGTTTCAGAATTGGAATCGTCCATCAAAATCATTTTCTCTTTTATAAAACTGATTTTGCCTTTTTCTTCGTCCAAAGTGAAAAGATCGGAAAATTTTACGAGATGGAAGTCTGTGCCAATAAAAGGTTTGTCGTAATTTTCAAGTTCCTTTTGAATGTGATTAACTAGAAAATCTTCGCACAAGAACAAGAGTTTTTTGTTTGGAATTTCATCAAAATTTGAATCGCTCGTAATCGAGATTTTTACATCTTTAATGAAGTCAAAAAAATCATCCGTACTTTCCACGGAAAAACGTTTACGCAAATTTTCAAAACAGAAGTAGCTTTGAGGATTTGTATTGAGCCTATGAAATGCCTTCTGCCGGATATGAAGCGGAATTTCTGAGAAAAGCTTTGTTGTTGTGGATAAAATCCCAGATTCTGCAACATAGCGTTCATCTTCCTTTTTGGAAAAATCTACAGACTGTACTTCTGAATAAATGTTCGTAAGAATTTTTGCTTCGAATGGGGGAAGATTCTTAAAATCTTCAGGGAGAGTCTTTAACCGCCGTTCAGGATTATCTTTCTGTTCATTTACAAACAGATACATTCCTTTAAGTTCTTCTTTTTTATTTTCTTTTACGCTGAATACTTTTTGAGTTCTTTTTTCCTGAATAAGTCCCCTGTTTTTAAGCTCTGCTGAAAGTTTAGAAATGTACCTGTGGTCTTCATCAGAGTGAAAATAAAATTCTTCCAGCACTCTAAGTTCATTCTGTAAGTCATCATCAAACTTGCGGCGGTTTTTAACCTTGTCTTTATAGGCAAAAGGATAATAACGCACGCCACGACCAATCAACTGAACTTCGCTTGTTGTACTGCTTCCTGCTTTCTTGTTGTGAAAATCCATATCGCGGCCTTCATAAAGACGGACAATATCGTAAAGATTCAAGACATCCCAGCCTTCTGTAAGACGCTGTACAGTAAAGATTGCACGAATGTGATTGTTTGAATCTTCAAGGCTATTAAGAAGTCTATCCTGCTCAGATGTAGTTCTTTCTTTTGTCTTAGTTCCATCCCTACTGTTTGTGATGATGAGGTTTCGTTCCCTGAAATTTTCACGGATATACTGAGCAACAGTTTCAAATGAAATGTTATTTTCTTTTAGATAAATCGCAATCCGTTCAAAAATTCGTCCGTCAAGATTGTATGGGTCTTTTTCATCAGATTTGATTTTTGATAATTTTTTTGCAAAGTCAAAATCATCAGCTTTTACATTATTGCAAAGCTCCAGAAATTTCTGATAATCCGCTCTTG
>JAQYSN010000061.1 GCA_028725265.1 Spirochaetales bacterium | reverse complement strand
CCCCCAGTCTCTGATACTCGTCACACTACTTGGTATAATCACAGTTTCAAGATTCGTACATCCAAAGAAAGCTAATCCTATGCTCGTCATGCCGTCAGATATCGTCAAGCTTTTCAAGCTAGTAAAATCTTTACAAATATCACTAGGTATTTCTGACACTTCATTTGTTTTAGTTATAGTCAAGTTGGTTATACTTGTTTTTGAATCGCTAAAAACTCTGTCAATATTAAATACACATCCCACTGTAAGATCCTTTATTCCTGTGCAATTTGAGAAAGCCTTATCTCCGATACTCGTCACGCTAGTTGGTATATTTACACTCGCAAGCCTACTGCAACCTTTAAAAGCTGAACTGCCGATGCTCGTCACGCTGTCGGGTATAGTTATGCTTGCAAGGCTTATGCAGTTTTCAAGAAATCCAGCAGATATGCTTGACGTTCCCTCGCTTACTCTTACCGATAAACTTCCGCATGCTGAAAAGGCATCTATTCCAATGCTTGCATCGCCAGGCATTGTTATACTCGTAAGGTTCTTACATCCAGCAAAAGCACCTCCGCCTATAATTGTCACGCTATCCGGTATTATTATGCTTGTAAGTTCCGGGCAACTAGAGAAAGCTGATTCCCCTATTATCGTCACACTGTTTGGTATCGTTAAGTTCGTCAAATTTGTGCAACAAGAAAAAGCTCCTTTTCCGATGCTAGTCACACTACTAGATATTCTCACGCTCGATAAGCTATCACAATTATATAAAGCATATTTTCCAATGCTCGTTATGTCGTTGGGTATAATCACATTTTCGACAAGTACTCCATTGAAATATAAATAAGCACCATTAGCACAAGGATTCGAGTAGTTATCACTAAACGAAATCTTTAGCCAATCTTCCAAACCACTTTCATACCGAACTTCGCGAAGGTTCGAACAGTTAAAAAAAGTATTAGCTCCTATACTCGTCACACTATCTGGTATTGTTACACACTTAAGGCCCCCTGCACTTTTTAAAAGATTAGCAGAAATATTCGTTGAACCATTAGATACTATAGCTGTCCATGGTGTTGAAGGGAAAGCCTTTTCTCCTACACTTGTTATCGTTCCAGGCATTGTTATACTCGTAAGGTTCTTACATCCAGCAAAAGCACCTCCGCCTATAATTGTCACGCTATCCGGTATTATTATGCTTGTAAGTTTTGTATCTTTGAAAGCTGATTCCCCTATTATCGTCACACTGTTTGGTATTGTTACACTTACAAGCCCCGTACAACCTTCGAAAGCATAATCGCAAATACTAGTAACAGAGTCAGGAATATTTGCGTTCTTTAATTCATCGCCATTTAAGTAAAACTTTCCATTCAAGTTAATCGCCCAGCTTCTAGTACACCATTGCTCAAGAGTTCCTCTAAAATTTAAAGAACTAATTACATGGAGAGGTCTAGAATCATCACCACTATCATAACAAAAAGCAAACTTATCGACACTTGCAAGACTATTTGACACCGAAACACTATTAAGCATCTCGCAGTTGCAGAATGCGTATCTATCAATATATGTAACACTATCAGGAACCACTATATTTGTAAGTTGTTTACAACCTCTGAATGTTGCACACTCAATACTTGTTACATTATTTGAGATTGTTATACTCGCAAGACTCGTACAAGATTGAAAAGCATATTCTGCGATGCTAGTCACGCTATCTGGTATCGTTATGCTCGCAAGGTTATCAACCGAAAATGCATATCGCAAAATACTCCTCAGACCTGCTATATGTAACAAGTCCAAATCAACCCTTATTGAATCATTGCTTGAATAAAGATTTTTCAAGCCAGTTTTTATTGCAGACAAGTCATTGTTCTGTACTTCACCGACAACGATAACTTTTCGGTTTCGTGTCATATTTTTTATTTTCGACTGAACATTTGACATTGTTGCCGTAATACAGTCTTGGCAGTAGGTAAAATCACTAGTAATTTCTTCGCTTATATTTCCAACTTCATCGATATTTTTTATTTTTATATGGACGAAGTCATTTTCAGTTTTTCCGCTCGGTATTGCAAGCGAATAAGTTTGAGAAGTAGCATCCGTCGTAACAGGATGGTTATCAGCATCAAGAGGATTATCATTAAAGATATATGAAATCACAACATTTTTTGCAGGTGCATCGTAAGCATCCACTGGCACAGGATTCGTCCAAGAAACATTTATATTCGTTCCATCGCAATCCAGAACAATGTTTGTTACAGCTGACAATGCAGTTTTATCGATGGTCTTAATTTCCGCTTGCCTATATGCAACAACACCTTCTGCATTTTTTGCTGCGATGTCGTACACTCCGTTTTCCGTTACATCGAAACTTACAGAATGGTTAGCATCAAGTGTCAAAGCATTGGCATGAGCATCAGCCAAAAGTTCTTCAGGATTTACAGTTGAACCTTTCGTTCCCTGCTTCCATACGACTTTGGTAATCGTATGCGAACTTGAAACTGCAACATTTATCGGAGCTTTATCGTTGGTAAAAATTATGTTACCGTTATCGTTCGGCAAAGTTGCATTTATCGAAATTCGGCTAGTAGCTGGCGTTGCCGATATACTCGTGCCATCGCTTTTGTTTTCGTTCGTATCTATCGTCTTTATCGTAAAAGTATATTCAGTACCGTTTTCAAGTCCTGTAGCCACGAAGGATTTCTGTTCAGATGTATTACCTGTAACTATGGCTGGTTCTGCCAAATTTCCGCTGGCAGGATTACAAGAAATTTCTACGGAAGCAAAATCCTCATCCGCAGGGTTCGTCCAAGAAAGAGTTACTCTCTGATGGTCTTCAAGTGCAGAAAGGTCAGAAACTTCTGTAGGTGGCATCATATCTACAGGCGTCCCATTTACACTCGCTCCTTCACTCGTATTTAGATTTACATCCAGAGTTTTTATAGTAAAGGTATATTCCACAGCGTTTTCAAGACCTGTAGCTACGAAAGTTTTCTGTTCAGACACATTACCTGTAACCACGACAGGCTCTGCTAAATTTCCGCTGGCTGGGCTACAAGAAATCTCGACGGCATAAAAATCTTCATCCGCCGGGTTCGTCCAAGAAAGTTCCACACGACAATGCTTTCCAACTGCCGTAAAGAGCGAAACTTCAGCAGGCGGTGTCAAATCGCCGATTCTTCGTGAAATTTCCTGACTTTCCGAATAAAGATGGTTCGTATCGAAAGCCCTAAGGCTGAAAGTGTATTGGGTATCATCATTCAAGTTTTCTATAGTATAAGTTTGTTCGGCAGCAGAATCGCCTTCAACGATAATCGGCTGCTCGATGCCGTCAACTTCCGGCTCGAAAGTAATTTCAGTTCCTGCAAAAAGTTGGTCAGTCGGATTAGTCCAAGAAAGCGTAACCGAATTTCCGTTCATCGTGGCTGACAAATCAGAAATTCCGCTCATAATTTTCTTCGTTTTTGCAGACACCGTTGTTGCAGCAGACTTATTTCCGTTGGTGTCCACCGTAACAAAAGAAATCGTATATTCAGTGTTATGGGTTAAATCGTAAAAACAGGTTGCAACGGTCGCACCTTGACTTCCCTGCATGGTCTGCGTGTTTTCAACACCACTCATAGAAACTTCCGTATGAGAAAAATCTGGATCAGTCGGATTCATCCAAGAAACGGTAATCGTATCAGTTGTCGCAAGGACAGATACATTCGTAACGCTCGCAGGCGGTGTCGTATCTTGTTCAATTGCTTCAACGTGTGGACACGCCGTGAACATCGCCATTACAAATGACAAACACAAAACCAATGTAAAAGAAATCCAAATTCGCTTTTTCATAAACATCACTCCATTTCGCCTTTATTTTACAGTCACCGATATGTCATATCGCGACAGACCTATCACCAATTTCTGAATTTTTGAAATTTCGTATACTTAAAAATACCAACCTAATCAGTCTATTTTTCTTCACTTTATAAAATTATAAGTTCTAATTGTTCATTTATCAATACTTTTTAGATTGGTAAAATAGTGTAAATTAAAAAAAATCAATCTATTAGATTTGTATCATGACGAATATACGAACGGTTCTTGCTGTAAATATGAAAGCAAGACGCAAAGATTTGAACATTTCTCAAGCGACTCTCGCCGAAAAAATCGGAACTTCACCTAATTACATTTCAAAAATTGAAGCAGAAAAACAATTTCCTTCAGTTCAGATGATAGAAAATCTGGCAAAGGCCCTCGAATGTGACAGCGTAGATTTATTTTCGATTAAAAAAATAAAAAATGACAGGCTGGATTCCATCCAAGAAACCCTCAGAAAAGAAATCGATGATTTGGTAAGAGAAAAATTCAAACTGATAAAAGAATTGTAAAAGGAAATAATCACATAAAAAAACAACCGCAAGAACAGTGAATTCCTGCGGTCTGTATAAAGTGTATTAACTGTATTAATTGTGCGTCCTAGACGCTTAATTTGTTCGTCAGCCTATTTTCAAGCCTTATTTTGCTTCATCCTGCTTGCGGATTTCCTTTCGCATAATCTTACCCGAAGTCGTCTTCGGAAGTTCATCCACAAATTCAACGATTCTAGGGTACTTGTAAGGTGCCGTCGTTTCTTTCACGAACTGCTGGATTTCTTTTTTCAAGATATCATTTCCAGGCGCATAGGATTTTGCAAGAACAATCGTTGCCTTTACGACCTGTCCGCGAATCGGGTCAGGGGCACCAGTTACGGCACATTCAACGACTGCTGGATGCTGCATCAAAACGCTTTCAACCTCGAAAGTTCCGATTCGGTAGCCAGAACACTTGATTACATCGTCGCTTCGACCTGTGAACCAATAATAGCCGTCCTCATCGCGCCAAGCCATATCGCCAGTGTCGTAGTAGCCGTCATGGAAAGCAGCTGCCGTCTTATCAGGTTCGCCGTAATATTCCACAACAAGCCCTGGGAAACGACCTTCATCCAACTTGAAACAAAGCTCTCCGACCTGACCGTCCTGAACAGGATGACCTTCTGCATTCAAAAGTTCAACATGATAATATGGCGAAGGTTTTCCGATAGAACCCGGTTTGATTTTTTCAGAATCAAAATTGAAAAGGCAGACAGTAGTTTCAGACTGACCGAAGCCTTCCGTGATTTTATGCCCCGTAGCTTCAAGCCACTTGTTGTAAACTTCTTCGCTCAAAGGCTCGCCCGCCGTAGAACAATGAGTTATAGAAGACAAATCGTATCCGCTCAAATCTTCCTGAATAAGGAATCGGTAAATCGTAGGTGGAGCACAGAAAGTTGTTACCTTGTATTTTTCGCACTGAACGAGCAAATCCGTCGGCTTAAAACGAGCGTGGTAATCGTAGACAAAAAGTGCCGTTTCGCAAATCCATTGACCGAAAAGTCGTCCCCAAGAAGTCTTTGCCCAACCCGTATCGGCAACTGTAAGATGAAGTCCGCCTTTTTTGACATGTTGCCAATATTTTGCAGTAGTGATATGTCCAAGAGGATACAAGAAATTATGAACAGCAAGTTTCGGATGGCTTGTCGTACCCGAAGTAAAATAGCCGAGCATCAAATCTTCGTTTGAAGAAACCTGATTTCGTGGCAATACAGGGAAAGGTTTTGCATTTTTTCGGCCTTCAGTAAAGTTAACCCAACCATTTCTTAGGTTTTCGATAGGACGATCAACTCCAAAAGAATTTACGCAAGCACGTACCTTCAGGTTCGGAGAAACCTTTGCAGCTTCATCGATATGGTCCATTACGTCTTCATCGTTGACGCACAAAATCATCTTGATATTGACTGCGTTAAATCGGTACTCGTAATCCTCTCTTGTCAGCATGTGGGAAGCAGGAATTGCAACCGCACCAATCTTGCAAAGGGCAACAATCGAAATCCAAAACTCATAGCGGCGCTGAAGTACGAGCATGACAAAATCACCTCGCTTTACGCCAAGTTCCATATAATAGGAAGCGGCCGCATCGGAAAGTTCCTTCATTTTTGCAAAGGAAATTTCGTAATAGTCACCTTCATCATTCGTCCAAACCAAGGCTCTTCCGTCAGGATTATTCTTAGCAAGAACATCCATAACATCATAACCAAAGTTGAAATTTTCTGGAATCTTTATTTTATAGTTTTTGTAGAAATCTTCGTAATCAGAAAATTCAGTACGCTCAAGAAAAACTTCTTCCATTATAATTCACACCTCAAATAACAATTGCTAGAAATTTGGCTGTCGTTCCGTCCATCGAAAGAAAGCCATGAGGTTTTTTTGCATCAAAGATTACAGATTCGCCTGGAACTAACACGAATTCCTTTGAATCAACCACAACTTTTAGTTTTCCTTCCAAAACGAAGTCGAACTCCTGACCGGGATGCTGGTTAAAATTAATTTCATCGCTGTCCCGCGGGGGGACGCTCACCACATAAGGGTCAATTTTTCGACCATCAAATCCCTGCCCGTGTGTCAGATATTCGTAGTCAGCATGACGGTTCACGCTGCCTTCTTCGCCTAGATGTGTTACAAAATATGATTTATTGCGTGGTTCTTCGCCAGAAATAAGAGTAGAAACATCGATTTTGAAAGTCTTTGCCATTGAATCCAAAACTCCGAGCGGAATATCAGATTCTCCAGACTCGTACTTGAGATACTGTTCGACAGAAACATTGCAAGCCTTAGCCGTATCTTCTGCAGAAATATCCAAAACATCTCGCATGCCAGCAATTCTTTCTGCAACTGATTTAATTTCGTTTACCATATTTCTACTCCTAAAAACTTCGCGTCGCTTGAAACTTCGTTGCGAATAGCGGTCGCACATCCTTATTTTTTATTTATTTCGCAAATCTTTTCTCATGATTTTGCCTGAAATCGTCTTTGGTAGGCTTTCGACAAAATCAATGATTCGAGGATACTTGTAAGGTGCAGTCGTATCCTTCACGAACTGCTGGATTTCCTTTTTGAGAGCATCATTTCCAGGCGTATAGTCCTTTGCAAGAACGATAGTTGCCTTTACGACCTGTCCGCGAATCGGGTCAGGAGCTCCTGTTACAGCGCACTCAACTACAGCCGGATGTTGCATCAAAACGCTTTCAACTTCGAAGGTTCCGATTCGGTAGCCCGAGCACTTGATTACATCGTCATTTCGTCCTGTAAACCAGAAATATCCGTCTTCATCACGCCATGCATTGTCACCAGTGTGATAATATCCGTCGTGCATTACTTTTTTGGTTCGCTCTTCGTCGCCAAAATAAGTCATGAAAAGACCTGGGAACGGATTTCCGTCCTTCAATTCTACGACGATTTCGCCGACTTCACCGTCTTCAACAGGTCCGCCGTCCTCGCCCATCAGCGTAACGTTGTAATATGGAGCCGATTTTCCAAGGCTTCCCGGCTTGATTCTTTCGTTTCCGTAGTTGAAAAGAGAAAGAGTCGTTTCCGTCTGGCCAAAACCTTCGTGAATTTCCTTTCCTGTAACTTTCTTCCACTTATTGAAAACTTCTTCGCTAAGAGGTTCACCTGCCGTAGACCAATGCTCGCAGGTTGAAAAATCGTATTTGCTCAAATCTTCCTGAATGAGGAAGCGGTAAATTGTAGGCGGTGCGCAGAAAGAAGTGATTTTGTACTTCTGAATCTGATCCATCAAGTCAACAGGCTTGAATTTCATGTGATAGTCGTAGATGAAAACGCAACATTCTGCAATCCACTGACCGTAGAGTTTTCCCCAAACTGCCTTTCCCCAACCCGTGTCGGCAACCGTAAGGTGAAGTCCGCCTTTTTTGACCTGCTGCCAATAAGATGCCGTAACGATGTGTCCGAGTGGATACAAGAAATTGTGGGAAACAAGTTTCGGATGGCTTGTTGTGCCTGAAGTAAAGTATGAAAGCATGATATCATCGTTCTTTGAAATCTGGTCACGAGTGAGTGCATGGAATTTTGCCAAATCTTCGTCCGTTACGGTTGCAACTCCGTGCGAAAAATCTACCCAGCCCGGATGTTTTGCCATTTCTTCATCAGAAAGGCCTTTGTCTATTCCGAATGGTGCTACGGCAATCAATTTTTCAAGTGAAGAAGACTGTTTCTTAGCCTCATCGATGTAATTGAAAAGATCTCGGTCGTCTACTGCGCAAATTGTCTTGATTCCGGCGGCATTGCATCGATAAACGATATCTTCTGTTGTAAGCATGTGAGTTGCAGGAATTACCGAAGCCCCGATTTTATGAAGGGCAACGATGCTAACCCAGAACTCATAACGACGCTGCAAAATCAGCATAACAAAGTCACCGCGCTTGATTCCCTGCTTGAGGAAAAAGGCTGCGGCACGATCAGTTCGTTCTTTGAGCTGTCCGAATGTCAGCACGAGTTCTTCGCCTTCGTCGTTACACCAAATCAACGCTTTTGCATCCGGGGTGCGTTCGGCAAGAACATCAACAACATCATAACCGAAGTTAAAATTCTCCGGTACCTTTATTTTGTAATTTTCAAAAAAATCTTTATAATCAGAAAACTCAGTTCTCTCTAGAAAATCTTCTAGCATAATTTCGTCCTATACACTAGTCTGTCTTCCAGCGAAAATCCAACTCTCAAAACGGCTTCCGCGATACGCTTGTGCAGATATTTTTCGGTCAGATTTTCGGTTCCGACAGGCAATCATTTTTTTCCTTTAAATAAAAGAAATTAGATAATAATTGCGAGGAACTTTGCGTTTTTGCCGTTCAAAGCCTGCATTCCATGCTGCTTTGTTGCATCGAAATAAACGCTATCCCCTTCTTCCACTATCATTTCCTTGCCGTCAACGACCAGTTTCATTGAGCCTTCAATCATGTACTCAAACTCATGACCTGGATGGGCATTGAAATGAATTTCCTTCGTTTCTTCAGGTGTTATCGTTACCAAAAACGGATCTGCCTTGCGGTTCTGAAAACCAGAAGCAAGCGCCTGATATTTGTAATCGCTACGGCGGTCAACCGAAAGCCCCTTACCCTTTTTTGTAAGGCAATACGACTTCATATGCGGTTCTTTACCGGAGATTAGCGTCCCTAAATCAATGCCGTATTTTTTTGACATTGACTGCAAAATTCCAACGGGAATATCGACGTTTCCTGATTCATAATTTTCATACTGTTCAACCGAAATGCCACAAACACCTGCAGCTTCTTCGACAGAAACATCCATAATTTCTCGCAGACCGACTAATCGGTCTGCTACAGCCTTAATCTCCTCGTTCATAATCCACCTCGACGATTTGTTTTTTTTCGAGTGCCATTTTTATGTGCTAATTCTATAGAAAAAATTTTATCGCTTTTATAAGAATAGTTCAACGGGGTGAAAAAAACGCGAGGAAAATTTGATTTTTATCCCTCGCGCCATTTTTTCGCCTGTTAGAATTTAGTCATTCACCTTCAGAACTTCACGACGGTATTTAGTACCGATTTCGGTCAGCTTGAACTTTTGGATTTTTCCAGAACCTGTAAGAGGAAATTCGTCCACGAACATTACCAGCTGCGGCCATTTGTACTTTGAAAGCTTGTCGCGGCAGAACTCGATTACGTCCTGCTCGGTAAGAGTCTTTCCTTCGTGCAAGATAATAAACGCACCTGTGATTTCTCCGTAACGTTCACTCTTTACGCCCGCAACCTGGATATCCTTGATTTCAGGCATCTGCGACAAAAATTCTTCGATTTCGCGCGGATAAATATTTTCTCCGCCACGGATAATCATATCCTTGATTCGGCCCGTAATTCGGTAGTTGCCGTTCTCGTCTTTAATGCCGAGGTCTCCAGAATGGAGATAGCCGTTTTTATCGATGGTTTCGGCGGTTGCTTCAGGCATTTTGTAGTAACCTTTCATTACATTCCAGCCCTTACAGCACATTTCGCCCTGAACACCGACCGGACATTCTTTTCCAGTTTCAGGATCAAGAACTTTTACGTCGATTCCTTCAAAGGCATCGCCTACGGTCGTGGCACGAACTTCAAGGCTATCGTTCCAGTGGCTCTGAGTCATTCCAGGGCTAGTTTCGGTAAGTCCGTAAACGGAAGTGATTTCGGTCATGTGCATTTCATCGTTTACGCGCTTCATCAATTCAACAGGAACACCGCTACCTGCCATAATTCCGGTTCTAAGTGATGACAAATCGAACATACTGAACATAGGATGATTCAACTCTGCGATAAACATCGTTGGAACGCCGTAAAGCGAAGTGCATTTTTCCTTCTGAATTGAAGCAAGGGCTACAAGAGGATCAAAAGTTTCAAGCAAAACGTGAGTTCCGCCGTGGGTCAAAACAGCCATAACGCCCAAAACGATACCGAAACAATGGAAAAGCGGAACGACAAGACAAAGCTTATCTTTTTCTGTATAGCGCATTCGTTCGCCGATAATAAAACCATCGTTGATGATATTGCGGCTTGTAAGCATAACGCCTTTCGGGAAGCCTGTCGTGCCAGAAGTGTACTGCATGTTAACGACATCTTCTGGGGTAACTTCGCTTTCGATTTTATGAATGATTTCGATATCAACATGCTGACCGAGCAACAAAAGTTCCGGGGTCGAATAAAGTCCACGGTATTTTTCAGGTCCCATGAAAACTACGTTTTTAAGACACGGAAATCTCTTAGATTTAAGGCAGCCTCGCTCGTATTCGTCCAATTCAGGAACGAGTTCCTTAATCATCGAAACATAGTTCGAATCCTTAACACCATCGGTAAGACAAAGGGTTGTCAAATCGGCCTGTTTTACAAGGTACTCAAGTTCGTGCAGCTTGTAGCTCGTGTTTACGGTTACGGCAACCGCCCCAAGTCGGGCACAAGCGAACATATAGGTCAACCAGTCAGGCACGTTTGTAGCCCAAATTCCAAGGTGGTCGCCCTTTCGGACACCGATTGCATAAAGACCGCACGCCAAATCGTCAACACGCTTGTCGAACTGAGCATAGGTGAAACGCAAATCGCGGTCTGCATATACCATAAATTCCTGTTCAGGATTATTTCTTGTTTTTTCTCTGAGTAATTGACTTAAAGTTAATTCTATCATTTTGAACCTCTAAAAAATCACGCCGGAGTGTAGACGACAGCCAAAATTTTGGCATTTTCATTTCCGAAGCTGTGAACATGATGGGCAACAATCGATTCGTAATAAATTGAATCGCCCTTGCTCAAATGATAGGTATCTTTTCCGTATTTGATTTCTACTTCGCCTTCAAGCACGTAGATGAACTCTTCGCCTTCGTGTGTCGAAAGTTTGACTTCTTCTTCTGATGAAGGGAAAATATCGATGATGAACGGATCCATGTGTCGACCGGCCTTGTTCTGTGCCAGCGTGTAAAAGTCCAAGTCCGAACTAACGGCATTTCCGCGGTCTGAAAATCGCGTAACTTCCTTTTTGTCGGCGGCCTTCGTTACGACAGGTCCAAGATTTTCGTCATCATCCATAAATGTACCTAGGCGGACGCCTAGAACGCGCGCTAGCTTGATTAGAGGTGTTAGGTTCGGAACTAGTTTGCCACTTTCAATTGATTCAATCTGTTCAACGCTAAGGTTTGTGCGCTCTGAAACATCTTCAATTGATAATTTTCGGTTTTCCCGAACCAGCTTTACTTTTGCTCCGATTTTGTTTTTTTCACTCATAAAAACACCTCTAAAAATACCGCGAATAGCGGTTGTACAGGGATGTACAATATCGCAGTTTTGCCAACGGCAAAATCTGCAGCGCTAAAAATTACAAGGATGTAATTTTTAGTGCACACCTCTAAAAATACCGCGTCGCTTGAAACTTCGCTGCGAATAGCGGTTGATAAATATAATTCACAAAGATTAACAGGATGTAAAATCTTTGTTATTATTATAATAAAAAAATATTGTTTTTTTTTCTAGGGTGGAATTTTATTTTTTTTTAGAGAGCAGAATAATACTCCAGGACCTTTTTTCCAAACTGATAGGCATTTTTTACTTCGGTATTTCCGTCAAAGTATTCCTTGTGATATATCATTCTATCTTCAAAAAAATCCTTCAGTTCTTTGAAAGTGTAAGATTTGACTCGTTCCGAAGAAATCAACCGTGAATAATTTGAAAGCATAACCGCAAAATCATTCAGGACAGGCACTTTCATCATGCTTGTGATGGTTCCACTGCTAATTCCGATATTCGCTTCCACCAGTTCCATACTCGTTTCCACATCAAAATAAAACCATTGGACGGGTTTGAAAGAACACAGGAGGCAGGCATTGTGGGCACATGCATTACGCAAGCGACGAATGGAGTCAAAATGTTGGGTATACTCGCATTTCAGCCTGAAATAATCGTAGTAAAATTCATAAAAATCAATAAACTCAGAAAAGGAAAGAAGTTCAACAAGCGACCATACAGAATGATAACCTTCATATTTATCAAAAGCCTGTTTATTATAGAAAGTAATATTATTATTGGTAGCATTAGAAACGGCACTCCTAATCCTAGGGTTTGCGTTCAAAAAAAACTTCACCACCTGAAAACCATTATCAGCTGGATTCGACTGACATTCATTTACCAGTTTGACCTTGAGGTTGTGCTCGAAATCAATCGTCATCTTGAGCATTAACTTTCGGAAAAACATATCGATTGTAGAAAGTTCGACTAGATGAGCAAAATCAATTCCGACATATTTTCCCTTCTTGGTTTTCTCAGTTGCAATTTCGGCATACTGCTTGAGACGAAAAAAATAGTTGTTCTTGCAAAGAAATTCGGCCGCATTCTGTTCGTCCATAAGGTTGAAAGTAATCCCCATATCGTTCTTGCAATATTCGATGACTTCCGGCACGGTAAGTTTATTGCCTGGCAACTGGGTCTGGCTCTGATTCTTGCTCATTCATCTCCCCTTCTTAACATTCTTTCTTCTAGGATATAGCAAGAAAACGATGGCTACAAGAATTTTTTGAGCAAAATCGAGTTTAAGACGAAATAGTTTTTTAGGTAGATTCCGATTTAAAAAATTTTGCATATAGAGTCGCTATTTCTGGATATAGTTTTTCAGGAATAAAGTGTCCAACTCCATATCCATAAGCAACGGCTGACAACATCGAGTTATAATAAATATTCTTTCCAAATGAAAAAGAAAGGTTCTTTGCCATCAACATTTCATGCCGCATACAAATAAAAGTGATAACCGGCGCGCTCATTGAATCTTTCTTGTATTTGAACCCAACCATACGATGAGTTTCTTTGTCATCGCAAATTACAAAATCCGAATCCTTGATTTTTTCTTCAAGAGTCTTTTGTCTGGCAGGCGAAACGGAAAAATACTCACCTCAACTCGAAGAATAATCGATATAGTAGCAAGACATACGAATCTCCAATCATTTTGATGGTTTCATCGTAGCACTGGTGGTCTGTCAGACTGAGAGAGAGGTGATTTTTGTTGCAGATTTTTTTTGTTTTTTGAATTTTGGGGGCGCACCCGCACGCTCGTTACACTCGCTCGCGGTCGGTACTTCCGCAGTTCACTATCCGTTCTCCGTCCTCTCCTGCTATATCAGCAGGTTGCGGTCGGCTCGTGACGGTTGTTGAAACAACCGCCACTCGCTGCTCCAGCACCTTGCGCAAGGATTCATTAACCTTACAAATACTTTCCGATTTCGTCTTTCACAGTCTCGATGTTCTTAAACTTGCTGCGATTCCGTCCAAAACGCAAAACCGTAATATCACCGCAAACATCACCATCGCAATTTTTGATGTTTTTCAGCACACCTTTTTCCATGCTGTCGGTTTGACATTCGCAAACATATTCGTCCTTAAAACTCCAGTTCTTAAGATATCCTAATGCGCCGCTTCCCTCGCAAATCAAAATCTTCGGATGAATATCAGAAACCCACTGCCGCGTCCAGTTGCCGAAAACTTCATAAGGAGCAATCCCCAACTTGCCCCGGATTTGTGTGAACAGTTTTTTCATTGCTTTTTCGTCGTCGGTCGCAAGATAGCAGAAATTCGTTTTTACGCTTTTTTCAAGCAAGTCAAGCCGATTCAAGCCCTTAGGACCAAAAACATACTGCCATTCCCATTTAAGGTCATAGTCCTGATTCGGGTCTACATACTCGTTGATTTCAAGCGGCGTAAGCGAATGAACCAGCTGGTGATTATTGTGGTTGTAAAAGCCCGCGCCCGGATTGATTCCCAAAAACATAATTTTGGGATTTTTTACAAGCGGACTAAACCAAACCTGGATTCCACGGTAAAGCGCATGGATTTCCTCGTCGGTCTGACTCAGTTTTGTAAGTTGAGAGTCGATTTTAGCGGCTTCTGTATGAAGATTTATAAGATTTGAGTGGGTCATGTTTTTGTTTATAAAATTCCTTCAAAAATCTCTTTTATGATATCAACATTGACCTGAAAATCTGAAATATTATTTGCCTTTTCGAATGTATCAAACAATATTTTACTATTACGCTTCAAGATTTTCTTGTCTTGTTCGTCCAAAAGCAATTTATTGTCTTCGATTTTTTCAAGACTATTTGTTATGTTCTGTAAAAATTCTCTTTGTAAACTTCCGTTTTTATCAACTTCATTTTGAAGCAAACTGATTTTTTCTTTCAATTCTTTGATTGTTCGAGTTAAGATTTCTCGTTTATCCGAAATTTCATCTTCTTCATCTCGTTGTGCAATTGCTTTTTGATGTTGTTCAATCTCTTGCTGCATCTGAACTTTTCGTTTCTGTTCAACTTGAATTTCTTTTAGTTTTCCTTCTTCAAGCAACTTTTCATAGCAGGCTATTACTTCATTTTTGTAATCATTGTAAAGATCAATCTGAGATTTTGAAAATTGTTCCAATACAACTTTACTCGAGTAATATTGTTGTTCTTTTCCGTTGATTTCACTTTGCAATGCCATAATTTTTGCATCAATCTCTACAGATTTCTTTTTATTATGAGTTTTAATTTTTTTTGCATTCAATGCATCAATTTTATTTTTTCGCCGTTCATAAAAATTTACAAAATCCAATAGTTTTTCTGTTGCATTTACATCACCCGTTTTATAAATAAGAATGGCTATATCTTTTATTTTTTTGTTGCGTAAAATTATAGGCAAGACGAATATAAGAACACAACAAGCCACTGCTACAAAAACAATTAACACTTCTAAAATGATATAAGGCACTTGCGAAACAGGTTCAGGTATTTCAAAAGGTTTAACAGTTCCTTCTTCATATTCTTTATATCGTTCTTTTATATCAAGTTCATGATTGTGGTAAAAACTCAAATCGTTATTATTTATCAATCCAAATAAAGATGATGTTGATTCTCCGACAGTTTGAAGAATTTTTGAGTTATTATAATACACTTGCTTATTTTCTTCCAAATATTCCCCATATTCGCGATTTTGACTTTCTAATTCTTCAATCGATTTTGATAATGAATCTATTTCATTCTGTTTTTTAGCTATTAAATCAGCTTTTTTGTTTTTTGCTACAAGTTTATCTTTTTCCTGTTTCTGTTTAGTTAAATTTTTTGTATTTTTTTCTATCTGCTTTTTATTCTGGGAATATAAATTATTTTTGGCATCATATTCTGAACAGAAGTATTCAGCTTTATCTACAATTTCTGAATCATTTTTATCAAATAATAGTTTAGCTATGCTATCGAGCTTATTTTGTTTCCAAATTATCTCATTTCGTTCTTCTACTGCGTCTTCATAATTCCCCCATATTGCAAAACAAACAGGTATAGAAACAACACATACAACAAGCAATAAAAATATTTTTCCAACAGTCCTCTCAACTGATCTTGTTGCCTTGCCGACCTTTTCTTTTATTTTCATACTCTTTTCCCTCCTGCCTTAAAATTTAGTTCCTAAAAAATTATTGCCATGACTAGGCAACTCATATTTCATTTGAATTTCCAAAGTTTTTATAGTATCAGTTAGCTGATTTGAAGCTTTACGATATTCGCGTTTCATTTCTAATTTTGAATCTTCGAGTTTTGAAATGTCATCACTAAGTCTCATATAGACCTTCGTGTTATCCATATTTTTGTTTCGCTCCGCTTCCAACACCTGAATATGCTCAGTTAAAAGGTCAACATCTTTTTTGTAAAATTCATCAAGGCTTTGTTGTTGATTTCTGATAAAATCAACTTTGCTATCAAACCGATGTGTAGAGGCTTCAAGCATTTTTTCAAACATTTCTTTCTGCTGCAAAAGCATAAATTCTTCATGTCTATTTTGTTCCGTTTCTGCTGAAAGCATGTAGTTTTCACTAGATTTTAATGCTTCAAGTTGGGTTGTAAGAGTAGAAGTATAACAAGTCTGATAAGTATCGAAACCTTTTAACGCAACATCCTTAAAATTATCAGAACGCTTTAACGCAACATCCCTTGCATCATGCGAGACATTTATTGTCGTTTCTTTTACATCGTGAGAAACACTTTTTACCATATCTGTCTCATCGTTTACTATTCCTCTAATAGTATCCAAGTATTTTGGATTATTCAAAACCCTACAAACTTCCTGAAATCCTGTAATAATTGCCAAATCAGGTCTGTCCGCCATAGTTTCTGCTATTGCTGGATTACTAATAGCCTGACTCGCAATTGCACTCACAATCCCCTGTTCCATCGTAGTTGATGAAACAAATGGTTGTTCCACTGCTGTCATGAAAGATTCCGTATTCTGCATTTCAACATTTTCATTTTCCACAGAAAAAGCTTCCTGAACATTTCCACCATTATTTTTAATTTCAGAAACTGCAGATATAACCTCACCAGTTTTTGAGGTAATAACTTCTCCGACATTTATCGCATCTTTCAATGTCAAATTGCTATCTTCTTTTCCTTGTCCTATAGGCAATTTTATATTTGCCGCATAATTTTTCATCTTATCTTTCAAGTTCTCAAAAATTGACATATCTATTAATCCTCTTAAATTATTTTATAGCGCAGGGGCGTGCTTCCCCTTCAATGAACCATTAGGATGGCGCATACAAGGCTGGACAACAAGATTTGCTATCGTTGGAAATTTGCGACCACAAAATTTGCATGTGTATTGGCTTTTTTCGGAGCCTTCATAAAGTTTATGATTACCCTTTAGCGAACCTGCAGGATGACGAATACATTTGTTTATAGTCAAAACTTGCACGTTCGGAAATTTTTGTCCGCAATACTCACAGTAAAAATTTGCCATTGAATTTCTCCTCTACAATAAAAATTATAACACGATTCGTTTTTTAATGTAAACTATAGTGCGTGTAATTATAATGCGTGTAATTATATTTTTCTCTATCATATACTGTTATTATGAATGTCGGTCAAGCTATCATAAAACTCAGAAAACAAAAGAACGTCAGCCAAGAGCAACTCGCTTATGATGCTGGAATTTCCCGACACTTCATGTACCGAATCGAAAACAACTTGGCAAGTCCAACCGTGAATACGCTTGAAAAACTCAGCACTGCGCTTTCAATCAAGGCTTCTATCATTCTCATAGAAGCTGAAAAACTTTAACTCGCCCACCGCCACTCCATTTTAACAATTCTGCCACACCTGCTCTGTCAGATTACGCCAGAGGGAAAAAAATCGTATTTTTTTATTTTTTTTTTGCTCAAAAGTTGTTCAAAATTGCATTTCTCAGATGATAATTATAGTGTAGGCAATTTAAAATTTTGCCTGCAAAAATTCAAACAAATTGGAGTAAAAAAAGTATGAATGAGCCAAATCAAACCCCAGAGGAAAAGTGGGAACAAGCGACTATCGCGAACAACTTTATTTTCTACAAAGTTATGAGGAACAATCCGGATGTGTGTAAAGAACTTTTGGAGATCTTACTGAAAATAGAAATCGACCACATCGACATGCGTTGTGAAGAAACAATTGAAACTGATTTCGGAAGCAAAGGAATCAGACTAGATGTTTATGCGAAAAACGAAACAAAAGCATTCAATATTGAGATGCAAACCTCCGACACAAAAGAATTACCAGAGAGGGCAAGGTACTATCAAGGTACGATAGATGTAGACTGCTTAAAATCAGGACAAAAATACAAGGAGTTAAAGGATTCCTATGTTATTTTCATCTGTAAGGATGACATTTTCAAAAATGAAAAAGACGAATACTATGGTTTGCCATGTTATAGTTTTGAAAATTTGTGTCGCGAGAACAATTCTGTCAAATTAAACGACCGCACATTAAAATACTTTTTCATTGCGGATAATTGTGATAAAATATTAGACGAAAGACAGAAAGCTTTCATGAAGCTCGTTATCGGGCATAAAGCAAGTGATGACTTTTCAAGAAAAATCGAGCAACTTACAGAAGATGCCAAACACAATATGCAATGGAAGAGGCAGTATATGGAATGGGAAAGACAAAGAACATATGATTTTGAAAACGGCAAGGAAGCTGGCTCGCACGATGCAAAAATCGAATCCGCACGTAATGCCTTAGCGATGAATCTTACGCCAGAACAAGTCTCCCAGATTACCAGTCTTCCGCTCGAAGAAGTACTTGCTCTCAAAGAAAAAGCGTAAAAAGGAAAAACTGTGGCAGAATAGAATACTACCGCAGTTTATAATCATTTCATCATTTAATTTTTTATCATTTTGTTAAATAGAAAGCATATCCATCTTTTAAATATTCATTGGTTTGCATAACACCGACTTTTCTGTCGAATTTTACGTTCAATATTTCAACCAATGCATTACAATCGTCAGGAACATCCATCTCATAAAGATAAATATCTATCCAAGCAGCAGTTTTGACTTTCAAACAACAATAGTAACCGTCCGGCCATTTTATTTCACTCATCGAATTTTTGACAAAATCATCCTCACTAATCTCAAGTTCAGATAAATAAGGATTACTCTTATTATTATCCTTTTCTTTATATTTCAAAACAGCACTATCAAAATTTTCGCAAAGCTCATCCAAATTCTTTTTCCAATAGCGCCTATCCGAATAGTTTTTTTCTGCCAAATCTAATTCTTTTTGGCTTACATTCAGCAATTTGCACAGATCTTTCTTTGATTTTGCATACCATACTTCAACTTCATCTTCCGAATAGACGCAAACTGTTTTATCGCAAGAAACAAAAAGCAATGCGACAAGCACAAAAAACAGTCCGAATAAAATTTTCTTTTTCATAACACACCTCCAATTTTCTGTGTTTTTTTTCAGTATTATTCATTCTGCCACGCCTGCTCTGTCATTTCACGCTAGAGGAATTTTTTTGATTTTTTTAAATTTTTTTCGCGAAATTTTTATCATTTTTTGCATTTTTCTGACCATAATAAGTATGTAACATTTGTGGAGGTGAAAAATGGCAGACACAGTTTTTGACAACATTAATCCAGCGATTCTGGCAAAGGTAAAATCTTTAAGGCTCATAGATGATGACTTAATGACAGTCGTTTTAAGTGGAGACAAAAAAGCAACGGAACTTTTAATCAAGATTCTTTTGGATCGAAATGACCTTAAAGTAACCAAATCAATGACGCAGGTACAGAAGCACAATCTATTCGGACGGTCAGTCAAGCTAGATATTGTCGCGGAGGATAATTTCAAGACGGTATATAACATCGAAATTCAGCGCGTCAGCAAGGGGGCAGGCGCACGAAGATTCCGCTATCACCAGGCGATGTTGGATAGTCACACATTGAAGAAAAATAAAGATTTCGAGGCGCTTCCGAACCTATATATCATCTTCATTTTGGAACATGATTTATTCGGAGAGGGCTTGCCGATTTATTTCGTGAACAAAACTCTGAATGTTCAAGACGATGAAGGCAATTATTTGCATTTTGATGACGGTTGCAATATAATGTACATCAACGGCGATTATAGGGGCGATAACCCACTCGGCAAGTTGATGCACGATTTTTCCACGCCGAACGCCGACGAAATGTATTACGATGAACTTGCAAAACGCGTAAGATTCCACAAACAGGATGAGAAGGGGGTACAGAATATGTGTCAGGTTATTGAAGAATATGGTGATGAACGCGCAGCAGAAGCAGCGCACGAAAAAGCTATTGAATCCGCACGAAATGCCTTAGCGATGAATCTTACGCCAGAACAAGCCTCCCAGATTACCGGTCTTTCTCTCGAAGAAGTACTCGCCCTCAAAGAAAAAGCGTAAAATTCGCTTGTGACTAAAGTACTACCCCGTTGCGGTACAGCGGCACGTACTTTGAAATAGCATGATTCACATAGTCCCAGTCGCTGTGCCAGTGCCCGAAAAACCATTTTTTGTAAGAAATCATCGAATCGATTTTATCGTTGAAGGCGACCGTCGAATCCTTAAGCAATTCTTTTTGGTGTTCTTCATTTGAGTAATACGAATCCGCAAGAACGATTCCCTTCGTAGGTCCAGTGTGTGAAAGAACATAGTCAATTTGCCCGCCCCCGATTTCGCCAAGAGTCCGTATTTTTTCAAGGCAATCAGCTTCTTCTTCTTCACTCCATTGTTCTTGAGGCCACCAGGATTCATGGATTTTGCGGTACATTTTATCCTCACTCAAAGCACCGCCGAGCACAAGAAATCGTTTTTCTTCTATATTATAAACTTCACCGCGCTTCAGATAAAAAACATTCTCGCTCACCTTAAGCACCGTAGAACCAAACATTTCGACTTCAGGCAATTTTTCAATCATATCGTAATTGTCGTGATTCCCCTGGACGGCAAGAACCTTGAACGGCTTATTGTTGTACCATTTCAGAAGGTACCTGTCAGTTTTTTCAACCGGATGAATGCCGTTCTCATCGACAGGGCACGAAAACCACGGCAAACCGAAATCGCCAAGCACAATCGCATACGAAATATCGTGATAATCCGCATTCTGCACAAAGCAGCACCACTTCAAATAATCCGTTGAGAGATTAGACATGTCCTCAATATTGTGAGTATCTCCAGTTATATAAATCATGCTTTTATAATATCACTCCGCTCTATCATCCAACGATAGAACACAAATATTTCACGATAAAAAATTTCGCACGATGCAGTTTGCTCTATCACTGTATGACAGACCACCGTACTATATTGTATACTGAAAAAACTCCAGGAGGCGCAAAATGCAAAAACAGGAAAAACGACACACAGAAAACGGACTTATGATAGAAAGAATGATTGGGATTCATAGAAAAATTCTAAGTGGCTGCTATCCCAACTCTCAGCAGCTAGCATACGACTTTGAGGTAAGCGTTTCCACAATCAGCCGCGACATCGAGTATATGAAAACTCGCCTTAACGCCCCGATTGAATACGACGCAAAACACCGCGGCTACTATTACAGCACCAAATTCGACATGCCGACGAACCTCGTTTCGTCTGAAAAACTGATTGCACTTTCCTACGCAAAGGTTCTCCTGTCGCAGTACGACGGCACGCCAGTCTATGACGAAATTTCCGATGTGATAAACTTCCTCGTGGACAGCCAGGGCAATAACACTTCCCCACTCCTTAAACGAATCGCAGTTCCGCCACGCTCAAAAATCATTCTGGACGAAAGAAAATGGAACTTGATTTTGTACGCCTTCAGTCATAACTGCATAATCGAATTTGACTACAAGGGCAGATGGAACAGCGAAACCACGCACCGCCGCGTTCACCCGTACCAGGTCTTGATTGACGATGGAGTATGCTCGCTTTTCGGTTTTTCCGAAGAACGCAATGCGGAAAGACTTTTCGTAATCTCGCGCATGGAAAACATCACAATCAGGAAAGCGACTTTTGAGCTTCCAGAAAATTTCGACTTTGAGAATCGGTGTGCAGGCGGAAGATTCGGCGCATTTTTCAAGGAAGGAAACTCGGAAAAGGTCAAAGTGGAATTTTATGACGACGCCAAAGAATGGATAAAGGAGCGAATCTGGGCGGACGACCAGCAAATCGAAGAGGATGAATACGCCGTTACGATTACTTTTTCCACCAAGCAGCTAGACGAAGTTCTGCACTGGGTTCTGTCGCAGGGACACAACGCAAAGCCACTGGAGCCGGCAAGCCTCGTTGAAAAATGGAAGCACCACATCACCAAGATGGCCGAACACGCGGCAGAATAGGAACACCAGACAGTATATTGGGTCAGG
>JAQYSN010000060.1 GCA_028725265.1 Spirochaetales bacterium | reverse complement strand
GCATCAAAATATTTTTCTTTCTGGGATTTTATAAGGTTGCGCGCTTCACTTTGAGTTTCTATAGGAAAAAGCTCCGCTATAAACCTTGATTTTTTCACCTCTATTTCTGCACAACAATAATCAACCAGCCTATTCATCTTTATCAGCCTCACACTGTGGAGGTAAAAGCAAAATTGGCTCAACATCAGGTTCTGAAGGAGAATTTCGTTCTTCAAAAAAAACAGAAAGGGCAAAAACTGCGTACAACAAAACAAAAATCAAGCCTACCGGATAAATAAAGCGAAGAGTTTCGCTAACAATTCTAAATTTATTCAGATGAACGAGAATATTATCAATTGCAAATCCTACGGCAAAAACAAAAAACGGGAGAACCGTAGATCGTAAAATCAACAGAATGAGTGAAAAATAATGGGAATAAACAGCACGAACACTTTTTTTGACAATGACAAAAAATTTCTCATTGCGCTCCGTGTAAAGAAAAAGCGGAAGATAGGCAAACGAAAACAAGAAAACAAAATCAATTGCAATCCATAGCAAAACAGAAAGCTTAAAATCAAGGCTGAATCCATGATCCAAATTTTTCAGGGCGTCAATATTAACATCCAAAATCAAGGCATAAATCTCTTTATCAAGAGCATGATCTGCAAAAAATATGTAAGGAATAAATGAAACAAAAAGCAGAATTATAATTGCCAAAAGATAAAAGAGCGAAATCAAAAACATCCTTTTTTCTCTGAAAAAGTAAAAAAGATGACCTATAACTCCACGCTGATTTGAGGATAATAAATAGACCAAAAGAAAGAAACCAAAAATAAAAGTCGTTATGACATAAGTAAATAGATAAACCAAAGGATAAGCCATAAATGGAATTTTCATAAAAAGCACGCTTAGAAAACCAAGTGCAAAATACGATACGTTGATTAAAAAAAACAGCGCAAAAAGCGAAAGTAGAGAAAAAGAATAGTTTTTTCGAAGTGACATTTTTACTTTTGGATATAAACTGCTCATCGACAAAAGTATACACTATTTTTTTCGTTTATGCTAATCTTGTAATTATGAGTGGAAATACATTTGGAAAAATTTTTAAAGTAACAACTTTCGGAGAAAGTCACGGGAAATCTTTAGGTGCCGTAATAGATGGTTTTCCTGCAGGATTGGATATCGACATCGAAAAAATTCAGAAAGACCTGGACAGACGAAAGCCTTCGCAAAAAACATCTGACGGAAGTATAAATAAATCCGTAACTCAGAGAAACGAAAGCGATGAGATCCAGATTTTAAGTGGTATTTTCGAAGGAAAATCTACAGGTTGCCCGATTGGCTTTATAATACCAAACTCTGATGCCCACTCAAACGACTATTCCGACATTGCAGACAAATTCAGACCGGGACATGCCGACTACAGTTTTTATGAAAAATACTCCATCCGAGACTATCGTGGAGGTGGAAGAAGTTCCGGACGGGAAACAGCTTGCAGGGTTGCAGCAGGAGGTTTTGCAAAAATCCTTCTTGAAAAGATGTTTCCGCAATTTGAAATTACAGCAAGCACAATTGCTGTAGCTGGAATCAAGGCCGAAACTTTTGATAAAAACGAAATCGAAAAAAATTCGCTTAGATGTGCTGATAAAATCGCCGCAAAAAAAATGGAAGAGAGAATCGAAGAAATCCGTTCAAAGGGCGATTCTTGCGGTGCCATCGTAGAATGCAAAATTAAAGGTATAAAGGCCGGTCTTGGAGAGCCTGTATTTGACAAACTCGACGCACTTTTGGCACAAGCAATGCTTTCAATCGGAGCTATCAAGGGAATAGAATTCGGAAGCGGTTTTGAAAGCGCTGAAATGCTCGGTTCTGAATGGAATGACCAGATGCAAAAAAATGACAAGGACGGAAGTTTCTTTAAGACAAATCATGCGGGAGGAATCCTTGGAGGAATCTCGAACGGAAATGAAATCATTTTCAGGGTGGTCGTAAAGCCTGTTCCGAGTATAAGCAAATTGCAAAACACCATAGATAAATCCGGAAATGAATGCACGATGCAGATAAAAGGAAGACACGATATCTGTCTAGCACCTAGAATCGTTCCTGTGATTGAAGCCATGGCGAGCATAGTCCTTGCAGACCTTGCACTTCAAAATTTAGCCTCGAAAATCGACTGAAGACTATGAAAAAAATCAAAATTACTAAAAAAATTCTTCTCATTTCAATCACATCGTCTGTGGCTCTTATCATTCTCGTGCTTTTTGCACCATATCCAATTTACATAAAAAATCTTGATTCAAAGCCAGCTAAGGTTTTGACTGATGAACAAGTTTTTGAATATCAGCAAACTATCAAAGAACGATATCCACAAAAGGCTATCCGACCTCTGCCCTATCAGGTTAAAATTGATGAACTTAACATCCACGCAAAATCTGCAATCGCTGTGGATTTTGAAAGCGGATGCATCATGTATGAAAAAAATTCAGAAGAAAAAATACCTCCGGCTTCCATGACAAAACTTGTACTGATGTACGTAGCCTTGGACGCAATCAGTCAGGGAAAAGTTGATTATACGGACATAGTCGAACTTCCAAGTGAATCGTGGGCAAAAAATGCCCCTCCGCACTCGTCATTGATGTTTTTAGGAGAAGGACAGCACGTAACTTTAGATGAACTAATCACAGGTTTGAACGTAGTTTCCGGAAATGATGCTGCAGTCGCAATTGCAATCTACATTTTCGGCTCGGTTGATGAATGTATCAGCAAAATGAACGAAACTGTCAAAGGTATGGGTTTGCATAACACGCATTTTGAAGAAGTTTCAGGATATAGCGAAAAAAACATAACCACTGCAAAGGATTTTTCGATTTTTTGCGTAAATTACGTAAGAAAATTTCCTTTTGCCTTGCAAAAATATCACAGTTTAAAATCTTTTACATACCCTAAAGCTCACAATCTTAAAGATGGGTGGACATACGAACGAGGACAAAGAGAAGGAATTCCTATTGAAGGTACGATGCCTATCACCCAAAAAGCCACGAACCTTGCATTGACAAAAATTCCGTATGCAGACGGATTAAAGACAGGCTATATTGATGAAAGCGGATACAACCTTGCCCTTTCTGTTTACAAGGACGGGCAAAGACTGATTTCCGTAACAATGGGTGGACCTGGAAACACAGCTACTGAAGGAGGAATGCTTAGGGCAGAAGATGCCGTATTGATTTCAGACTGGGTTTACAAGGCTTTTTCAAGCGTGCCGGTCGGAAAGATGGAAAGTGTAAGGCTAAAAGTTCCAGGCGGAAAATCTTATTGCTGCAACCTTATCGAAGTATGTCCAGAAAACCATTACGTTCTTTGCCCAAACATCACTGATGAAAACGGAAACTATTATCAGCTTGCCCGCAAGATTGTTTTGGATGAAATTAAAGATTTTTCCGTTGAAGAGGGAAATCAATACGGAAAAGTCGAATATTATTACGGTTCAAATCTAATTGACACCACAATCCTCGTCGCAGACAGAACAATCGAAAAAGGTAATCTTTTGAGAAGAATGTGGGCGAAAATGGCTGAAAAATAACGGCTTTTTCTTCTAGTTTCCCTGCAAAAGTTCTGAAACCGTCACGATCTGATAGCCTTTAGCCAAAATGGCGCTTATCAGAACATCAAGTTTATCGTAAAGATAATCTCCGCGTGTTCCTTCTGAAATTCCGACAGAAATTGGGATTACTGCACCATTTTCAAGATTATCAACTATATAATCGATAAGTTGAGAACTTGTGTAATACTTTTCACCAGATTTAAGAACCTGTTCGTAGGTCAGCATATCAAGAGGAGCAAGTCCCTTGTCTATCCAGGTATATCCTGCATCGGAACCAGCCTTGAGTATAATATTGTTCGAATAATAATTTGGCATGTGCCACAAAAGCGAAAGTTCATGTTGGGTAAGCTCGTAAAAATCATCTTCATTTCGGGCAAGTCCCCGTCTGATAAAGTTTTCGTTCATATCGAAACCATCATCGCTCATAAAGTACGGGGAATAGAACATCGAACCACACTGATGACCAGCCTTGATTATCTCATTTACACCGGTTGGAAATCTTCGTACAAATTCGCCGTTGATAAAAAATGTAGATTTTATGCCATATCGAGAAAGACTTGAAAGTACGGATGTAATACCATCGGCGTTATCAAGACAGTCGAAAGTCAAAGCAACCATCGGCTTGTCGTGAACGATTTTTCGGGAAGTTTGGTCAAAAAGAGGCCTGTTGTAACTTTCGGCATTCAATTCGCGACAATAAATCGTATTTTTGTACGATGCGTTCTGTGATTTATCAAGGAAGATTCGCCACTTTGAATTTCGTGTGGAATTTTCCCTCATAATCGTATTGCTAGCTGTCTTCCAGGTGCCAAAATTTTTGTCATATTGGAAGGTTCCAAAACTATTCTTTGCAAGAATCTCATCACTTTCACCATTCCAGCCATAAACAGGCGCTTGTGAAAGGAACAAGATAGAACTCGTGTTACTAACCAAAGACCAAGTTCGAACGGTTTCGTTTCCTCCAAGGACAATCGATTCACTATCTATCCATGCAAAATTCGTAATGCGCTCTTCGTTGAAACAGAATTTTTGAGTCCATGAACTTACGTCATAAACATAGAAAGCATCGTCTCCTGCAAATGCGAGCTGGCTTTTATCAGGCGAAAGTTTTGGAATTCTAGAAAACGTAGGAATCGGCAAAGAAACGAAATATGCGTAATTCTCGCTATCCTTACGAACAAGAGAATAAAGATAACTTTCGCTCTTTCCGTCTCTGAGCATTTCAAGCCAAACGAGAGGAGTCTGCTTGATTGAGTTTCTTTTTGGCAAAGTCCAGAAAACCTTGAAATTAAGAGCTGTTCCCGGAACTGTCAC
>JAQYSN010000059.1 GCA_028725265.1 Spirochaetales bacterium | reverse complement strand
ATTTACGGTCTTGGTATGCCCGACCTTTACAAGGACATGAGAATCCATATTGAAAAAGGTCAGCAGCTTTCTACTTCTAAAATCGCACGAGAACTTATCAACCTTCAGTATCAAAGAAATGATGATGTGCTTGAAAGGGGCAATTTTCGGATAAAAGGCGATGTCCTTGAAATTTATCCTGCCTATATGGAAACTGATGAGGCTTATAGGATTGAGCTTGATTGGGAAGAAGTATCTCGGATTCGTCGTTTCAATGTGATTACAAGGGAAACTGTCGAAGAACTTGATGAGACTGTTATATATCCTGCAAAGCACTTTGTAGTTCCTCATGACCTTTTGATTGAGGCTACTCAGAGAATTCAGGATGAAATGGTTGATAGGGTTTTAGAACTTGAGGACGAGGGGAAGTTAATAGAGGCTCAGCGCCTAAAAACGCGTACGACTTACGATATCGATATGATGAAGGAAGTCGGATATTGTCCTGGAATTGAAAATTATTCAGGCCCTATTTCTGGCCGCCAGCGAGGGCAGCCTCCTGCGACGCTTTTGCATTATTTTCCTGATGATTTTTTGTGCCTTTTGGATGAAAGTCATGTTACGCTCAGTCAGATTGGTGCCATGTACGAAGGAGATCGCAGTCGAAAACAAAATTTGATTGATTTTGGATTCCGTTTGCCGAGTGCGTTGGATAACAGGCCTTTGAAATTTGCCGAATTTGAAGCGAAACTTAATAAGACTATTTTTGTTTCGGCAACTCCTCGGCAGGAAGAGATTAAGAGAAGTACTCAGGTAGTCGAGCAGCTTATCCGTCCAACGGGTCTCCTTGATCCTGAAATTGATGTTCGTCCGACCGAAGGCCAGATGAAAGACATCTACGAAGAAGTAAAGGAACGAATTGCAAGGAATGAAAGAAGCCTTATCCTTACGCTTACGAAAAAAATGGCAGAGGATCTTACGGACTATCTTACGAACCTTAATCTCAAGGTGAAATATATCCATTCGGAAATTGAGACCATTGAGCGAGTCGAAATTCTAAAAGGACTCAGAATCGGAGAGTTTGATGTACTTGTAGGAATAAATCTTTTGCGTGAAGGAATCGACCTCCCTGAAGTTTCGTATATCGCTATTCTTGATGCTGACAAAATCGGATTTTTGCGCTCTGCAACGTCCCTCATCCAGATAATTGGACGTGCGGCAAGAAACGCGAACGGCAAGGTCGTTATGTATTGCGATTCTATCAGTGATGCCATGAAGGAAGCTATCAGTGAAACTGAACACAGAAGAGAAGTTCAGATGGCCTATAATAAGGAACATGGAATAACGCCTGTTACGATTAAAAAAGAAATCGACGATATGCTGATTCGTCAGAATGAAGAAAAGAAGGACAGTGTGAATATTGCTCTCGAGGTTTTGGAAAAGAGCACGAACTTGTTTTCAAAGGAAAGTCGTCATAAGCTTATCAAGGCTATGGAAGCTCAGATGACAGAATTTGCAGATAATCTTGATTTTGAGAGTGCTGCTGTTATCCGAGATAAAATTATTGCGATAAAGACTCAGTATGGAGAATAGGCGAAAGGAGTGCAAATGAGAGTGACATTTATGGGAACTGGAACTAGCCATGGAATTCCAGTTGTGAACTGCGATTGTCCGTGTTGCACTTCAAAAGATCCCAAGGATACAAGGTTCCGATGCAGCATAAAAGTTGAAAGTAAAAATGGAACGATTGTCGTTGTAGATACAGGGCCTGAATTTCGTCTTCAGACCTTGAAATATGGCTTACCAAATCTTGATTCTGTTTTTTTTACGCATAGTCATGCTGATCACATCCACGGCTTGGACGATCTACGGATTTTTGCACATGTTCATGCAGATCCATCTAAAAACACAACGCCTCTTAATATATACGCTTCGAAATACACGAATGATGATATCCGAAATCGTTTTGACTATGTTTTTAAGCCGACTCAATTTGGTGGCGGAAAACCTGCTCTTAATTTGATAGATTGTGATTCGTTTACCCCTAAAAATCCGATTGTAATCGGAGACCTTTCGGTTATCCCTGTCCCTATGATGCATGGATCGATTCCTACGACTGGTTGGATTTTTAATGAAGGTGATACGAGTTTTGCTTATCTTACGGATTGCAATTATATTGCACCTTCGTCCATCGAACTTGTTAAGAATTGTCAAACCGTCGTGATTGATGCTCTTAGAAGAAAAGTTCATTCTACGCATTTTAATTTTGAGCAGGCAATTGATGTGATAAAAGAACTTAATGGCAAGAATTTTTATTTCACTCATCTTTGTCACGAAAGCACAAATGCACAGATTTTGGAAATAATTGAGGAGCTAAAAGAAAAGGCCTCAATTCCGTCCGATGTAAATATTCAGACTTCGTACGATGGCCTCGTGCTTGAATTAGATGGTGTAAAAACCACCGCTTTGGATTTTTAGGACTCTGTTTTTTCCGATTCCTCTTTGCAAATATTCGATAGCAGGAAGTCCAGTGCAATGACCTGTAAAAAACCTCAAATTTTGATTAATTTTTGAGTAATCGATTATTTCATCAAGGTTTCTCATATCATCAGGTGGAATTGTTTCGTTGTCCTTGAACGGAAAGTGAAAACCTCCGACATAACTTCGAAGTCTTTTGTTCGGGAAAAATTGTTTTGCACTTTCAATGGAGTTTATTACCCCATTGTGCGAGCAGGAATTGAAAATTACAAGTTCACCGTTGTCGTCTATTACAAAGATACCTTCATGCATAAAGTTGTCCATGACAAATTTGGATGGCGTTTTTCTGTATAAAAACTGATTTTTCTTAGGTGTTCCATAATTATGGACCGTGCATGGAATAAACCAGCTATTCGTTGTAATTTGTGCTGGATTATTTATCATCCTGATTTGAGGCAAATTTTTTACCGTTAATTTTGGAGAGATATTTTTCTTTGATTTTCCTTTTACAAGATAGTATTTTTCAAAATCTGTATTCTGAATAACGATTTGCGCATCTTTATTGATTTTGCAGAACTGATTCAATCCTCCGTTGAAAGGTCTGTGTGCATGTGAAAGAATCAGCGTGTTTATCTGTGTTAAATCGATGCCCAGTTTTTTTGCATTTTTGATAAAAGTCGAATTTGGTCCTGTGTCCATCAGAATTTTCTGCTCTTTTGTGTTGATAAAAATCGAAAGACCTTTTGCACATGAGTATTTAAAATTTTCTGTCGTATCTTCTACTAGAATTGTAATAGGAATCATATTATTCTATCGGCAGAATAAAAAAAAGCTGAATAAGTGTCATTGTTTATAACACTAATTCAGCTCTCCGAATAAGATAAACCTGAAAGAAATCAGACTTTTTTTGTAATAAGACCTGTTTTCAAACATCTTGTGCAAACTTTAAGAGTTTCAGTTCTTCCGAACATGTCGGTTTTTACGTTTACAAGATTTGGCTTCCAAGTTCTTCGCTGATGGTTTCGAGATTTACTAACTGTATTTCCAGTAATTGTCCCTTTTCCGCAAATGTCGCATTTTCTTGCCATATTTTTACCCTACCTAATAAATATTCAAATGATTAGTAAAACGATACTATCAAAATTATGGAAAATAGTCAAGAATGTGCGCGAGGCTTCCGCATCAAGAAGTAGAAGCATAAACGTAGCCTAGGCGAGAGTTTTTGCTAATTTGTTTATAATGCGTTTGTTCTGGTAATGTGCTAGAATATTGATATGAATGTGTTTGCACAGCCGATTGATAGAATTCTTTGTAAAAATAAGATTTGTTCTATGCGAAACGCACCTTCTTTTATTCGATGTCATGAAGTTTTTGTGAACGGTATGCGTATAAAAGATTCTAGGTTTCTTGTCGATACCGAAACGGATTCTATCTTTGTGGACGGCGTACAAATTCCGATGCAAAAAAATATCTACATAATGATGAACAAGGCTCTTAATGTGGTTTGCTCCAAGGCAAGCGATTCTCACAAGGTTCTTTATGATTTTTTTCCTTCTGAGCTTGCGAAAGACCTTCATTCCTGCGGCCGATTGGATGCCGACAGCACGGGCCTGATTTTTTTGACCAACAACGGCACTTTCTCACACTTTTTTGAAAGCCCAGAAACTCATCTTGAAAAAACGTACTCTGTTAGGCTCAAAAATCCAGTTTTAATTTCAGAGCAAGAAGAGTACATCAAAGCCTTTAAGAGTGGAATTTCAGTTCCTCCGTACAAAAAAGGTGAAGCTTTCGTTTCAAAGCCTGCTCAATTGACTTTTAAAATCGCGGATGGTGACATTGACGCCGACGAGTGCACGGTCGTTATATCCGAGGGAAAATATCGCCAGATTCGACGGATGTTTTCAGTGCTCGGAAATGAAGTCGTAGCCTTGAAGCGGCTTTCAATAGGTCACGTGGAACTTGACCCAAACTTAGGCGAAAACCAGTGGCGGGAGTTGTCGGGAGAAGAGATGGAGTTACTTGAAAGGAATTTATAGTTCTTAAGAATTATTTACCTGAGAATTACTATTATTTTTTTTTTGGCTATGTCACAACAAACAGTTGATAAATAGCCATTTTTATAGGGGAGTATCAGAACTCCCCTACAAACTGTTATTTGCAGTTATCTATACTCATTTGGAATTTCGATATGA
>JAQYSN010000058.1 GCA_028725265.1 Spirochaetales bacterium | reverse complement strand
AATACACACGAGCTCTTTTGGAAAGGGCAATTGAAGGCGGTTACGGCTATACGGACTGCATGATAGCTCCTGACGGATGTTCTATGATCAACCGATGCGTTGAAAACATGGAGCTTCTTAAAGTAATGAAAAAGGATAATTACTTTTTCGACTACATGGAAATCCCGATGAAGCATGATGAAAACGGTCTGAATCTGTATGTTCTCCAATGCAAAAACCATATTCTGAAGCCTTTGAACAAAAATTTTGGAATTGATATTTCGGATGAGGCAATCCGAAAGGCCGTAGAACAACACAACAAAGTTTGTTCTTTGATTCGCCAAATCGGAGACTTCAGAAAAGAAGAAAATCCACGAATCACTGGCTACGAATATCACATCATCACGATGGCAACCTATGTTGCCCCAAAAGACAAGTTGATTCCACTTTTGGAAGAAACGCTGGAAGAACTTAAAAATCGACAGCCGGATGAAAAAAATAAATTCCGTGCACGAGTCGTTCTTGTAGGCTCAGAAATTGATGACGTTGACGTAGTTAAACTTATCGAAGAATGTGGCGCCTATGTTTGTGCTGACAGGTTCTGTTATGGTTCATTGCCAGGTCGAGACATCATCGAACTTAACGACAAGGAAGATGCTCTCACCCAGGTTTGCAGGGCATACATCTCGCGCGGACAGTGCCCTCGCTATATGAATCAGGATAAAATTCAGCAGAGAAGAAAGTACGTTGATTCAATCGCAAAAGAATATAAGGCAGACGGAATCATCTATCAGCAGATGAAATTCTGTGATCCTTGGGCATACGAAAGAATGGTTGGAACAAAGGTTCTGAGAGATGAAGTCGGATATCCTGTTCTTTCAGTAGACCGACCTTATGCAATCGGAAATTCAGGACAGATGAAAACACGAGTTCAAGCTTTCGTTGAATCAATCGAAATCAAAAAAATTAATGGAGGAAACAAATAATGGGTAAAGAATTTGGTGGAAAAAACCTGGGAAACCTCTATACAACTGGAAAAGTTAGAAAAAGACGAGAATGGAAGGGTTTGAAAGATACCCTTTATGATTATTCATGCTGGCTTAAAGTCCTTGTAATGATGGGAAAATTCATCATCAAGCCTCGAAACATTAAAGCTATGTTCCGCTACAGATGGATGGCAAACTACCTTGCAGCCCCTATGATGCTCGACAGACACACAATGGGTTTACGAGGCCCATATCTTAGGATTTGTCACACAGAATTGGACCTAATCATGGACGATGTCTGCAAACTTTTGGACAACATCTTCAAAGCAGACAGACGAATCGGTAAAAACAAAAAACTCAACGACAAAATCGTTCTTGTAGATGAAAACGAAATGACAACTTTTATGATGGGATTCCCGAACTTAAAGTGTTTGAGCCGAGAAACTCCATCAATCTATGTCAGCGTTCTTCTTAACCAGATGGCAGCCTGCCACTACATCGACGTTGCACAGGAATTCGGACTTGCAGCAGATGTTTGTCCTATGCCAGAAGCAGAAGCAGGAGCTTCAATCGATGACGATCTTCCAATCATGGGAAAATGTGCCGTTCAGTGCAATACGACTTGTGACGGTTCCTTGATGGGAAACGGAGTCATTTCAAAACGACTCGAACTCGAAGACGGTATTCCTTGTTTCCAGCTTGCCGCTCCTTTACGACACCGCGAAGACGATGTCCAGGAATATGCCGCTCAGGAAATCAGAAACTGTATCGCCTTCATCGAAAAGAACACTGGGCATAAATGGGACTGGAAGTTCTATTTTGAATGTGCTGCACGTGTAAACGAATCTACAAGGCATCGTCAGGAATGGCTCGATATGAACAAAACCGATTATCCTCAGGTTTTTGGTTCAAACCTGGCCCTTTACACAGAAACCAACTATATGGCAATCTGCGGTAAGATTCCAGCCTTCGTAGAAGCTGACCGAAAAATTACGAAACTTGCTCAGGAAGCATATAAAAAACAGCTTAAACCAACAAAAGAATGCAGGCATAGAGCCATCATCTGGGGTGTACAGTCACACTTCTATTTCGACTTTTTGCTTTGGCTTCAAAACTGTTGGGGAATCTACCCTCTTACGGATATGCTTTCTATGGTTTCTACACGTGTCCTTGCAGAAACAGATACTCCAGAAAACCGTGAAAAGGCAATCTACGATATGGCATGGCTTACAGAAAACATGATTATGCGTAACAGAACTCATGGTGGTTACAAGGTTCTCCTTGATGAACTTTGGGAATTCACTGAAGAATTCAATGCTGACATGGTAATTCTTTGGGAACATATCAGTTGCAAAGCTTTGGACGGTATGCACGGTCTTTTTGAACAAAAAGCCCGCGAAAAAGGAATCAAACTTATCTGGGTTCAGCACGATCTTTTTGACCCTCGAGTCATTTCACGACAAGGTGTCCGAGATCAGATTAACAAATACATGAGAACTATCATGCAGGAAGAACCGATAGATCCAACTCTAGAAATTCTTCCAGATGAAAAATCATGGTAAATATCAAAATTTGGCATCCATGCCAAATTTTAATGACGTTTAAGGAGATAAAAAACTTATGAAATATTTTGCAGGATGTGATTCAGGAAGTACCTACACTAAATGCGTAATCATCGACGAAAACGGAAAGATGGTTGCAAATGTAACTTTGCGCAGCCGAATCAACGCCGTTTTAAGTTGTGAAGAGTCTATCAAACTGGCAATCGAACAAGTTCCAGAACTTAAAAGCCAGGAAGATATCGCCTACATGGTAGGAACAGGATACGGTCGCAATAAAGTTCCTCAGGCTGATGAAAACATTTCTGAAATCAGCTGTCACGCCATGGGTGTTCACGTTGCAGACCCGAGCGTAAAGGCCATTATCGATATAGGCGGACAGGACGTAAAAGGTATCGCAATCGACGAAGACGGAACTGTTCTAAACTTTGCAATGAACGACAAATGTGCCGCTGGTACCGGACGATTTTTTGAAGCTATGGCAAGAGCCTTCGAAATGGATTTAACTGAATTTTCAAGACTTTCACTCCAAGCAAAAAACGTAATCCCGATTACATCGCAGTGTACGGTATTTGCAGAATCAGAAGTAATTTCTCTCGTCGGAGAAGGAAAACCAATGGACGAAATTGCAGCTGGAATTGAGCTTTCTGTTGCAAAACGATGCTTCGTAATGGCTAAAAAAGCAGGCGCCGTCGATAAAATTACGCTTACAGGTGGATGTGCAAAAAATGATGGCTTGAAAGAAGCTATCGAAAGAGTTCTCAACCTAAAGGTCATCGACCTTCCAATAGACCCACAGTTGATGGGTGCTTTGGGTGCGGCTGAATTCGCCCGAAAAAAATATCAAAAATAGCTTCCATGTTATTTTGATAGACGAAAACTCAACGGACAACCATCCGTGGTTGTCTCATTAATTCTTATAGGAGTTAGTTTATGATTATAGGAACAGCCTTAATTGTTTTAACATGGGTTTTATTTATAGGAATGGGACTCCCTGTTTGGGGAGGAGTCATTTTGACTCTTATCGGAGCATTCATAATTTTGTTCGGAATGACTTTCGGAATTTATATCTTCAATCTAGATATGAAACTTACATCTGCTCTAGAGCCGATTTTCCTCAAGCATTATGACAAAATCAAGCGAGATCAGCACCTGTAATGAAACTCTACGATGACGTTATCCTAGACCTTGAAAAACTTCTTAAAAATTTTCAGGGTCAGGAATTAGAAATTAAAAAAACTCTTTGGCCAGATTCGGGCAAAAAAAACATGGTTTTACGAACGGATATGGCCTTTGAACTTGGCGGAAATGAAAGCCAGCTTCCAGCCCTTGGAGGAACAGCCGTAACTTCAAATCCAGATTTTATCAAAAAAGACGAAATCATCCTTTATGGTGTCGATTTGCAGAATATTGATGAAGAACTTCCATATGCACGACTAGCTTTATGCCGTGTAGAAGAAGATTCCATGGGTGAAGGAGAAAAGCTTTACAAAGCAATAAAAAACCTAGAATACGTTCGCTATCACGTAAATCCAGAAGGTTTTATGACTCGAGTCTCATCTCTTCAAAACAGGGAAAGCGTGAGAGTCAGCAAAGAAGCTATTAAAAAACATATCAGTTTTTCTGATGTTGGAAGTTTGATGCTAAATTCTCTTCATAAGGATCCAAAGGTTTTAAACGCTAGGGTAATTTTTATCAATCTCAAGGATTTTCCTTATGAAAAACTTTCATCACTGATAAAAAGAAGCGATAGTATCACAAAAACAATCGACCACATCATGAGTTCTTCCTTAATGGATTGCAACACGTGTAGTTTACAAAAGATTTGTGACGAAGTCGAAGGAATGAAAGAACTCCATTTCAAAAAGAACCACTCGTAAAAATTAACGTAGACTACACCCTTGAAAACATCCTTTTTTTTTAGTAGTCTATAGTTATGGTCCATTAGCTCATCTGGATAGAGCGTCTCCCTCCTAAGGAGAAGGTGGCACGTTCGAGTCGTGTATGGGCCGTTTTTATTTTACCCCATTTAGAACAGCAGATAAAAAAAGCCCGATTCAATTCAGATTAATGAACCGAATCGGGGCTATTTATCATAAGTTCAAATCTTCAAGAAAAGACTATTTCTTAATAAAACTACCGAGAAGACCAACAACCCAACCTGCGATAATCATATAGATTCCGACAAATGCATGCTTGAAAAAACCTTTTCCGATGAATTTTGTGAGGTTATTATCATTAAACTTGATAAAAACAATCAAACCACCAACTACACTCAAAACGACACACAAAAGCTCAAGAATAACTTTCAATGAAGGTTTAATCTTTTTTACGAATACGCAAACCAATTCAATTACGGCACCAAGACATCCGCCAAGGAAAATCAACAATGCACCAAGAGAGAACGAAGAATCCCTATCGAAATTAATAAGATCGAAACCGAGAGTATTTACTGCTTTTATGCCGCCACCTGGCATTTTGTAAAAGAACAATGGTACGCAAAATCCGATGATTATGAGAGCCATTCCAATTAAAAAAATAAAGTTCAAAGAAACTTTGCTTTTTTTAGCCATATTTTCAACCCCTATTACGCTGTTCAGCTACAAATTAAAGAACAGCCGTTCATTTCAAGTTCGCAACGCAAACTTTTAAAGACGAAAATCATCTCAATTTCAGACGATTTTTATCTTGCTTCAACAAATTTTTAGTTATTCTTTGCTACAAGAATTGAGCCAAGAATTATGAGGTGCATACTCAAACCTTTGAGCCAAGCAAGCACATGAGTTGTGTTTTTGAACGCATCGCCAAGAATACCGTGGTTTCCCAGGACATCAACAACAGCAATAACAACGCACCACAAAGCGAAAACAATCCACATCAAAAGGCTTTTTACTGTGTACAATTTGATTGGAAGGAAAAAGTTAATCAAAACGAGAGCTCCTGCACAGATCTCAAGGATTCCGATAATCATAATTATTGCATTAACCAAATTTTTATTTCTATTTTCCCTGAAAAGATACTGAACTGAGGATGTAACTTCGTCCCCATTAATCATTGCCGTAATTCCAGATGAAAGGCTTTTTCCAAATCCGCTAGATGCATTTCCTGTTGTGCTGAGTACTTGAGTTCCCATTACAATCAATAAAATTGCCAATGCAAATGTAATGATAAGAGTACCCACTGAGTTTTTTGAATTCATTTTATCTCCTAAAATATTTCTATCGCTTTAAATTATATCACTACAAACTTTGTTTTTGCAAGGATAATGCATTTTTCTCCAACTTGCCCAATATCAACCGATTTTGTATAATTGAGTAAATCTATCAGGAGATAAAATAAAATGAATCAGGCTTTACAGACTTTAATCGATAGAGGATTTTTCGCTCAGTGCACTGATATCGAAAAACTTTCAGCAAAGATGGATGAAGGTCCCATCACTTTTTATGTAGGATGCGATCCAACAGGACCTAGCCTTCACATCGGACACATGGTGCCTTTTTTCGCACTCAGACATTTACGAGAATACGGTCATCACGGAATCGCCCTTATCGGTGGCGGAACTGCCAGAATTGGAGATCCAAGCGGCAAAACAGAAATGCGAAAGATGATTACTTACGAGCAGATTGATTCAAACGTAGAAAAAATAAAAGCTCAGCTCGATAAATTCGTAGGTTTTGACGGAAAAACAGCATTTTCTGACAACAACAAGTTTTGGCTTGCAGACCTAAACTATATCGACTTTTTGCGAGACATCGGATCTTGCTTCAGCGTAAATAAAATGCTCACATTTGAAGCCTATAAGCAGAGATTGGAACGAGGTCTTTCATTTATTGAATTTAACTATCAGCTTTTGCAAGCCTATGACTTTTTGATGCTTTATCAAAGACACGGATGTAGTCTCCAGATTGGAGGAGATGACCAATGGGGAAATATAACGGCCGGTGTTGACCTTATCCACAGAAAGCTTGGTGGAACAGCAGAACTCAATGAAAAACATCAGGTTTTCGGACTTACATTTCCGCTCATTACAAGAAGTGACGGAAAGAAAATGGGAAAAACCGAAAAGGGAGCACTCTTTTTGGACAAAGAATTGACGCCTGTTTTCGAATTCTTCCAGTACTGGAGAAACGTTGCAGATCAGGATGTAAGAAAATTCATGCTTCTTTTCACATTCCTGCCAATTTCTGAAATTGATGAAATCTGTAGTGGCGACATAAACAAGGCTAAAGAAAGACTAGCTTACGAAGTCACGAAAGAAATTCACGGCAAAGAAGAAGCAGACAAAG
>JAQYSN010000057.1 GCA_028725265.1 Spirochaetales bacterium | reverse complement strand
TCAGAATTATTACAGAAAACGACTTGAACTTTGCAATAAAATTACAGGAAAAACGATATGGAAATAAAATTTAAGGAACTTCCAGTTTATCAGCATAAGGATGTTATTTTAGATGCGATAAAAAACAATCAAGTAATCGTAGTTCAATCACCGACTGGAAGCGGAAAAACAACGCAATTGCCAATAATCTTGCATGAGGCAGGATATTCTCAAAGTGGAATAATCGCCGTAACCCAACCTCGTCGAATTGCAGCCCTCTCTGTCAGCGAGTTTATATCAAAACAACTCGGGACCGCTTATCCGGGTCTTGTTGGATACAAGATGCGATTTGAAGATAAGACTGACGAGACGACGAAAATTAAAATAATGACTGATGGAATTTTGCTTCAGGAAATGAAACTTGATCCTTGGATGAGCAAGTATTCGGTTATCATTGTTGATGAAGCTCATGAAAGGAGCCTGAACATAGATTTCGTCCTCGGTCTTTTAAAAAGAGTTCTGGAAGCACGTCCTGAATTCAAAGTAATCGTTTCATCGGCCACAATGAACACACAGGTCTTCTCTGATTATTTCAACAAATGTCCAATAGTGACCATTGATACGATAACCTATCCTGTAAGTGTGATATATGACCCGCCTCAGATTCCCGCAAGTACTTCAAGTCTTAACGCAGAAGACTGCCTTTTGACAAAAATCGAACAAACCGTTTCGAGAATCTTGAATAACAAGAGTGACGGCGATATTTTAATCTTTCTTCCAGGTGAAAAAGTCATAAAAGACTGTATGTCGCGTCTTTATAAATCGCACTTTAGCCGTAAAATACATATAATTCCGTTGTATGGACGGCTTTCTAAGGAAGAACAGGAAAAGGTTTTTGATGATACTCCGTTCGGAAAAAAGAAGGTCGTTATATCTACAAATATAGCCGAAACTAGCGTGACGATTCCGGGAATTACGAGCGTTATCGATTCAGGTCTTGCAAAACTGAATTTTTATAATCCGAGAACTTTTACCTCAAGCCTAAACGAAACTACAATTTCAAAGGCTTCGTGCAATCAAAGAAAAGGAAGAGCTGGACGCATTCAAGAAGGCAGTTGTTATAGGCTTTATTCTAGAAAAGATTTCGAAACGAGAACCATGTTCACTCTCGAAGAAATCTACAGAACGGATCTTTCGGAAGTTGTTCTTAGGATGAGCGAACTTGGAATAACGGACTTTGAAAAATTTGATTTTATTTCACCTCCGGGAAGAGAAGGTATTATAAGTGCGGTAGAGACACTAAATCTTTTGGGAGCACTTGAAGCTGACAATACTCTTTCAAAAATTGGAAAATTGATGGTTGCTTTTCCGCTTGAACCTCGACTTAGCCGTATAATCGTAGAAGCTATACTTCATTATCCAGATGTGATTGAAGAAACGATTATAGCAACAAGTTTTCTGTCTGCTCAAAATCCCTTTATCTTACCTCCAGGAGAAGAACTGTCCGCCCGTGCAAGCCATAAACGATGGGCAGATGACAATGGAGACTTCGTTTCGTACCTTCGCTTGTATGATGCATTCATCAATCAAAAGGATACAGAATCTTTCTGTGAAAAAAACTATCTAGACCATCGCGTCATGATGGAAATCAAAAATATTGTAGAACAACTTGAAATCATTGTAAGCGAAGATTTGGGTGTTCCTGTAATAAGTGGCGGAAAAAGGCAGAATTATCTTAATTGTATAGCCTGTGGGATGATTCAGTTTGTGTGTATTAAATCAGGAAGGGAATCTTACAGAAGTTTAACTGCCGATAATATTTCAATTCATCCAGGTTCTTGTATGTGCAAGACGAACGTCATGTATATTGTTGCAGGAGAAATCGTTAAGACAAGCCGGATGTTTGCAATGTCAGTTTCTCCCCTTTCTTCAAAAAACCTTCAGGCAATAAATCCTGAATTGGAAAGACAACTTCTCTCTCTTTCAAAAAATCGGAAGGAAGAAAAACTTTCCGAGAGAAAACAAATCAGAGAGAAAATGCGTGATGAAGATAAACGGAACAAAAATAAAATTGATGCTGATGAAAACTGTATAAGTTTTGGTGGTCAGACTTTTGCTGTAAAAACACGAAAAGGAAAAAAAGTTGTCCAGTTGAAATATGAAAATTACAGGGAAGCTCTTAAAAATATCAATATTGAAAAATGGAATGAGGATTCTCTTCTGCTGCAACTTTCTAAAATGAAAGCAACGATGAAGCTTGCAGGCTATGAGATTTTTTCAGGCGAAAAATTGTCTTCAATTTTCGACGCAACAAGATTCGTTGATTTTAATATCTTAAGCGAAAAAGACTGGAACAGAAAAAAGAACTATAATTTTTACGAAAATTTTGATGAACTGACAGATGCACTTAAAAATCTGAACCGAATCGTCGTTGCAAAGGAAAAGAAAAAGGAGCTTGGTTTTGTATGTCTCTTTAATGACGGAAACGGAACTTTTTGGTTTAAAGTTTCAAGAGGTTTAACAACAGCAGCCTTCGAAAGTCTTAAAAGTCTTGATTATCTTGCAGACCTTTGCTCCCAAAACGAAAAAGAATGCAATGTTCTTGGCGAAAAATATACAATGCTAAAAGACATGATTTCCTGAGAATTGTAAATTTTACAAAAATTTATAAAAAAAATTAATTTTTTCCTTGAAAAAAATCTCTATGTTAATATAATTATCATTAGGGAAATTAAGTAAAAAATGATTTCTGGAAACCGTCATAGGGGGAGATTATGACTAATTCTAATGTTTCAGTAACATCAGCTAATGGTGTTAGTTTTGATTTAGAAAGCGAAGAACTTCTTGTTGATGGAGAAGTTCGACGATTGCAGGCAAAAGAAGTAAAGTTGCTGGAATACTTCTTAGATCATGCTAATCGAATTGTTCCTAGAAGCGATTTGCTTACAGATGTTTGGGGCTATGATGCTTCAGTTGACACACGAACTGTTGATATCCATGTTTCGCATCTTCGAAAAAAATTAAATGCTGGTAAACGACATGGAATTATCAAGACAATTCATGGAGTTGGATATCGGTTTACAATCGTTTAATCGATTTTGTTTAAAAGCCCTACAAGGCTTTTATTAAGAAAGAGCATTCCGTCTGGTGAGAACTTGTACGAATGCTCTTTTTTTATCAGTTTACCCTCTTTTATCAATGTATAAAAACTTTCTGGAAAAAATTCTTCAATTTTTCTTCCGAACCTAGATTCAAATTCAATTTCATTAATTCCTTCGCTGGTTCTAAAACCTGTCATCATGTGTTCGAAAAGGACGGTTTTTTCATCAAGGTTTTCAATTGAATCTCGTATACTTTCAAAATTCGTACATTCAATATAGTTTTTTGTATTTTTCTGGTTTTCATATCTCAGTGCAGTTTTTCCATCATCTGAAAAAATCGTACTTACAGCTCCACATCCACATCCAACATAATCCAAGCCTTTCCAATATCTTCCGTTATGAGCACTCTTGCAGCCTGGTTTTGCAAAATTCGATATTTCATATTGTTCATATCCGTTTTTTAACAAAAGATTTCGAGCTGCAATCCATTCATTTTCGTTGTTTTCATCAGAATAGGATAGTTCATTCTTTTCGACTTGCCTAAAAAGAAGTGTATTTTCTTCTAGTGTAAGGGAATAAAGGGAAATATGATTTATACCAAGATCAATCACCTTTTTCACATCATTCAAAACTTTGCGTTTTGACGAATAAGGTAAGCCTGTAATGAAATCTACGGATGATTTTATGTTAGGATTTTTTTTTGTAAACCTTGCAAGAGTTTCGATTGCGTTTTTAGTTTGGGTTTTATCAGCCCTTCGATTGATTGTCTTTAGTATTTTATCATCCAGAGATTGGACCCCAACTGAGAATCGGTTTATGCCATTTTCGCTGAGAATCTGAAGGTATTCTGCGCAAACATCATCACAATTTAGCTCAAAAGTCACTTCTGAGTCAGGATTTCTGTATGAATTTATGTTTGCCATTAGCTTGTGAATCTGTTTTTCTTGCAAAAGGCTTGGTGTTCCACCGCCAAAATAAACTGTTTCAAACTTTTGAATATCGTATTTTTGCCTGCAGTAATCAATTTCTTGTAGCAACTTTTCTACGTAATTATCCGGAATTTCTTTTTTTCCTGTCGGGATTGAGAAAAAATCACAGTACGTGCATTTTGAAAAACAAAACGGAATGTGTATATAAAGGGATGGTGTCTTGCTATACATCTAGAATAATTTAGCATCCATTGGAGGAAAATGCTTCAACAGAACCTTGCCACTGATTTTTCTTGCATTTACAGTTCCCCATGCACGTGAATCAAATGTGCTGGTTCGATTGTCGCAAAGCACGAAATATTCATCTTCTCCTAAGGTAATAGTATCGCAATTCTTAAAGAATGCAAGATTGCTTTCTTTTTCGATGAGTTCCTTGTCTGTCAATATATCATATTCTTTTGAGGAAAGCTCAAATTCCGTCAAAAAATGTTCGGCACCCTGAGTTTTGATGTAGGCAACGTAGTCTTTGATATAAATTTCATCACCAGGAAGTGCAACTACCCTACGGATAAGTTTATTTTCGGTCATGTATTTTGAATTTGAAATCGGATAATATTGCTGTAAGGTAAAAAATCCGACGAACTTATCGATTCCCCTGAAAAAGAAATTAAAGTCCTGTTCCTGCAGGGGTTTCATAAATATTATATCCCCCCTTTTGATTGCATCGTTTTGTGCATAAAGCGGATTTCTTGGAGTGATTAGCGGTGACACGAAAATCCAATCATTTTTTCCTATAGTGGGCTCCATTGCCGAGGATGAAATTCTTACTGAAAAAATGAGGTAACTTGTTACCAGAGAACAAAGTATAAGCAAAATTAAAATCGAAAAAATTACTATTCTGATTTTTCGATACAAAGAGCGTCGTGCAGAATAATTTATATTATAAATCGTTGTTCTCATGAATTTATTCTACAAAATATGTTTTCGCTAGTCAAGAAAACCTATTTTTAGCCCAAAACCCCCGAAATTTTTTTCTGCTACAATCTCATTCGCACACATGTTGTAGACCCTTTAACTATATCCAACTGAAAACACTTATCCTAAATTTTTCGTTTTGAACACATTCCTGAAAGTATCAGGGAGAAAACAGACTTTTTCTGTTTTTTATAAGGTTCTCCGTTAAGGTAAAGCGTTTCAGGTTTTATTTCCAACAATTTTTCCTTTGGAACTTCGTATGGATTGTCAGAAAGAATTACCATATCGGCAATTTTACCATTTTCAAGGCTTCCTCTTTCTTTTTCATCGAATGTTGCGTAATAACCATTGTACGTGCACATTCTTAAAGCCTGATAAACAGACAGTCTTTGTTCAGCAATTGGATGATTGACGGCATTATAAATCCAAAGAATTGGATTTGGAGCTGTACAAGGAGCATCACTTCCTGCAGCAACAGAAATTCCTTCATTGACAAAAGTTCCTATTGGATTGAGACTCTTTGTCCTTTCTTTACCAAGAATTTTTTCCAAATATTCATCCGGTTCCTGAGGCCAGTTTATAAAAGATGTCTGTACTGGCATCTGAATGTTATATTGTTTACAGATTTCAATGCCATCTTTTGTCGGAAGACAGTCGTGAATAATTCCGTGTCTGTGGTCTTCTCGAGGAAAATCATCGAGAGCAGCCTTTATTGCCTTTGTCGCCTGATCAAAAGCTCTGTCACCGATGGCATGCATTTCAATCTGGAGTCCTGCCCTATTTGCTTTCTTGCAGAACTCGGTAACCTGTTCATCAGTGTAATATAGAACGCCTTTGTAATCGCCGCTGTCGAGGTAAGGCTCGTTCATCGCAGCGTCTTTCGAGCCAAAACAGCCGTCGAGGGCACATTCAAAACATCCTCCTATTCGAGGCAGTTTTCGTTTTATAGCTTTTTCAGGCGTCATCGATTGCATGAAAACCCTTAATTGAAAACCGTTTTCAAGTCCACGTCCGACCCATCTTTCCATGTCGACGTCCAAATCTCCAGAAAAGCCAACACCACTTACGGTATGTACCATACCAATTCCTTGGGAAGCACAATAATCTGCAGCTTTCTGCATGTTTTTAATTAACTGGATAATCGGAATTGAAGAAGTGATAAAATCACTTACGGCAAAAAAAGCTTCCTGATTCATTTCTCCAGTTTCTTTGTTGTAACCTCGAAGGTCTTTAACTTTATCCTCTACTTTTTTGAGAAGTGCCGTATTTACAACACAAGCATGTCCGTCGTATTTTATGAAAAATACCGGCTGGTTTCCGCTTACTTCATCAAGTTCGCTTCTTGTAATAAGATGCCCGTCTGAAACTGAATATGGAGAAGCTCCAAAAGCAATCGTAATTTTTGCTTTATCATGTTTAATGAATTCTCCAAGTCTTTCCTGAATTTCCTTATTGCTTCTGGCATTCATTACGTTAAGGCCAGCATTAAAAGTTGCAAAACTTGCAAAATGCATATGAGTATCTACGAAGGAAGGCAACAAAACTTTTTTGCCTAATGAAATCTTTTCAACATTTTTTTCTGAAAGATATTCTGAAGGAATCTCATTTCCCACAAATATAATTCTTCCTTTATCCTCAACAAGGTACTTGTAAATATTATTTTCAGCATCACATGTTAAAATCGTACCATCAAAAATTTTCATTATTTGCTCCATTTCCCTACACGGCCCATGATATTAAGTTTGCAACGCAAACATTGAAAGTTTTTATCTCATAACTTCTAATCCACACATTATATTTGCAATGAAAAGAAAAGTACATCAATTTCTAATAATTCGAGATATTTTTTTCATTTGTATCTTCTCATTTATAAACATTCAAGCTACTTGTAGATTAACAAAATATAGCCTATACTATAAGTTATGGCAAATGAAGGAACGAAATTGATTGCTGAAAATCGAAAGGCAAGGTTTGATTACACCATTGAAGATACATATGAATGTGGAATAGAACTGTTAGGAACTGAGGTAAAGTCTGTAAAGGACGGAAAGATTTCTTTTCCTGATGCTTTTGCCGAAATAATAAATGGCGAGGTTTGGGTAAAGAATTTCCACATATCAGAATATGTCTATTCATCGATTTTTAATCATGATCCTGACCGTCCAAAAAAACTACTTCTTCACAAAGAAGAAATAAAACGGTTGACTCGTAAAGTCGACGAAAAGGGCTATACTCTGGTTCCTCTTTCTTTTTATTTGAAAAATGGACGAGTTAAAGTTTCGCTCGCCGTTTGTAAGGGTAAAAAACAGTTTGATAAAAGGGAGTCTATCAAAGAGCGTGATAACAAACGCGATTTGCAACGAGAATTTAGGAAGCGTTTAGACGGTTAAAAAAAAATGAACAAGCGAATTGTCTGTATTTTGCTGATAAACTTTATTTTCTCATCATTGTTTGCTCAACATCGAGTGGGTTTTTTTGCCGCAGTTTCAGATTCACAAGACGCTTCGACTATAAAACTTACGGAAGATTTATATTTTTCAAAAGCTTCCCTTCTTCCAAATGTCAATGTAGTGGACTATAGAAACAGGATTTTTTCGGAATCTGATTTATCAAAATATTCTGATGTAACGTACGTTTTCTATCCTGAAATTCAAGAAGAAGGAACTGGATGGATTTGTACTTTCCACGGTTTTAACGTTGCGACAAAAAAACAGTTCAGCCTCGAAAAGAAATATGATTTGTATTATAAAATTTTGATGGATGCAAAAACCGACATCGAAAATTTTTTGATTTCAATGGAACCATCCTCAGAAAGCGTCAAAAATTCACCTTTAGTGCAAGACATAGAAAATATCAGCCTTGATAAAATCACTGGAACTTGGAAGGGCGAAAATTATATCGATAAAATCATGATTATGAACGGAGGACGCGGTTTTATTATCTATGAAAGCGGTGCTTCAATGAATATTTCTGTTTCCATTGATCAAAATCACATCGTTGTTCGCCAAAACGGCAGAACAAACCCTGCCTTTTTCCCAGATGTACCTGCAAATATCGTGTTACAGAACATTGACAATGCAGAACCTATCGTTTGGAATTTTGAATTAAAAAATTTTTCGACACTTGAAGGACAAAAATACACGATGCAGGAAAACTCGGGTAATGCTGAATATACGCAAATTCCTGTTGTGTGGAAAAAGATGTAAATCATGGACATAAAAAATTTTTCTCTTACTGATTTTGAAGACTGGCTGAATTCTTTTCTGAATTTCGAAAAGACTCCCAAAAAGAATATTTTTTGGCTCGATACGATGAAATTTTTAGCTTCAAAATTTGGTAATCCTCAGAATTCCTATCCAACGATTCATGTTGCAGGTTCCAAAGGGAAAGGTTCAGTTTCATCATTTATGGCTTCGATTTT
>JAQYSN010000056.1 GCA_028725265.1 Spirochaetales bacterium | reverse complement strand
TCGAAAAAAATGATTCGCAACTCGCTTCGAAAAATGAAGAGCCAGTCATGAAAATGGAGATTTCTAAAGACGATAAAAAATCGGTGGTGTCTGATTCGGATGTCCCATCTGAAAATGTCAGTGAAACTGTTGTTGAATCGTCTACAGTGACATCTTCAAAACTTTCATATCCTGAAGTAAAAATTTCTCGAAGCGTAAACGTAAAAAAAAATCAGATGCTTGTCGTTGAATATCCTGGAAATGGATGGATTTTTATGGGAGAAACTTCAGAAAATCCAGAGAATTATGTTCCTAAAGGTGTTCTTTCATTCCAAAGCAAAAAAATTCAAGACGGCAAAATGATTTTTAATTTGCTTGCAAAAAAAGAAGGGGAAACTATCATCCATTTTTATAAAAATGACATGATTTCAAACGAATTTATCGACGATTTTTTGAAGGTAAATGTCGTTGGAATTGACAGTTCTTCGACTATAGTGAAGGCGCCTGACTACAAACTTGATTCATATCTTTTGAAAGATGTGGAAAAACTCGATGTACAACCGGATGTCCAGACTAAAAAAGTTGCCCAAGTTGAAGTCATCGAAGAAGAGCCCGAATTAGTTTTCGCTGATGAAGAAGAATCTGATGAAAAGGAAAGCAAGTCCTATACATTTTCTCAGCTTGATGCGCTTCTGAACGATGGACGCACTGCTTACGAAAATGGAGAATTTGAAAAGGCTCTTGATTGCATAAATAAGTTTGTTGAAAATTCCAATACAAAACTTGATGAAGGCTATTTCTTGCGTGGGCAAATTCTTGAAGCAGTCTCTAACGTGCGCGATATAAAGGAAGCGTTGCATTCTTATTCGACTGTAACTTCAAGTTTTCCTCAAAGTCCTCTTTATGAACAGGCTTTTGCGAGGGAAAAATATATCAAACGGCTTTATTTTAATATTCGCTAGTTTGAATTTTGAAAATTTAACTTAAAATTAAAAATTTGCATAATAATTATTATGTGAATGAAATTTTTCTTTTTAAAAAATGTCTTTGTTGTGGGAATCCCAGCGGTATTTTTCAAATCTGCAAAAAGTGTGAAAAAGACTTTCTTGTGCCTTATGATTTTGCTGTTGCTCATTGTGCAGTCTGTGGGAAAAAACTCATAAGTGAAAATGATATTTGTTGTGAATGCCGTGAAAATGCCGTAATTCAAAACTTAGATTCTGTTTATCCTCTTTTTTCATATAAGATTTGGAAAAAGGATTTGCTTTTTAATTGGAAGATGCTTGGAAAACGTTATTATGCCTTTTACTTTGCGGCAAAAATATTTTCTGTTTACGACAAAAAATTCAAAGGTTTGCCCCTCGTTCCAGTTCCCCCTAGGCCATTGAAAATCTACAAGAAAGGATGGGATCAAATTAGAGATCTTGTGAATGTCTTGAAAATTTTTTATAAGATTCCCGTCGTGCCATTATTGATTCGTACTGAAAAAAACGAGCAAAAAAAGAAGAATCGAAGTGAAAGACTAAATGGAAATACGGCTTATCGTTTCAATCAAAAATTGCTTAGAAAAAAGCAATTTTCCTCTCCGAAAGAAGTTGTTTTGATTGATGATATTCTGACGACGGGCGTGACTGTCGAAAATTGTTGTGAAGTGCTTAAAAAAAATGGCGTGGAAAAAGTCCACGCCATTACAGTGTTTATTGCTGATTAAATCTGTCGTAAAATTGTCTTTAGCGACGGCCTTTTGAAGAATACATGTATTTGAAATAATCCATGTCAGTAGAGAAGGTTGCGTCGAATTCAGGAACTGTAGTTTTGTAGGATTCGATGCTTCTCCAAAAGGCGTAAAATTCTGGGTCTACCGAGTAAGCTCTTGCGTAAATTCGAGTTGCTTCAGCATCAGCCTGACCTTTGATTTGTTCTGCTTTTGCATATGCATCAGACTCAATCATAAGCTTATCTTTTTCAAGCTTTCCTAGCCAATCTTTCTTTTTTCCTTCGCCATATGCCCTATAGCCTTTTGCTATTTGATTTCTGTCCTTAATCATCCTGTTGTAAACACTTTCTGTAAGTTCATCCGAATATTTAATCTGTCGTGGTAATATATCAATTAATTCGATTCCATAATCAGGAATCATTTTGCGGGCTTCTTCTGCCATTTCCAAAGTAAGCTGTCTTCTTCCTTTGTTTACGGATTCTGAATTAGCCACTACGTTGACTAATGCATTGATTTTTGCGACTGCCTCATCGGAACCTGGAAGAACTGAGTTTTTATCTTCAGTTCTTTCGTTAATCAGATTTGATGAACGAACAACCTCGCTAAGCCTATTTTGAGTAATGATTGTTCTTGTTGCAGAATCTATGATATCGCTCAATCTAATTTCAGCAGCATCGACAGTTTTGAAAGACTGATAAAATAGTTTTGGATCTGAAATTTTCCATCGGCTCGTCGTATCGACAATGATAAACTGGTTTTCTTTTGTAGGAATTTTTTGGGAATCTCCATCTAGTGAAAGAATCAGTTTAGGATATGTGTTGACGATATCGATGAATGGTATCTTAAAATGAAGACCTGCATTTGTATGAACGGCAACAATGTCACCAAATCGTGTTACGACAACTTGGTATCCTTCATTTATGACGTATAAAGGACCTGTCAAAAGAAAAAGAATCAAGACAACGATTACGCATCCTAAAGTAATCAAACCTTTTGCTAATTTTGTAAGTTTTTTCATTGATTATCTCCATTTCCATGATTGTTTGATGGGGAAGTGATGTTTTTTATAGGCAGCATATTCTGAAGTTCTTTATCGATGATGACTGCATTTTTTGTATTTTTGAAAATTTCTTCCATCATTTCAAGGTAGAGTCGCTCTCGTGTTACGCTAGGAGCCTTCTGATATTCTGAATAAATTGCATTAAAACGTGCTACATCACCTTTTGCTCTGTTCACACGATCAATGGCATATCCTTCTGCAATCTGAATCTGCTGGTCTGCAATACCTTGCGAAAGAGGAATCTGTGCGTTATAGGCTTCTTTTCCTTCATTGATGTAGCGCTCCATATCTTGGCTTGCCATGTTGACGTCTTCGAAGGCATCTTGAACGCCTCTAGGAGGCACTACATTCTGAAGTTGGACTGCAATAACGTTGATTCCAAGACCTAGTTGTTCGAAATACTCGTTCATCTTAATCTGAGCTTGATTTTGAATTGAAGATCGTTCGATACCCATTACATCAAGAATAGCCCTGTCCCCAACAAGAGTGTTGATTACAGACTGGGAAATATCACGGATGGTCTGTTTTTTGTCATTGACTTTGAAAAGCCAATCTGAAGGATTTGTGATTTTGTATTGGATTATCCATTCAACATCGACTATGTTTAAATCTCCCGTGAGCATTGTCGATTCTTTTGAATAATTGTAATTATCATTGCGACTACTTTTTTGAGTTGAAAAGCCGAATTGTTCTGTCTGGACGACTTTTACCGGAACGTTATAGTTTTTCTCTATTCCGAAAGGTATTTTCATATGAAGTCCAGGACTCACCGTTTTGATGTATTTACCGAATCTTGTTATTACAGCCTGTTCTGTAGCATCAACTTTATAAAAACTTGCAAAAACCAAAACAATGGCAAAAACAAGGATTACAAAAACGATAGTTTGCTTAATCGAAAACTTCTTTTTGATTTTTTTGAACTCATCTTTTATGCCCATTTATTTCTCCCATAAAAAGTCAATGCGGAAATTTCAATTTCAACATCGACTTTTTAGCGCACATTCGCAATGAAATGAGAATGTGCAATATATAAGGCAGTTTGCAACGCAAACTGGCAAGATAAAAACTGATGCCATTTTAGGAAGTTTTTATCTTACACTCCTTTTATCCTTTTTTATTCATTTCATCTTGGAAATAATCAGCAGAGTAAATTTTTCCGCCTCTTAAAATTTTCGGATAAACCTTTATTTTAAGTTTTTTTTCAAGACGTGAATATTTTCTCATTTCATACGCATCACCGATTACGATATTTATTCCTGATTGATTTGCTCTTCCTGTTCTTCCAGCTCTATGGATGAAAAAATCATCGTTGCTCGGAAGATCCATCTGTATTACATGAGTGACGTTTGGAAAGTCCAAACCTCGTGCTGAAAGGTCGCTTGTAACAAGAATTTTGATTTTTCCACTTCTAAACCTGTCTATAATTGATTTTCTTTCGACTTTGTCGGTTTTTGCATGGAGTCCTTCGCATTCAATTTTTTTATACTTTAGTTTCTGAGTGATATTTTCAACTTGATCAAGTTTTCCTGTAAATACAAGCACTTTTTCTGGGTTTTCAGCCAAAATGATGCTTTTGAGTGTCGGAATCTTATCACGCTGTTCTGCAAAAATCGCCCAATGCGTAATCTTTTCTTGAAGAACATTTTCTTTTGGAAGAGTGATTAAATCAATTTGAAAATCTTCTTTCAGGTTTTTCAGTGCATTTTCGAACACTTTTTTTGCATTTTCTGTAACGGTCGCAGAACATCCGATGAACTGAATGTCTTTTGGCATCAAAGATATGAGGTCCGTCGAAAAATCCCTTTCTTCTGCTTGACTGAGCCTGTCGATTTCATCATAAACCAAAAATTTGGAATCGTTGAGCTTAAGTTTTTTCAAGAAAATTAATT
>JAQYSN010000055.1 GCA_028725265.1 Spirochaetales bacterium | reverse complement strand
CAGAATGCGGAAAAAATTGCCCGCTCAGTAGCACGCGAGGTTGGTTACACGGATGAAAAATTCGGACTTAACTGCGACACTTTTGAATTCATGAACCGACTTCACACACAGTCTGCGGATATCGCTCAGGGCGTTGACGGCGAGGGCTTGGAAGAATTCAAGGGGCAGCAGGGAGCTGGCGACCAGGGAATGATGTTTGGTTTTGCTTGCAACGAAACGCCAGAATTGATGCCTGCAACCGTAAGTTACGCGCACAAACTTTTGAGGAAGGCTGCTGAACTTCGCAAAAACGGTACGATAAAATGGCTCAGACCTGATTCAAAGAGCCAGGTTACGATTGAATACGACGGATTCAAGCCTGTAAGAATCGATACGATTGTTCTTTCTCATCAGCATGACGGCGATGTCAGCCACGAAGAAATCGAAAAGACGATTATCGAAAAAATCATTAAACCAGTTCTTGAACCGACTGGACTTTTGGATTCAGAAACTGAATTTTATATCAACCCGACCGGAAAATTCGAGATTGGCGGTCCAGACGGCGACACTGGCCTTACTGGACGAAAAATCATCGTAGATACCTACGGCGGAATGGGAAGGCACGGAGGCGGAGCTTTCAGCGGAAAAGATCCGAGTAAAGTTGACCGAAGTGCGGCTTACATGGCACGCTATATCGCAAAAAATATCGTAGCAGCAGGCCTTTCTGACAGGGCAGAAGTTCAGCTTGCATACGCAATCGGCGTTCCGTATCCTGTTTCTGTTATGATAGAAACTTTCGGAACGGAAAAAGTTGAAGTTGCCAAAATCGAAGAAGCCGTAAAGAAGGTTTTTGACTGCACTCCAAGCGGAATCGAGACGACTTTGGATCTTAGAAAGCCTGTTTATCAGAAAACCGTAAATTACGGACATTTTGGTCGCGATGGTTTCACCTGGGAAAAGACGGATAAGGTCGAAGAATTGAAAGCTGCAGTAAAGGCTTTGTAATCGTAAAAACTTTGTAATAAAGCGCAAAGATAAAACGGATAAAAAGATGGAAAACATCGGAAATAAAGAATTTAAGTTTTTGACAGATTCTCAGGTGATTTCCGTCTTTGAATCTTTCAAGTCTACCAATCCTTGCCCAAAATCAGAACTCAACTATGTGAACCCGTACACGCTTCTGGTTGCTGTCGTGCTTTCAGCTCAGGCAACCGATAAGGGCGTGAACAAGGCAACCGCAAGCCTTTTTGAAATCGTCAAGACTCCAGAACAAATGGTAGAACTTGGCGAAGAAAAACTCATCGGCTACATAAAATCCATCGGACTTTATCGTGCAAAGGCAAAACACGTAATCCAGCTTAGCCACCAATTAATCGAAAAATTTGGAGGCGAAGTCCCGCGTTCCCGAGAAGATTTGATGAGTCTTAGTGGGGTAGGGCGGAAGACTGCGAATGTCGTTTTGAATGTGGTGTGGGGCGAACACACGATGCCCGTTGACACGCACATCCTTCGAATTGCACCTCGAATTGGTTTGAGCGACGGCATGACTCCAGAGCAAGTGGAGCGCGACTTGATCGAAAAAATTCCGAACGAATACATGGAACACGCCCACCATTGGCTGATTTTGCACGGCCGCTATGTTTGTACGGCGCGTAATCCCAAGTGCGACGAATGTTGCATTTCTTCAGTGTGTTCTAAAAACGGGATGTAAGCTTAGAATGCACGGAAGCGCAACTGAGAGTTCAAAGTTTCATTTCTCAGACCTGAAGACGTCGGCATATATTTCATTTTTAACTTGCAGCTTGTGACGTTGCTGTGAAAAGATTTTTTATGGTATAATATCTTCATTACAATAAATCGTGCGACTTTTCGCATATATGGAGATGTTGTGGAAAACGAAACTTCGGTTGTAGAAGAGTGTGTTAAAGATGGAAGCGTTTTTATCGAAAAGATGAAATTGTTTTTCAATCCAGATTTTTGCAGACGGGCTGCAATCGTCATCGTCGCAATTGTATTTCTTTGGCTCATTTATGCAGTTTTAAAAAAGATTTTCAAGCGTGTCCCAGATGAAAAACTCAAGCCTCGGGTAAAAAACATCATCCTCAAGGTTTTAAAATATCTTTTTGAAATAATAGTCGTCATCTATGTACTTAATCTATTCGGCATCAACTTGAACGCCTTGTTCGGTGCTGCTGGAATCGCCGGTATCGCAATCGGTTTTGCAGCTCAAACTTCTCTTGGTAATGTCATCAGCGGATTTTTTATCATTCAAGAACACGTTTTCAAAATAGGCGATCACATTGTTGTAAACGGAGTTGAAGGCAATGTCGAAACGATTGGTTTTCTTTCGATCAAAATCAAGACTTTTGACAATCAGATTGTTCGAGTGCCGAATGAAACCATCATCAAGACGAATGTAGAGAATTTTTCGGCTTTGAAGAATCGAAGAATTTGTCTTTATATAACAGTACCGAATGAAACAGATTTTTCTGAAGCGCTTCCGAATCTTACAAAAGCGGTTGAATCAACGGCTCTTGTTCTAAAAAAGCCTGAATGTTCGGTGATTTGCAACGGTTTTGATGATAATGGAACTACTTTGCGAATTGTTGCCTGGTCAAAATATGCTGATTTCTTGCAGTGCAAAAGTAACCTTGTGGTTGCAATAAATGCTGAATGTCTGAGAAGTGGGATTAAGATTCAATATCCTGTTTTTGAACTTACAGGCGATAGCATGAAAATAAAGGCAGAACTTTGTGCTGATGGCGAAAAAACATCCATGAGAAAAGAAGGTTAATTTGAAAAACGAAATGGAAGAGCGTCTCACAAACATTGAAATGAAGTTGGCTTATCTTGAAGATTTTTTAAATCAATTGCAGGAAGTTGCCGTTGAAAATTCAAAGACAATCGAGAGATTAGAAAATGAAAACAAATATCTGTCAGAAAGAATGAAAGATGTTTCGGAATTTTTAGAGGGCGATATTCCGAATAGAAAACCGCCCCATTATTGATTTTATCGTAAGTAAGCTTCTACTTCTGTGCCTGAGTTTCCACAAGTTTCAATAGCTTCTAACAATTCTTCTTTTGAACAAGTAAGTTTTTTGCACCAATATTCAATTGCGGCTGGATCATTCACATCGATTGGATCAAATTCTGCTGCCATAATTACCTCCGTACTATCACTATAATACAAAAAACAACGAAAAATAACTAGAGTTTAGCAATTTTCCGTTGGTTTAAAACAATTAGTTTTGCAACTTATTTATACAATTCACGCTTTGTATAAGAAGTATGCAAAAGATGATGCGCCTTTTCAGAATTTGGCTTATCAAAGAATTTGTCATAAATCTGTGTGATAAGTGGATTCTGATGTGAGCAGTGAATCTCGTGCGTATCGTCGTCTTCATACAAAGCAGCGGCTCGTTTTTCACGAAGTTCGTCGCAATGTCCGTAAGGCTGTCCACCACCTGTGACACAACCACCACGACAAGCCATAACTTCGATAAAGTCGTATGGTCTTTCTTTTCCGGCAGCCTGAGCTTCTCGGATTTCGTTCATAACTGCTTCTACATTTCCAAGCTGATGGATAACGGCAATCTTGATTTTAAGACCGTTGCCGAAGTCAATTTCAGCTTTCTTAACACCTTCAAGTCCTCGAACAGGTGTGTAGTGAACATCTTTCAGTTCATTTCCTGTAACGAGTTTGTATGCTGTTCTTACGGCAGCTTCCATTACACCGCCAGTTGCACCAAAAATTGTTCCTGCACCTGTGTATGGTCCGATTGGGTTGTCAGCTTCTGAATCTTCGAGGTTTGCAAAGTCGATACCAGCCATTCGGATAAGGGCAGCGAATTCTCGTGTTGTAAGAACTTTGTCGATGTCCTGTGCTCCGCTTGATTTCATATCATCGTTGCGTCGTGCTTCGTATGCTTTTGCTGTACAAGGCATGATTGAAACGTGATAAATCTGTTCTGGTTTCAAACTGACTTGTTGTGCCCAGTAAGTCTTTGTGATTGCACCCTGCATCTGCTGAGGAGATTTTGCTGTAGAAAGGTTCGGCAAGAAGTCGTGATAGTTCTTTTCTGCATAGTCAACCCAAGCAGGGCAGCAGCTTGTGAACATAGGAAGTGCGCCGCCTTTTGTAAGACGAGTAACAAGTTCCGTTCCTTCTTCCATAATCGTGAGGTCGGCAGCAAAGTTCGTGTCAAAGATGTACTTGAAGCCGAGCATTCTGAGTGCTGTATAAATCTTTCCGGTTGTAAGCGTTCCAGCTGGCAAGCCGAATTCTTCTCCGAGGGCAGCACGAACAGAAGGCGCGATTGAAGCGACTGCTGTTGTATCCGGGCAAGCAACTTTGTCTAAAACTTCTGCAATTGGATTGTGTGTCGTGATTGCACCGGTCGGACAATGTGCAGCACACTGACCGCATCGTACACATGGGCTGTTTGCAAGGACATGTCCTGCTACCGGTCCGATTACAGTCTTGTCGCCACGACCTGTGTATTCGATTGCGTGTACATTCTGCATAAGCTGGCATGCTTCGACACAGCGTCCGCAGTTGATACATTTGTTTCTGTCGAAAACGATTTCTTCGTAAGAATCATCCGTTTCCTGCCCTTTGAGGATTTGCTGGAAACGAGGAGCCTTTCTAAGACCGAACTCAATTGCCAAATCCTGCAATTCGCACTGTCCGCTTCGGTTACACTGCAAGCAGTCCTGTGGGTGATTTGAAAGAATCAATTCCAAAACCGTTCGTCTTGCCTTTGCAAGTTCAGGGTCGTGGGTGATAATCGTCATTCCTTCCGTAACTTTTGTGGTACAAGCACGAGCCATTCGAGCGCGACCTGTTCTTGGGTCAACGTTTTTGATAACGCAGATACCGCATGAAGCCCAAGCCGGCAAATCCTTGTTGTAACAAAGCGACGGAATTTTGATTTTTAATTTTTTAGCAGCCTCAAGGATTGTGCTTCCTTCTTCAACTGCGATATTTTTACCGTTAATAGTCAAGTTAATCATATCGAATTTCCTCCAATCCTTATTTCTTAAAAATGGCGTTGAACTTACAATTTGACATACAAGCACCGCATTTTACACACTTGCTCTGATCGATTATCTTCCAAGCCAATTTTTTACCTTCTTTGATTTCATTTGAAGGATTGTTTGAAATTGCATTTGCAGGACAGTTTTTAGCACAAAGTCCGCAACCGATACATTTATTTTCATCAATTGTGAATTGAAGAAGTCCCTTACATTTTCCAGCCGGACATTTCTTGTCCTTGATGTGAGCGATGTATTCTGCTTCAAATTTGTTGATTGTAGAAAGAGTTGGGTTAGGAGCAGACTGACCCAAAGCACAAAGTGAACAAGACTTCATAGCCTGACCGATGTCCTTGAGCTTCTGGATGTCTTCCATTTCGCCGTTTCCTTTCGAGAT
>JAQYSN010000054.1 GCA_028725265.1 Spirochaetales bacterium | reverse complement strand
TATTGCCAAAGGTTTTGAGAATTTTATGATAGTCTCTGATATCATAGCCGTTATCATCCATCGGCGAATCGTAAATAGGGCTAAGCCAAATTGCATCAATTCCAAGATTTGAAAGATAATCAAGTTTTGAAATTATTCCTCTTAAGTCACCGACTCCATCCCCGTTGGAATCGCAAAAGGTCCTTGGATAAATTTGATAGAAAACAGCTTCTTTCCACCACTGTTTTTTTATCGGGAGCGAAAGTGCAAGTCCGTTTTTGTCTGTGAGAGGCTTATCTTTTTCGCTGTTGACGAGGTTTAAAAAGGCCTTGAAAAAGCCCAGCCCCAAAAACTTTTTCGTAAGTTTTGCCAGTGTCTTTATTTTGAGGTTCGAGACAAGCGGATTTGTTATAAGTTTTTCTGATTTATTCAGTTGCAAAAGAAGTTTGTCGATTATGTCTTTTCCGATTGGTGTCTGATACAGTTCACCGATTTTGCTTTCGAGCGTTAGTTCCATTTTGAATCCTCTATTTTCTTGCTATTATAACGAGTGTCTTCAGATTTTGATCGTATTTTTCACCATCAAAACCGCCTTCTACTTCTATGCTAGTAAAACCAATTTCTTTGAGTGTTCTGCAAAGCTCTACGGCCGAGTAGAGACGCTGTACAAAGCAATGCTCTGTCTTTTCTCCAGTAGCTTCATCAATTAAGGTCCATTTCGAAACGAGTCCTTCCCATGCACCTTGCACGCTAAATTCCGTGAACACGATTTTTCCTGCTCGTCTGAACCATTCGCCTTCCGTAAAGTATTTTATGGCGCTTTCCCGACTAGTCATTTCCAGGATGAAAGTTCCGCCTTTTTTGATAGAGTTAAAAATATTTTTAAGAATCAGTGTGTCTTCTTCAATCGTGTCGCAATAACCGAACGATGTGTAGAGATTAACGGCAAGATCAAATTTCTCAAAATAATCGTTTTTTGAATCTGCTGATTGCGGACAGAATGTCCTTAAATCTGCATTTACAAGATTGATAGACACGCCTTCGTCATCGGCACTTTCTTTTGCTGCATCCAAAAAAGGCTGGATGATATCAATTCCAGTGACATCCATATTTAAAAGGGCTAACTCGGTCGTAATTCGTCCAGGACCACAGCCTGCATCAAGAATTTTCGAACCGGGTTTTAATTTTGCAATTGAACAGACTTTTTCTGCAACATCCGCACTTTCCGCCCATCTTTGCTGATCAAACATTATCGGACCATATTGAATCCAGAAATCTTCTTTTTCAAACCATTGCATGCTTTTAGTATAACACATATTTTTTGTTTTTGATTGTTTATTCTTTGCGTGTTATAATTTTTTTATAAAAAATAGGAGTTTTGTGTGAATCTATTCTTTAGTTTTGTAACTTTGTTTGCGCCTGTAACGCTTCTGAGTTACGTTTTTTTGCGCTTCTATAGCATTTATTTTAACTTTGATCAAATCGATCATTTTTTTAAGGGAAGTTTTACAATAGCATTAGTTGCTACCATTGTTCTTACGATAGTCGTCGTCATTATCGCATACTTTATTGTCAAACCTTTTGATGCAGTTATGAAAAGAATAAATCAAAAAGGTGAAATCATTACAGAAAAAGAAAAGGCGAGATGTCTTGCTTGTTACAATAAATTGAATCTAGTCGTAACCGTTATGACAGTCCTGTTTTATTTTGTTGGCCAGCTTGCAGTTGAACTTAACAGTATTCGCATGGGAAATCATGGTTTTATTTTGAATCGATTTTTCCTTATCATAGCGCAGGGAACATCTTTCGGATTTATGGTACTGGCTATAGTTATCAATGGTTTGGACTTTGCACTTGTCCGTTTTCGCGAAAAACTTGAAATCCATGATTTGACAAAATATAAGACAAAATTGCAAACAACCGTTTCTGGCTCAATTATTTTTGCCTTGTTCGCAAGTGTATTTTTCTTTGCTATAAACATGTGCTGTGCCTTTTATGGAGTCCTTTATAATTTTGAGTTGGGAAAATATGAAAGTTCACAGTTGATATCATTGATTTTTAAAAAAGAGGCTGTCTGTGTTTTCATTTCTAGTCTGATTTGCTCCGTTCCGTTTATCTTTATCTTGCTGGGGCTTTCCCGCCGAATAAAGCAGACTAAAAACAGCCTTAACGATATTGCTTCAAATGGAAATCTACGAAGCCGCATCAACATAAACATGCTTGACGATTTTGGAGATCTTACCACGGAAATAAATCATCTTATGGATAAGCTTTCTTCAATGTTGCTTCTTTTGCAAGGTAATTCAAATGTTCTTACCGAAAAGGCCGAGGATATAGCTTCTTGTGCAGGCAGTGCGTTTTCAAGTTTGGAAGCGATTAATTCTTCTTTTGAAGATATTAACAAGAACTGTCTTGAACAACATGATGTTATCGATCGTACGGGAAAGAGTATCAGCACGCTGACTTTGAATGCTGAAAATGCAAGCAAGCATATTCAGATGCAAACAGAGTCAGTTGAAAGCATTTCGTCGTCAATTTCCCAGATGAGTTCGAATATTGCATCGGTTGCTCAAATGGCAAAAAAAGCAGATCTCGTTTCGGCAGAACTTTCAGATAGTAGCAAAATCGGTAAGGAAGCCCTAGATTTTGCTGTCACTACGATGCAGGAAATCCAGTCTGCTTCCGAGGAAGTCATATCTTTTGCTCGCGTAATTAATGATATTGCAGCTCGCACGAATTTGCTTTCAATGAATGCAGCTATCGAGGCTAGTCATGCAGGCGAGTTTGGTAGGGGATTTGCCGTCGTTGCAGATGAAGTTCGTTCTCTTGCAGAAAGTTCGTCAAAAAGTGCAAAATTGATAAAAGGCAAAATCGAAAATATGGCGAACAGAATTAACGAAGGCGTTGATGCCATGTCTAAAGTCGGAACTTCCTTTACTTCTGTAATTCAGAAAGTCGGTGAAAACACTGAATTGACTCGTTTAATTTCTGTTGCAATTGATGAACAGAATGCTGGTATTCAGGATATTCTTGGAAATGCAAACAATGTTGTTGAAACAGTAAAGACCGTTCAATCTCTTTTTGAGCAGGAATCCTTGGGTGCTCAGAGCGTTCGTTCTGACATGGAGGCTGTAATTAAGGCTTCATACAATACGGAAGATGCTGTTCGAAAAAGTGTCGAAAAATCACAAAATTTGAAAAATGTCATAAGGCTTGTTGATACGTCGGCAACTTCAAACAAGGAAACAGTAAATAAGATTAAGATGGAAATTTCGCAATTTCACGTCTAGAGCATTGATAGAAATTGCTGTATAATATCAGCATAATAAAATATATTAGGAGACCTAAATGGTAATTTTAACATTGAATTGCGGTTCAAGTTCTGCAAAATATCAGGTTTATGATTGGGACAATAAAGAAGTTTTGGCAAGTGGCATTGTTGAGCGAATTGCTGACAACGGTTCTTGCATAACACATAAAGCAAAAGGACAAAAAATCGAATTTGAAAGTCCGTGTCCTACACACAAAGAAGCAATTGAACTTATTCTTAAAGAAATTACAGATAAAGACGTTGGTGTAATTTCAGATATGAGCGTTATCGGTGCCGTTGGACATCGTGTGCTCCATGGTGGAGATAAATTTACAAAGTCAGTTCTTATCACTCCAGAAGCACTTGAAACATTCCGTTCTGTTCAGGATTTGGGACCTTTGCACAATCCTGCAAATATCATGGGTATTGAAGCTGCTCAGAAAGTTATGCCAAACGTTCCACATGTTGCAGTAATGGACACAGCTTGGCATCAGACAATGCCAGAAAAAGCATTTATGTACGCTGTTCCACGAGAATGGTATACAAAATATTCAGCTCGAAAATATGGTTTCCATGGAACATCTTTCTTGTACACATCAAAACGAGCCGCAGCCCTTTTAGGAAAAGAACCAAAAGACACAAACGTAATTATCTGTCATATCGGTAACGGTGCTTCATGCTGTGCTGTAAAGAACGGAAAATGCTACGACACAACAATGGGATTAACTCCGCTTGAC
>JAQYSN010000053.1 GCA_028725265.1 Spirochaetales bacterium | reverse complement strand
CATGGAAAAAGTTAACAGACTTTTTCCATGGGTATTACTCTTTTCCGTTCCAGCAGTAAGTACACAGCTTCGAAGGATCGATGTCGATTGATTCAAGCATGTCGTCGAGTCGGTGGAAAGCAAGAGTTGTAAAGTGCATCTGCTTTCTTATTTCTTCGAGCATTTCTTTGTAGTTTTTGCTATCTGGATTTGCGTAATCTTCAAGAACTTCCTGAGAAACATTATCGCCTTCTCGTTCCTTGATGATTCGTCTTGTAATCAAATCGAGTTCTGAATTGCTTCGTGAAAAGTTCAAGTACTTACATCCGAACAAAAGTGGAGGGCATGCAGGTCTGATGTGGACTTCTTTTGCTCCACTTTGATAGAGGAAGTCTGTTGTTTCCCTAAGCTGAGTTCCGCGAACAATTGAGTCGTCTATCAAAAGCAGCTTTTTATCTTTAATCAACTGATGAACAGGAATAAGCTTCATCCTTGCGATGAGGTTTCGCTGTGACTGGTTTGTAGGCATGAACGAACGAGGCCATGTTGGCGTGTATTTGATGAAAGGTCTAGCGAACGGAATACCTGATTTGTTTGCATAGCCGATTGCGTGTGCCGTTCCAGAATCTGGAACTCCCGCGATGATATCTGGTTTTACGTTTTCGTTTTCTGCATCACGTTTAGCTAATGCTTCGCCGCATTTATAGCGCATTTCTTCTACGTTGATTCCTTCGTAAGTTGATGTAGGGTATCCGTAGTAAATCCACATGAAGGTACAGAATTTCATTTTATCGCCACTAGGCTGCAAAATTTCGATACCTTTTTTCTGTGATATAAAAACAATTTCTGCAGGTCCAAGTTCCTTGCAGTGTTGGTATCCTAAGTTTATGAATGAAAAACTTTCTGTTGCGAGGCAGTAAGAATTGTCTTTTTTACCAATTTGAATTGGAGTTCGCCCCAGTTTGTCACGGGCTGCATAAATTCCTTCCGGTGTCATTACTAAAATTGACATCGAGCCTTGGATAATGTGTTGTACGAACTGAAGTCCTTCGAGAATGGAATTTTTCTGATTGATGAGTGAAGCGACGAGTTCTGTCTGGTTGATGCGACTTCCGCTCATTTCCAAAAAGTGTGTAGAGCCTTTTTCAAAGGTTTTTTTTACGAGTTCATCAAGATTTGTAACGAGACCTACTGTGGTAATTGCATAGCTTCCGAGGTGGCAGCTTACCAAAAGTGGCTGAGGTTCGTTGTCAGAGATGCATCCAATTCCGATGTTTCCGACAAGTTCATCAACATCTTTTTCAAATTTCGTTCTGAAAGGCGAATTTTCGATATTGTGGATGGCTCGGTTGAAAGTTCCGTTTTCATAGACCGCCATTCCTCCGCGTCGAGTTCCCAGATGGGAATGATAATCAACACCAAAAAACAAATCGAGATTGCAGTTTTTATCTGAAACTACACCAAAAATTCCGCCCATAAAAACCTCACAAAAGAAAAAAAGCCACAAAACTATTAGCGAATTTCTAATTGTCTTGTAGCTTTTGTTAATTAGAACACATCTGTTCCTCTATATAAATCAAGGTTCTGCTTAGCAAAGGAATAAAAATTCCACAAACCTTGTAAAAAGCATCGGTTACAAAGTAACCTAGCTCTAAGGCGCCTATCAGAATCGAACTGATGCATAACGGTTTTGCAGACCGCTCCCTTACCACTTGGGCAAGGCGCCAAATATGTTCATACTATAACAATTTCGGCATTTTTTGTCTAGTAGAAACTTGTAGAAATCAGTATACTAGAGAAAATATGTTTTTAAAAAAGTTCTTCTGTATTTTACAGTTGTTTTTGTTTCAATTTACACTGATGTTTGCCTCAGACTTGGAAATTCCTTCAGATGCTGATTTCTGGAGTGATTATCCTAATGAAGAACTTGCGCGTTTTATCAGCGAGAATATGAGCGACGAAGAGCTTCTTGCACAGATTTTTATGTTCGGATGGTCTGGAAGCGAGCCTTCCCAGCTTGTAATGGATTGGATAAAGCTTCGCTCTATTGGAAGCCTTAAAGTTTACGGATGGGGAACTGATAACGTAGTTGATGTTGCGCGTTCTGTCGTACAGGTTCAGACTGCAGCTTCACAAACAAGGTTTAAGATACCTCTTTATATCGCTACTGACCAAGAAGGCGGATGGATTCGTCATATAAAGGGCGCCACTAGCGATACACCGGGAAATCTTTCGATTGGAGCAAGCGGTGAGCCACAGGATGCTTTTTATTCGGGCTATTATATTGCAAAAGAGCTTAGAGCGATGGGTGTCAATATGAATTTTGCTCCTACGGTCGATATTTATTCCAATCTGAATTCTTCCGTAATCGGGCCTCGTTCTTTTGGCTCTGATGCTGAAAACACGGCTGTGCTCGGTTCTTCATTTGCATCTGGTACTCTTAAGGCTGGTGTTATTCCGACGGCAAAACATTTTCCTGGTCATGGAGCAACACGATTTGATTCTCACGGAAGGCTTCCTGAAATCAACATTTCGAAAGAGGTCCTTGAAAACCGCGAACTTTTGCCGTTCAAATATCTTGTCAAAGAAAATATTCCTGCAATTATGGTTGGCCATTTGTGTTTTCCTGAGGCAACAGGTTCGAAGGTTCCAGCAACTTTTTCAGAGTATTTTTTACAGGATGTACTTAGAAATCAGTTTGGATACAAGGGTTTGATAATCACTGATGATATGAAAATGTACGGAGCGACGATTTATGCCGGAAATTTGATGAAATCTTTCAGGATGGCAATCGAAGCTGGAAATGACATCATTATTTCTTCTACAACAGCACAGCTCAATGAAGATGTTTGGACACAGAATCTTGCTTATATGAAAAAGTCAAAGGAATTTAAGGATAAGGTTCAAAGTGCTGCTTACAGGGTTATTCTCTCGAAACTTCAATATTTTAAAAGTGATAATTTTGTTCCGATTTATCCTGACGTAGAAAACGTTACGAATTTTATACCGGATAGGGAAGGGGAAAAATTCTTTTTGAATCAGGCCTGCAAGTCGCTTACCGTTTATCAAAAGGAATCTGATTCTATCAAAATAACTGAAACTGATTCTTCAAAAATAATGTTGGCGGGGCAGTACGAAAAGTTTATCCGTGCGGGGCAAGAAAAATATCCTGATGCAAAAACTTTCTATTACAATTACAGCATGGGGCCGAACGAAACGGAATGGACATCGAATCGTTTTTATGAAGTTTCTAAGAACTGTTCTACGATTATTATTGGATGTGCGAATGAGCAGGCTGTTTCCGTTGCAAAGCAGGCTGAAAGATTGAAAAAAAATGGAAAACGAGTAATCATAGTTTCTATGCTGGTTCCAACTTATTTTATGAACGGCGAATGGGAAAGCGATATTTTGATGTGCTACAGTTATTCGCCATATTCGTTTAAGGCTGTTTTTTCGGCTTTGAGCGGAGAGTTTGAACCGAATGGATGTTTGCCGTTAGAAGAATAGTTTTAATATGAAGGCCGATAATGAATTTGTTTTATCTTGAACCGTTAAAAGAAAAAAAGCTTGAAGAAGCCATCAACTTTGTTGAATTGCAGGAAGAAAATTCAATTGAACTGATGAGCCGCCTTTTGGACGGTTCTTGGCAGAAAGAAATCTATTCATATTACCTTGTTTACGAAGGTGAACCGATACTTAAAAAAAATCTGGTCGCAGTAATCATGCATTCGAAAGGTGGCCTTGTTCAGCATTGCATAAAAAATCCATCTGCGTATTTTGAAAATCGTATGTTTTATTGGTCTTTGCGTTCTCTTTTTGAGAGGCAGAACCTTTATTGTATTATGGGTGAAAAAAATGGGACGGAGCTTTTGCAAGATATAGCGAAAAAATTCGCGCCAGAAAAGACCATCACTGAAAATCGTGAATATCTTTTGCTTTTGTATAACCCAGAAAATCTACCTGATGAATTGCTGAATCCTCAATTTGATTTTGAAATAGTCCGCTGTAGCGAAGATGACAAAGAACGAATTTTTCCGCTTCAGAAACAGTATGATATCGTAGAGGTTCTTCCTGAAGGAAAGGCCTTCTCTGCGGAAGTCTGCAAAAGAGTGCTTTCTATCAATTTGAAGAATCAGGTGATTTATGCAATAAAACAGGACGGAAAACTTGTCGCAAAGGCTGGCACTAATGCCATCGGCAAAAACTATGTTCAATTTGGCGGAGTCTTTACTGATGAAAATTATCGTGGGCAGGGAATGGCGCAGTGCCTAGTTTCAAAACTTTCAAAGAAATTTACGGAGCAGGGTAAAAAATGCGCTCTTTTTGTAAAGGTCAAAAACGAAAAGGCAAAGAAGGCATATAGAAAGGCTGGCTACACATATCAAAACGACTATATCATCTGTTACTACGGTACAGATTTCTAGTCGCCCACCTAATTTTTTGCGAGTCTAATTTTTTGCGAGTCTAATTTTTTACGAGTCTAATTTTTTACGCGCCCTACTGAATGACAAAGTACGAGTAGGCTGGTGCTGGTGAAATATATGTTGCGTAATAGCTATTCACTGGTCCAAGATCAATTACGATATTTCCATATTTAGAAAGAGCATAACTATATCTTGAACTGTAATAATAAGGGCCCGCATAATAGGTTCCATCAATTGCGTATGTGTAATCGCAAAGAAGTATGCTTGAAAGATTGAATGTGTAGCTTGTGCTTCCGTCTGTTCCTGTTAAAGTTTTGGAATTTGTGTTGCAGAACGGCTTGAGGCTGTTTGTTGCACCGACATCAAATTGAGTTTTTGTCAGTTCTGGATAGCAGAGTGCACGCGAGAATTGTCTTAATAGTTCAGTGACGGTGATGGAATTTCCTGTAACAGTTTCGATGGCTTGTGTGATGCAGTCCAAATCGACACAGTCGTTAGATGCCATTTCTTTGACGAGTTCTGCGCCGCCGTAGTTTCGGATGAGCCATGCTCCGAACGCATAGGCATTTGAGTAAGAATAGGCTGTATAGTTTTCATCCCATTCTGTAAGGCCAAGGTATGCGTAGCCAAGGTTAAAATATGTCAGGCGCGATTTAGGGCTGTATTCATCTTTTGTTCCAAGCGTTTCTTGTAACAAATCTTCGCAAATCATCGAAAGCATCTCGTTTAGCCAAGTGGCTTCATTAGTATTTGTTGAAGTCAGCTCTTGCTCCATTTTTTTGTGCACAAAGTGAAGCATGTGCTGGAATTCGTGGGCAAGAGTTGAGTAGACGAATTCTTGATAACGATCCAAAAAGTGTGAGTCGATATAGAATATTTCGCATTCATTTGACCTATAACCGCTGGACTTGACGGCAGAGTCGTAATACAAGTCTTTGCCCCAGAAATAGCCCAAGGTACCGGAACTTTGAAAGGCTGTGTAGTCGCCTTCAATGTCAAAGACCAAAATGTTGATTTTTTCAGAAGGCGCTACATATCCTGAAATTTGGCTTAATTCCTTGTATGGTTTTCCAAAAATGGCCGTTTCAGGTCCATAAATCAATTCGAATTTAGAGGCAAGCGTTTCAAGCTGCCTTGTCGTGATTTTGTTGTCAGAATCTGAGCTTGATGAGTTGTCGTAAATGTCGCTGACTATCCAAACGTAGCAGTTGTCGCTTTCGGCTTTGAGACTTGCATTTACAGATGAAAAGTTGCCGTCTGCATCATCGATAAAAAAGTTTTTTGTGTCACCGATTGAATATGAGCGGCTTTCAGGTTTTCCTGATGAAGAGCGCAGAAGACTTCGGCTGCTTGGCATTTTAAAGTCGTGGGTTTCGGAGTTGAATTTTACGGCAGCCGCTTTATCAGTTCGTTTTACAGAATTATCTTGTAGCTCGAATTTGTTCAAAATCGTTTCTGCTTCTGTAAGGCCTTCCTTTGAACAGGCTATCGTGTTTCTGGAAGAAGCACCGGCTTTTAAAACAGGATAATCATTGTCAAAGAGTTGGAGCCGAACTGAATTTGATATGGCACTTCCTGAGTAGATATTTGAAGAAGAGTTTGAAGGATTTGTACTCAAAAAATATACATTGCTTCCATTAGGACTCATTCTCATGTTTTGAAAAAAATCAAATTTTGAGGCTGTGTTTGTGTTACCCAATACTGAAGAAAGTCCATATCGATAGGAAATTTCCGTAAGTCTGCAATAATCAAATGCTGAATCGGTGCTGATTTGAGAATCTTTTTTGCATCGAATCCAATAGTAATTTAGGTTTTCTTCAGGGGAGGTGTCTATGTAATAATTCGTTCCGACAGGTATGCTAATTGTATTGCCTTCTGAATCCGCAATTTGTTCGGCTTCAGAAAGAACACCAGTCGAATTCCTGTAAATAATATAGCTGTCGCAAGTTTCAACTTTGCTCCAGGAAAGCTTGACTTGCGAGCTAGAGCTTTTCGTTGCTGTAAAAGTTTCCGGACATCCTATGATTGTCGTTGCTGTCGCAACATCAGAAGATTGCCCCTTTCCGCTGACAGAAGAGGCGTAAACCCAAAAATAATAGGTTGTATAGGAATCCAAACCTGAAATATTTGCTCCTGTAGTTGAAGCATATCCCAAATAGGATGATGTTGATGAGTTGTTTTCAGTGTTGATGTAGACCAAGTAGTTTACTGCACCATAGACTTTATCCCAAGTTAGAGTCACAGTGCTTGAAGTTGTATCTGATATCGAAAGATTTTTCGGAGCATCTAGCAATATGGCAGAATAATCTGTGCAAGAAAAGAGTATGACTATTAAAATGTGAAAAATTGAAACGATGGTAAAGCGCCTAAATAAGCCTTTCATGAGTCCAATTGTAACATTGACTTTTATATTCTTCAATAATTATAATCAGAGCGATGAATATTGTATTGTTTAAAGAAACTGAAATTGACAAGCCTCTTAAAAAAGGTGATGAGAGGTTTGAGCATTGCATAAAAATATTGAAAAAAAAATCTGGAGATACATTTGATGCGGGAATCATCGGTGGAATGGCCGGAAAAGCGCTGATAAAAAGCCTTGATGAAAATCAGATGACATTTTCGTTTGAGCCACTTACAGACGGAAAAAAATTATATCCGCTTACGATGATAATAGGTTTTCCGCGTCCGATTCAGTTAAAAAGGCTTTTTCGCGATATGGCGGGCCTTGGTGTGGAACGCATTTTGCTTTGTGGCACCGAACTTGGCGAAAAATCTTACATGAAAAGCGATTTGGTAAATGACGGTACTGCAGAAAGACTTTTGCTAGAAGGATGCGTTCAAGCTGCAAGCACTCATATTCCTGAGTTAAAAAAGTATGAAACCGTTCGGGAAAGTCTTTTGTCAATAAAAAAATCTGAAGATACGCATTTGATATTGCTTGATAATATCAATCCTGAATGTGCACTGAGTGGATTTTTGGGCAAAATTGAATTTACAGAAAATACAAGGATTGTTGCGGCAATCGGAAGTGAGCGTGGTTGGACGGATTCGGAGCGTGCGATGTTCAAAAAAGCCGGCTTTACGCTTTGTTCGATGGGCAGCAGAATTTTAAGGACAGAAACGGCTTCTACTGTGGCCGCCTCAATAATTTTGGATAGAATGGGAGTTTTGAAATGAATAATGATAAGATAAAAGAGATGCTTCTTCAAATTGAAGAAACTGAAATCGATTTTTCCGTTACGATGAGCGGAAAGGAAAGCAAAAAGGTAAATGGACTTTACAAACCTGATACGCACGAAATTATCCTTCACAATATGAATTTTAAATCGGATAATCAGCTAGTGTACACGGCCGTTCATGAATACACTCATCATCTTTTGACGGTGCGCGATATGGAATTCAAGGGGTTAAAAACTCCGAATGCAAAGGTTCACACAAATGATTTTTGGGTAAAATTTCATTCGCTTTTGGAAATTGCCGAGGAAAAGGGCTTTTATGTTCTTGGTTTGGAGGAAAGCCCAGAACTTGCATCTTTGACTGAGGATATCAAAAAGAATTATCTTGAAGAAAACGGAAGGCTGATGATTGAGTTCGGCAAAAAACTGAGCGAAGCTTATGAACTTTGTCAGCAGGCAAATATTCGATATGAAGATTATCTAGACAGAATCTTGCAGCTCCCAAGAAATACGGCAAAAACGATTCAGAAAATCAGTGTAACGCCAATAGATCCTTCGATTGGATATGAAAATATGAAACTTGTGGCTTCGGCAAGTCCTTCAAAAAGGGCTGAAGTTCAGGAACAAATCAAGGAAGGAAAGAGTCCTGATACTGTTCGAGCTTTGATGAAGCGCAAGGTTGAGGAAATTGACCGAAAAACTAAACTTGAAAGTGAAAAACGTCGCCTAGAAAAGACAATAGAACAACTTACGTCACGTTTGGAAATGATTGAAGAAAGTCTAGCCGTGCTGTAAGACTTTGCTTTGAAAACTTTTGCGTTAGCGAGTGGAGTTGCCTGGCCACCGCAAGCGAGACAGGTTTTAATCTGCCGAGTGCGGAGGCTGAGCGGGTAGCGAATAACGCAAGGAGCGACGCCGCGAATTGCGGCGAACGCCCGAATGAAAAAAACTTTTTTTAGTCTTCCATTGATTTGTATTTTGCGAAATCTGCAAGCATTTCTTCGTCTTTTTTCTTGTCGCAAAGACTTACGATTACGGCAAGCAAAAGACATACGATGAAGCCAGGAATGATTTCGTAGAGACCGAAAATCGTGCCCCAGCTTGCAGGGAAATTGTGCCATGCAACAACTGTAACACCGCCGCCGATGATTCCTGCGATTGCGCCTTTGTTCGTGATTCCTTTCCAGTAAAGACTTAAAAGGATGATTGGTCCGAATGCGGCGCCAAAACCTGCCCATGCGTAACTTACAAGACCGAAAATCGAACTATTCGGATTGAGCGAAAGACAGAAAGCAATTACTGCAATTACTGAAACCGTAATTCGTCCAACCAAAAGAACTGTTTTTTCCGAAGCGTCTTTTTTGATGAGTCGGTGGAAAATATCGTGGCTGATTGCTGAACTTGCTGCCAAAAGCTGACTGTCGGCTGTGCTCATTGAGGCAGCCAAAATTGCACAGAGGAAAACTCCTGCTATGAAAGCCGGATACATTTTCATCATTGTTTCGCTAAAAACTGTTTCTGCAGCGCCACCTTTCAAAATCAGGATAGGATTTGAAAGATCGTTTCCTGCAAGGTATGACGTTCCCAAAGTTCCGATGATGAAGGTTCCGATGTAAGCGATAATCATCCACAAGGTTCCGATTCGTCTAGCCGTTTTGATTTCAGAATTTGAACGGATTCCCATGAATCTGATTATGATGTGAGGCATTCCGAAGTAACCAAGGCACCATGAGAAAGCGCTGATGATGCTTAGGATGCTGAAATGCTTGTTCGCAAGGAATTTTTTCTGCATTTCCTCACCGAATTGTCCGGCGACTGCGTTTGCATCGAAGTTTTTGACTTGTTCGATTGCATTTCCAACTCCGCCGAGTGAAATTATTATGATGATTGAAGAAACGACGAAAGCAACGAAAATCAGCGTACCCTGGATAAAGTCTGTCTTACAGACAGCGGTATATCCACCCAAAATCGTGTAGGTAAGAATTACAACCATTCCGATTGTCAATCCGGCATAATAATTGAGTCCGAATACTGATTTGAGAAGTTTTGCACAAGCAACAAAGCCACTGGCTGTATAAATCGTAAAGAAGAATACGATGAAAGTAACGCTTACGATTGAAAGTATCTTAGTTTTGTCTTTGAATCGGTTGCTGAAAAATTCTGGAATCGTGATTGAATCTCCGAATGCGATGGAGCATTTTCTTAGAGGCTTTGCTACGAAAAGCCAGTTGAGATAGGTTCCTACGATAAGGCCCAAGGCTGTCCAGAATGTTTCTTTGAAACCGCCGAGGTAGCACAATCCAGGAAGTCCCATCAAAAGCCATGCTGATGAGTCACTTGCCTCTGCGCTCAAGGCCGTTACGAAAGGGCCTACTTTTCGACCTCCTAAAAAGAAATCGGCAGTTGAATTGTTGCCTTTCGCATTTCGAAGTCCAACGAGAATCATGAGTGCAAGGTATAGGACGAATGCGATTAAGATAGCAATGCTGCTTAAAGTCATAATTTTTTTTCTCCTTATTTTTATTTTTCGACTATTTTTTTATATTGTTCCAAAAGTTTATCAGGTTCGGTTGTTTTAAGTTTTTCCAGAAGTTCGACTCCTCGAGGAAAGATTTTATCAAGGATTTCTCGTTCGGATTTTGAAAAATCGCTCAAGACGTAGCCTGCAATGTCACTGTGATCTGGTCTTCCGATTCCAAATCGAAGTCGCCAGAAATCAGATGTTCCGAGGTTAGCCTTGGTCGAGCGAAGTCCGTTGTGACCGCCAAGTCCCCCTGACCATTTGAGGCTCATCGTTCCGACAGGAAGTTCGAGTTCATCGTGAACAACCAGGATTTCTTCTGGCTTGATTTTGTAAAAATGTGCGGCTTCGATTATTGCATCCCCGGAAAGATTCATGTAAGTTTCCGGCTTCAAATAGTAGGTGTATGGATTTTTTTCGTTGCTTGGATTGCTTTCGCTTAAAAACTGTCCCTTAAATTTGCTTTGCCACGAACCGTTTGCGCATGCCGAAATTGATTCTGAAAAAATCCATGCCGTGTTGTGTCTGTTTCCGCTGTATTGTTTTCCGTAGTTTCCCAAAAATGTTATTAATTTTATCATTTTTCTATTGATTTTGCACTGATGTGCACATCTCCTCATTCTGAAAGGTGTTCCATTCCTGTGTCTAAAATGTTTCTTATGTGTCCGTCGCAAAGTTCATAAAGCATAGTTTTTCCTTCGCGACGAAATTTTACGAGCCTGGCATTTTTTAATATTCTGAGCTGATGTGAAACTGCTGATTGAGTTGCATTAATTTGTTCAGCAAGGTCGTTTACACATTTTTCACCATTCATCAGGGCATATAAGAGTTGTATTCTTGTTGAATCTCCAAATACTTTGAAAAATTCTGATAAATCTATCAGCATATCCTCAGAAATTTTAATTTGTGAAGGTTGATTTTCTTGCATTTTGTCCTTTTATTCTATTTTACTAAAACTATTTTACATGATACCATAAATCTATGGAAAATAAAACCGAGGAAAAGAAAAAAACAAAGCTCAGTTCTGATATTTTATCAAAAATTTTTACGATGCAAAATGTCGGTATAGCATTGGCCTTTGTGGCATGCATCATTTTCTGGTTGCCAATTTACAAATATCAGGAAGTTCATGGATTTTGGTTTATGAAAAAGATAGAAGAAAAGACTTTGGATCTTAAACCAGGTGTGATTTCTGGTCTGATTGCCGTTCTTCTGAATTTGATTTTGTACGCACGTGGAATTATCAGTTATAAAAACCGATGGGTCGGTCTTGCGTCATTTTTGATTAATCTTACTCTGCTTGCAACGATGATTGAAGTTTTCGTTTCGCCAGGTGCGAATGCTGCTACAACGAATCCTTTTTTGAATAATGTTTTTACGCTTGTTGCGGCTGCCGTCTGTCTTGCAATCCTTGTTTTTGGTGTGAAAGAAATTGCTAAATTCGTTCTTATTCTTTTCTTCATCGGCTTTTCATATATGAACTTAAAACTTGTAAACGATGCTATGGGGTTTTTGGGCTATCTGAATTTGGTTATCGTGCTTGTTAGTGCAATCCTTCAGGAAAATATTGACCTACGGAATATGGCTGATGAATTCAAGTATCTTTTTGGACATGCTAAACGTCAGTCCAATCTGACCGAAAACGAGGTAAATGCCTTGATAGAAAAAAAATTCGGTGAAAAACTCGATTCGCTCTCGGAACATTATGATTTTTGTAAGGATAAAACTTCTTCCAATGAAAGTCCGTTAGCTTGAGCTATTTGCTCAGCAGTGAGAATGTTCAAAGCAAGTAGATTGCGTGCAGATTCAATGGCTTTGTCGTGTGCGCCTTCGGCGAATCCTTCTTCGCGGCCCTCGGCACGGCGTGTGAAGTGTGTTGCCTAACTATGGCCTGCTTGAAGCTAGCAGTCAATCAACCGATTGCTGTTTTGTAAAACCATATCCGTAAATAGTTACATCTCCATTGCCACTTGCGTTTCTTATAAAAAAAGAGCGGAAACTTTCGGTTTGAAAATTCCCGCTCGTCATTTGTTTTTTCCTCTAGACTTTATTTTTTTGTCTTTTTAGCAGCAGGCTTTTTTTCGCTTGCTTTTACAGCCGATTTTTCATCAGTTGTAGTCTTTGCTTTTGTCGTCTTTTTAGCAGCAGGCTTTTTGTCAGCAGCACTAGACTTTGTTGTAGCAGTTTTTTTAGCGGCGGCCTTAGCAGATTTTGCCTTTGCCTTAGGCTTTGCAACTTCCAAAATTTCCAGCAATTTTTCAGCCTTGTATTCAGAATTTTCTGTTGCTTTTGTCATAATGGCAAGCGCTTTGTTCAATCGTGGCAAATCGGCAACCTTAGCCACGAATACCGTGTATTCACATAGGACAAGCCAAATTGCCAATTCAAGACGCTCCTTGTTGAACCACAGAATATTATCGTACATGTTGATGCCAAGCGTTATATGAGCAAGGTCCGAATGAACAAGACCTTCGATTGCTTCAAAAGCAAACAAGTCGATGTTTTTATCCGTGAACTTGTAATCAAGGAATGCAAGACCTTCCATCAAAATCTTTGAGGTTTCATATAAATTTTGATTTGAGCGACCAAATTCTACGAGGATATCTCGGAGTTTTCTGTCGAGACACCACAAATCGATAAGTTTTTTGGTATCTTCGGCACTAGCTTTACTTCCGATTACGTCTCGTACGGAATAGAGCATGATGAATCCTGCTATGAGCTGTGCAACTTCGCTTGATTTTTCGAATCCGGAGTTGATGTATTTTCCGAATTTCTTTACATCTGCTGATGCATCTTTTCCTGCAATGGCAGTAACTTTTGCAAGAGAGTTCATCCTTGAAACAAAATTCTTCCATACGGCTTCGTATTCAAGAACTTTTCCGTATTCTTTTTTATCCAAAACTGTCGATGAACCGTAATTTCCCTTGATGAAGTTGACAAGGGTCTTGAAATATTCAATACCGAATGGTTTTGCTTTTTCAAGAACGGCTGCGAATTTCACTTTCTTTCCTGCAAAGATGTCTGCGATTGAATCGAAGATGTCTCGGCTTGCAAAGTCTGTAAATGATTTGTACAAGTCTTTAAGGAAGATTTCCTTGAGTGCGATATCGATGTCGGCAACTCCACGACCGTTAAGCGTGTCACAAAGAACCTTGTATTTTTTTGTTTCATCGTCTGCGATTACGCTCATGTTGAGAATTACCTGGTATTCAAAACCGTTGAGATGCAGGTACATTCCCTGTTCATGAATGGTTCGACAATTTCTGATGAACCAAAGTCCGGTTCTGTGCTCCTGGAAGATGATGTACGAATTTTCATCGTTTGGAAGTGCTAAAGCTTGTCCCAAAGTTTGAGTTTCGTGATGTATATTTCCGTTGGAGTCTTTTACGGCATATTTGCAAGAACGATTTATCCATCCTGAAGCCTGATCATAGACGTTGTTGTAGAAAACGATTGTTCTTTCTTCGTCAAACCTGTTTGTATATGCAAAAACGTTTTCATTTACGTGGCCATTGTCCCAAACATCATAGAATCGGAAGTTTTCAACTTCGGCGAAAAGATATCGCTTTTTCATCAGAGGGAAAATATCATGTTTATGTTTTTCAATCAGGTCGCGATCTGGGGTCTCATTCCAGTAGGCCTTCGTGAATTCCATTCCGTATTTTTCCTGGAAACCTTCAATCTGTCCGTGTCCGAACATTGGAAGTCCTGGCATTGTAACCATCAATGTACAAACACCAAAGTATTTGTCGCCTTTACCAAACTGGGCAACGGCGGTTTCTTCATCTGGGTTGTTCATGAAGTTTACGTATCGTTTAAGAATCTGGGGATCAAATTCAATCGTATTTTTTACAGTTGCACGATACTTGAAGTTTTCTTCTCGTTTGAGCATGTTCATGAAGGCACTATTGTAAACTCGATGCATGCCAAGTGTTCGAACGAAGTAGCCTTCCATCATCCAGAAAGCTTCTGCAAGGAGAAGTGTGTCCG
>JAQYSN010000052.1 GCA_028725265.1 Spirochaetales bacterium | reverse complement strand
AAACTTGTTATGAACTTATTAAAGGGGTTAGATTTGCCTATCACTACAAAAAAGAAAAATCTTACAATAGGCAACAAACAGACACTCTGTTTAAAAAACGAAAAATGTCTGCTTTACGCATTGCAGAATCTATAATGCGTTTGCCCTGTATGAGCTTGTCAATAAAATTTACAATTAAAATAAAAAAAAGTAACATTTGTAATCATTTTTTGTGCAAAATGGTGATTTTTGGGAGTACTTGTTTTTTGTGAAAATCAATTGTACTCTTAAAACAAGATGAAACGAATTTTTTACAATGCGCATTTAATTGATGAAAATTTAGATTGTGACGGAGCTGTTTTAGTTCAGGATGGAAAGATTTTTGCCGTAATTCAGGGGAATTTTTCTGATGCTGATAGTGCACGCTCTCTTGCATCACTTTTTGGCACAAACGAGGAAGATTGTTCAAATTCTTCGTGCGATGGCTGTAAATTTTCTTGCGAACTTGATTTTGTAAATTGCAATGGCAATGTTCTGATGCCATCTTTTGTTGATATGCATGTTCATGCCCGTTATCCGGGGCAGACTCAAAAAGAAGATTTGTCTTCGCTCCTTAATGCTGCCGTTGCAGGTGGTTTTGGCACGGTTGTTCTCATGCCGAATACTAATCCTATCGTTTCTTCTGATAATTTGGCTCACTCAATCGAAAGCGAAGCCAATGCCCAAAATAAAGCAACTGTAATTCAGTCTGTGAGTCTTACAAAAGACTTTGACGGAAAGACGACTAGCCACTTGGATGATTTGAGTGGCATACTTTTATGGTCGGAAGATGGACATGACGTACAAAATAGCTTGATTATGCTTGAAGCTATGTCGAAGGCTTCTGTTAAGGGCGCAATCGTTGCATGCCACTGTGAAGATGAATCGTTCAATGCAGAATCTCGTTCCTTACGAAAACTGGCTCTCGAACAGTACGATGCTGCAGGCGAGAAATTTTGCGAGAGCGGCGAATCTTTCGAAAATGGCGAATCTTGCGCTCTTGCAAAAATGCAGGCTGAAACTTATATGGAAGATGCTAACGAACTTTTGGCTCTTGCCGAAGATGGTGCAACTGAACGCAACATCCATCTAGCTCAGGTAGCTGGATGCAAAATACATCTTTGCCACGTAAGCACAGCCAACTCACTTGCGGCTGTTCAGCGGGCTTGGAACGAAAAATCTGATTTTTCGAAGAAAGTGACTTGTGAAGTAACACCACATCACTTTGGGCTGGATGTTACGGAAAATCGCGCTAATTTAAAATACATCGTGAATCCTCCGATACGTTCTGCAAGCGACAGAGCCTCCCTCATAAAAGAACTTTGTAACGAATCAAATGACAACATCGTGATAAGTACTGATCATGCGCCTCATACTATGCAGGATAAGTTGAACGGCGCTCCTGGTTTTCCGGGGCTTGAGACATCATTCGCTGTTGCAAATACCGTTCTTGTGCTTCAGAACGGTGCAACTTTAAGGCGGATTTCAAAATTGATGAGTGCAAATCCAAGCAGGATTTTAAATTTGCCGGACGAAGGTAGCTTGAAAGTTGGAAAGAATGCAAATCTGGTCTTGGTAGATACAAAACAAGAATGGACTGTCGATTCAAGCAAATTCTACACGAAAGGAAAAATGTGTCCTTTTGAGGGGATGGAGCTTACGGGAAAGGTTTTGGGAACATGGTTTCGGGGCAGTAAGGTTTTTTAACAGAGTCTCTCGTTAGATTTTTGATTTGAATTTGAGGATGCCAATCAGCATTTGGCTGATTTTTAAAGTGTTTCCAAGTGTTTCTTTATTGCTTCAAAAGATTCTTCGCTAATGATGTGTTCAATTCGGCATGCATCTTCAACGGCTACGTCTTCGCTAACACCAAGTTTCATCAGGTACATCGAAATATTCGTATGGCGTTCGTACATTTTTTTCGCAACAGAAAGGCCTTTTTCCTTGAGCTGGATATGGCTGTTTTCGTCTATTTCTATGTAATTGCCTTCCTTGAGGATTTTCATCGCACGGCTTACGCTCGGCTTGGAAAATCCCATATCGCGGGCCACGTCGATCGAGTGAACATCCGGATTTTTCAGAGAAAGCATATAAATTGTTTCAAGGTACATTTCGCCTGATTCTTGCATAATTTAAATATAATGGATAAAAATCGTACCGTCAACTTTGCTTAAAATTGAATTTTCTTTCCATAATTAGTATGAACCGCTGGAAGAACGACCATCAAAAAGTTATTGGAAGAACAGGATAAAAATCTTCTCTATCCTGTTTATCTTTGTTAATTTTTCTTGAAGCAAATCCTCGTCTTGACAAAATAGTTATACAGTGCTAACTTATTATAAGTTAGAGGTTGCTAACTATTATATGACTGGAGATTCATAAAAATGATACCACTTATTTTTGCAGAAGAAGGACAGCCTTCAATCATCAAAAAAATTGGCGGAAGTAGCGAAGTAAAAAAACACCTTGAGGACATGGGATTTGTTCCTGGCAGCATGGCAACGCTCATCACGCAGAATAATGGAAACATCATAGTTAATGTAAAGGAAACGAGAGTCGCAATTTCAAAAGAGATGGCTCAAAAAATCATGATTTGAAAATGTTTGTGAGAAATAAATTATAAAAACATTTTGGAGGAAAGAATGACGCTTAAAGAAGCAAAAGTTGGATCAACTGTCAAAGTTTCAAAATTGAGCGGTGAAGGTCCAGTTAAACGAAGAATTATGGATATGGGGATTACGAAAGGTACGGAGATTTTTGTTCGAAAGGTGGCTCCTCTCGGAGATCCTGTTGAAATAACTGTTCGTGGTTATGAACTTTCTCTTCGAAAAGAAGATGCGCAATTGATAGAAATCGAATAGGACAAGGCTAAAGTAAATTGATTTTTGCAACCTTGAAGTTAGCCTAAACTAACTTTATTTTATAATTACCCACGAATGACACAGATGCATTCGTTTGCTACCGCAAAATAACGAGTTTCCGTATTGTGAAAACTCGCGCACAAAATTATAGGAGAAAATAGAAAATGGAAGAATTGAAAATTGCTCTTGCCGGAAACCCGAATGCCGGAAAGACAACTTTATTCAACGCTCTCACAGGCTCCAATCAGTTCGTTGGAAACTGGCCGGGAGTTACAGTTGAAAAAAAAGAGGGAAAGCTTAAGAAGCATCCAGGAGTTGTAATCATCGACCTTCCTGGTATTTATTCTCTTTCACCATATACAATGGAAGAAATTGTTTCTCGAAATTATCTTATCAACGAAAAGCCTGACGCAATCTTGAACATTGTTGACGGAAGTAACCTGGAGAGAAACCTTTACCTGACGACGCAGCTTGCAGAACTTGGAATTCCGATGGTTGTGGCTGTAAACATGATGGATATCGTCCGAAAGAACGGCGACAAAATCGATATCGAACAGTTGAGTGCACAACTTGGCTGCAAGGTGATCGAAATTTCTGCCCTCAAAGGCGAAAACGTAATGCAATCTGCAGAACTTGCAGTTAAGGCTGCAAAAGACGAAAAGAAAATCCCTCATCATGTTTTTTCAGGAACAGTTGAACATGCAATCGCTCATATTGAAGAAGCTTTTCTCCATGACATGGACGAAAAATACCAGAGATGGTTTGCAATCAAGATTTTCGAACGCGATTCAAAAATTATCGAACAGCTGAAAATTCCTGCTGATAAACTTGCTCACATCGAAGAAGATATCAAGGCTGCGGAAAAAGAACTTGATGACGATGCAGAATCAATCATCACGAACGAACGTTATGTTTACATCGCTGAAATTATAAAAACTTGCTACAAAAAAAAGGCAAAGAAAAACGGCCTTACAATTTCGGACAAAATCGACAAAGTCGTAACTAACCGATGGGCAGCTTTGCCAATTTTTGCCGTCGTAATGTTCCTTGTTTACTACATCGCAATGGTAACTGTCGGAGCTGCTTGTACTGACTGGGCAAACGACGGTTTATTCGGAGACGGCTACCACTTGCTTGGAATCGGAACCGGTAAATATGAAGCTGCCGCCGAAGAATTTGGTGACACATCAGCAATTCTTGAAGCTTTGGACGCAGGAGAAACGACCTACATCGTTCAGGACGAAGAGACGCTTGAAATTTCAGATCCGATTGAAATAACGGAAGAAGTGAAAGCCGAAGCGCTTGCAATGGCAGAAAAATATGGCGAAGAAGGACCTGGCCCAGAAGATTTTGGCGTATGGGTTCCTGGTATTCCAGTCCTTTTGGAAGCAGGATTGGACAAAGTTGGTTGTGCCGACTGGCTCAAAGGACTTTTGCTTGACGGTATCGTTGCCGGTGTTGGTGCAGTTTTGGGATTCGTTCCTCAGATGCTCGTGCTTTTCATTATGCTGGCATTCCTCGAAGCGTGCGGCTATATGGCTCGTGTAGCTTTCATCATGGACCGAATTTTCCGTCGTTTCGGACTTTCTGGAAAATCCTTCATCCCGATGCTCGTAGGAACTGGTTGCGGTATTCCTGGAATTATGGCAAGCCGCACGATTGAAAACGAAAAAGATAGGCGAATGACCATTATGACGACGACATTCATTCCTTGTGGTGCAAAAACTCCGTTTATCGCGATGGTTGCAGGTGCAATTTTCGGCGGTTCGGCATGGATTGCAACTGGTGCGTACTTCCTCGGAATTGCGGCAATCCTTATTTCAGGAATCTTGCTCAAAAAGACAAAGATGTTCGCCGGCGATCCAGCACCTTTCGTAATGGAATTGCCTGGCTACCACTGGCCAACCTTCGGAAACGTAATGCGCTCAATGTGGGAACGCGGATGGTCATTCATCAAGAAAGCGGGAACAATCATCCTTCTTTCTACGATCGTGATTTGGTTCCTTTCATTCTTCGGCTGGGGTGAAAATGGATTCGGAATGCTTTCAGAAGACGAAATGGATGTCAGCATCCTTGCATACATCGGAAAAGGAATCGCTTGGCTTTTCCAGCCACTCGATTGGGGCACCTGGCAGGCAACGGTAGCATCAGTTACTGGATTGGTTGCAAAAGAGAACATCGTCGGAACGATGGGCGTTCTTTACGGTGGCGCAGAAGCTTATGCCAACATGGCAAGTGCCTTCACAAAAGTAAGCGGCTTGTCATTCCTGATTTTCAACCTTTTGTGCGCACCTTGTTTTGCCGCTATGGGAGCAATCAAGCGAGAAATGAACAGCAGAAAATGGTTCTGGTTCGCAGTTGGATATGAATGTGGTTTTGCCTATGTAATCGCCTTCCTTGTAAATCAGTTCGGAAACCTTTGCACAGGAAATTTCGGTGGCGTTCTTGGTATAATTGAGATTATAATTGCTTTTGCTGTTCTTGCTGGTCTTATTTACTTGGTTGTACGACCTGCATACGGAAAAAGAGTTGCTAAAAAAGTAATTAAAAGTAATTAATATAGAACAAAATTAAAAAGATTTGAAACTATAAGGAGGTTTGAGATGATAGCAACACTTATTATAGCTTTAATTTTGGTGGTAATTGTGGCTTTTATTATCAAAAAGATGATAAAAGATAAACTTCAAGGAAAATCTTCTTGTGGTGGTGATTGCGAGGCCTGCGGTGGAGTTTGCCATGCATTTGATACTGCGGACAAAATCAGCAAGAAAAAAGTCGATTTGAATTAATTGTTTCTATGAGGGAGCCTTTATGAAAAAGATTTTATCAGTGCTTGCTACGTTAGCATTTGTAGGTGCTTTGGCTTTCGCTCATTATATCTTGAACTTTAGACATAGTATGTGTTATAAAAATATAAAACAAAAATAAGTAAACTATAAGTTTACTAGAGGAGTTTTTATGAAAAAATTTTTGTCAGTGCTTACAGTTCTTGCACTTGTAGGAACTTTGGCTTTTGCACAGGTTGCTTCAGAAAATGAAAAAGCAGCTCCTTCTGCACAGGGTGGAAAAGCAAAGTTTAAGAATGTTGTTCATACAGATACAGTTAGTATTTCAGCAGATGAAGCAAAATTTGCTGGTGCATATGAAGATATGCAGGCTTGGTACAACTCTGACCTTCTCGACATCTATGCTCGAGGAAGAATCGTTTTGAATGAAGAATATGCAAACTACATTGGATACAATCATTCAAAGACACGATTTGGAATCAAATACAAGCCAGGATACGGAATCGAACTCGGTATCGGACAGGCTTACTACATTCCAGGTGCTTACATGGCTGTAGAAGATGACTATGTAGAAATCGGAAACGCAGGAACAGCTGGATTCAACTTTGGTTACAAACCAGTTTCAGGACTTACACTTGTTGCTTCTTTTGACTTCGTATCAGGAGTTTACAACAACTACATCTACGATGCTGCTGGAAACTATATTTTCAACACAGGATTTGGTGGATGGTATGAATTCACAAAAGATGGAGAAGAAGATCCATTGTTCACAGTAGGTGCTGCATTTGAATACAACAGAAACGGAGACGTTACAAATCCTTATCATGCAGGTTTCTATGCTTCTGTAACACCAATTTCAGATTTGAGCATCTATGCTGGTTATACATACAATGCTCCAGAAGGAGATCTTTATATCACAGCTGATCATGCAGTAAACCTTTCAGTTTCATATGAAATCAACGATTTTTACTGTGCTGCTGATTATAACACAGATTTTGATGACAACTTTTACACAGGACTTTTGGCAGGATATGTCGTAGACGATTTTGACATCAGTCTTTGCTTGACAGGAGTTTCTTCATATTCAGATTTCGTTGCTGGTGAATTCTGCATCAATCCTGGTTGCTCATGGCAGATAAATGATAACCACAGTTTCGCATTCGGAGTTGATGTAAACTTTGCTGGTGGAGCTTGGGATTCAATCGATATTCCACTTGAATGGGTTTTCAAATTCTAATCTGAATTATCAGAATTTAGCATAGGCTAAAAAAATAGCTGCCTTGAAGATTTAATTAATCTAACGGGCAGTTTTTTTTTGGTTTTTAATTGTTTTATATCGTTTTCCTGCTTTTAATCAATTTTAACCGACGATGCAATTTTTGCCTTTTTGTTTGGCCTCATAAAGGTTTTTATCAGCTTGGCCTATCAGATGTCGTAAATCTTCATTGTTTTGGGCTACTCCTAGTACATAGCCTCCGCTGAAACAAAATTCTTTTTCAGCTTCAATGAACGAGTTTATTTTTTTCGAAAAATCACATTGGTTATAGTAAGGAATGATGACCAAAAATTCATCGCCGCCATACCGATAGCAGTTTTGTTCGTCAAAAATTTTCTGGAGCAAAAGCGAAAAACTTTTCAGAATTTCATCGCCCTTTTCATGTCTGTAAGTATCGTTAAATTCCTTGAAGTTATCAATATCGGTTAGCATGATAATGATTGGTTTTCCAAAGAGATGTGTAAAATCTTCCCTTAACGCATATCGGTTTTTTACATTTGTCAGGGTGTCATACATCGAAATATTTCTGAGTTTTGATGTAAGTTTTTCATTTACAACGGCATTTTGTGCAATCTCAACGTACGGCTTGATAAAAAATGCCTCTGCGATGAGAGTCGCAATGGTTACAAAAACAAGAATGAATGTGCCAGCGAGTCAAAAAGAACGAGCATAGAAAGAGCTGTAGGAAGGCAAGAAACATGGCTGCATAGGCAATTCGGTGAAAAAGCATCCACGTGTACGGCGGATCAGTCGTTATGCTTTCAACTGGAAACGTAAATGATAGGCAGAAAACTGAAAGTTCTAAAAGCATAATGACTACGGAAACTAGATATCCGGTTTGTGCATTAACTTTATCCAGATATTTTATTACATCTGGATCTAATTGTGAAATTTTTTATAAATCTTAAAAAAAAGCCCTTTGGAAGAGCCCAGGTTATCTACGGCACAGGTAACAGCTATCTACCGTTGCTTCCTTCCGGATCTGGCGGGGTTTGAAAGTGCACCTTGCATAGGACCTGGACTCATCTAAAGAGCCTTTTTGCATTTTGGACTGCATTGTTTCTCACCATGCTTTGCATAGTGGATAATTTTTATATGTTCAAATCCCCCGTGCAGCTCAAAAAAAGAACCGAGGTTTTCAAAACATCAGTATAAAAGTCGGAGAGAGGGGGATTCGGTTTCCGCTCGCAAACATCGTGTTTGCTCGCTCCAACCCGCCTGCACTCGCTTTCGTGGCATCCCTGCCACTCATACTAAAACGCTTCGCACTTGCTAGCGTTTTTAGCGTACCGCTCGTTCCGTTTCGAATCCCCAAGCAACATCTGAAAAGACGCTCTGAACATCCAAACCGAAACTCTCAAAAAGGGATCGGAGAGAGGGGGATTCGAACCCCCGGTACGTTTCCGTACACAACCTTTCCAAGAT
>JAQYSN010000051.1 GCA_028725265.1 Spirochaetales bacterium | reverse complement strand
TCAGAAAATATATATCCCTCATCCAAAAGCTGATTATATGCATTTTCAACAGTTACCACACTCAAATTCAGATTTTTCGAAAGAGAGCGTTTCGACGGAAGTTTTTCCCCGCTTTTCAAAACGCCCCCAAGGATGTCCGATTTTATGCAATCATAAAGATGTTGATAAAGAGGCTTTTTTATATCAGAAAAATCATAGGTGAACATTAAAAAAATAAACCTCAGATCAAAATTCTTGTCTGCTTTTTGTATTCTGCAAAATCTTCTTAACTTTCAAAATTTTCTCCTAAAAATAGTTCTCTAATGTAAAAAAAAACTGCTGAATATAAGAACATCCAGCAGCTTCAATAAATTGTTATTGAAAAGTTCAATTTCTTTCCAATGGATTGCGATGTTTTGAAGTGTCAATCAGAACACTTCAAAACTCGACATTAAACTTGAAAGGGTTATTCCCTTTCAAGTTTAATTGTTTTGGTAGTCTGATCGCAAACTTCGCTTGGACCGAAGTACTGGATTGCTCCAGGGAACGTATAAGAAGTCTTAATCTTCCATTCATCTCGGTGACTTGCAAACTCTTTGAATGGTTTACCGTCAAGTTCAACCAATGCTTTTCGGATAACAGGTTTCTTTGTTCCGTGGCGCTGTTCCATGTTCATCATCATTGTAAGAGGAATACCACCAGCAGTCCATTTATCAGCAGGTTTTGTAAGATTTCTAACTGAAGAAAGGTAACCTGTAACTCCTGAAGCAATCAACATGAAAGCAGTGTAACCGAGTGAGTAGCAGTAGTCAGCGTCGAAGTTTGAAGGGAATGCACATCGTCCTTCATAACCGAAGAAGTGTGTATATGAACTGAATTTTCCGCAGTATTTTCCATTTTCCTTTCGAACTTTAAGTTCTCGCTCAACCATCGTAGCCAAAAGTTTTTCTGTTTCGATTCGTGAAACCTGAACGTTTCCGTGTGGGTCGCGGTCAGCCAAGAACTGAGCTGCAATTCCTTCTGGAAGAGCACTAAAAGTTTCGTAAGAGCTGGCTGTCAAATTAGCTTTGAGCCAAGCGTTCTTGTCAGCAAAAGTTTCAAGCTTGTTGAACTCTGCTTCGTTCTGAGCCATCTTGTCGTTAAGTTCGGCAATCAAAGATTTCATTTCAGGGATGAATTCAACCAATCCTTCCGGAATAAGAATTACACCGAAGTTCTCTTTGTTTTCAGCTCGTTTTGCAATTGCATCAGCAATGTCATTCGTAATCTGTTTGAGAGTCATCTTTTTAGCTTCAACTTCTTCTGAAATCAAGCAGATATTTGGCTGTGTCTGAAGAGCACATTCAAGTGCGATGTGGCTTGCGCTTCGTCCCATCAATTTGATGAAGTGCCAATATTTTTTTGCTGAGTTAGCGTCGCGTTCGATGTTTCCGATAAGTTCAGAATATGTCTTACAAGCAGTGTCGAAACCGAAAGATGTTTCAATCTGTTCGTTTTTGAGGTCTCCGTCGATTGTCTTAGGGCAGCCGATTACACGAGTTTTCTTTCCGTTTGCAAGGAATGTTTCTGCCAAAAGAGCAGCGTTCGTATTTGAGTCGTCACCACCGACGATAACGATAGCATCGAGGTTCTGTTTTTCAGCAGTTGCCATTGAAGCTGCGTACTGTTCTGGAGTTTCGATTTTTGTTCGGCCTGAACCGATCATGTCGAATCCACCAGTGTTTCGGTAAGCGTCCATGAATTTATCGTCGATTTCAACAAAGTCGTTTTCAATCAATCCTGAAGGACCGTTCTTAAATCCGATAAGTGTAGATTTTTTATTTCCAGCCTTGATTCCGTCGTAAAGACCTGCGATTACATTGTGTCCGCCCGGAGCCTGTCCGCCCGAAAGAATTACACCAACTCGAATCTCTTTTTTAACATCAGGATTTTTTCCCTTAACAAAGAGAGCTTCTGGTTTTCCATAAGTATTCTTAAAAAGTTCTTTAAGTTCTGCTTGATCTGCAACAGCTTCCGTAGCCTTTCCAAACTCAAGCACTACCTCATCAGGATTGTTTCGCAAAACTGAAGGTAATTTTGGGTTATACTCATATCGTGCAATCTGTAATGCTGAAAGATTTGCCATAGTTTTTCACTCCTATTTTTTATTTGACGCAAGACTGCGTTTCTATTAATAAAAATTATAATTTAGTTCGCCATAAGTTGCAATGACGAAAAAGCATTCAATATGTAAAAATCATATTTACAGCCGGTGTTCATTTATAGCCGATGCTCATTTACAGCCGGCGTTCATTTATAGCTATAGCCGGTGTTTGCGACAAGCTTATTTCAAACATGGAAGAACTGAACAAAAGAGGTCTGATTTACGGAACTTCGGTTACGCTCAGGACTGAAAACATCAACGAAGTCTCTTCCGATAAATTTATCGAAAGCCTTTCGAAACGAAAAAAGAAATTGAACAATTGCGAAAAGATTTTATTCTGATAGCAACAGCGATTATCAATTCAAATTTTTCCATCGGCATCGATTGAATAAGTAATACCATCACTTTTTTCAGCACCAAAATTTCCAACCTCCTCTGCAAGCGTTGCCGTTGAGGTTGAAGAATTTGTAATAATAGTATTTCCAACGATAACTGAATCAAAAACAATTGGAATTACTGTTGCGTTGTATACAGTATCTTTTACCGTCAATGCAGAGGCCACTCCGACTTTTGCATTGCCTTCATTGAAGGAATGTAGATATTCTGGTCATCGCTTATTTCACAACTGCGTTTAGTGCAGGAAAAAAGTCAATTCCTGTAAGACTTTCGATTTCGCTCACAGTTGAAACAAAATCTGAAGGATTATTGCTCGTCTTGCCGTTCGGTGCAAGATACGCAATCCACACATAGTGCCCCGCACTCGCACTCGAATCCACCCACGAGACAAGTATTTTATAGAAGAATTCAGGCACGGCAACCTCGTTTTCCCCAATTGTCGCAAAATCCTCGCGGTTCAAAACCGGTCCTGAAACGATATAGACGCTGCCGTACTTTTTCGCCCACTCGCGCTCGATTTCTTCCATTTTGAGCCAAAGCCCGCGGTTCAAATCTGGTGCTTGAGGACTCATATTGCTCATAAAAAACGACTCGTCCATAGCGTGCTCAGAAAAACTCATATCCGCAGCCGGAGCAAGGTGCCCCCTGTCGTAACCGGATCCCTTGTAGTCGCTAGGCGTCGCACTTCCCGTAGAAACGGCAGGATCTGAATTAAAGTTATTCTTTCGATCCGCAACTTTTTCAAGTTCCGAAGCTGTCAGCTGATATGCAACCCATTCGCTCTGTTCGAATTTTTCGCAGTAACAAAGCGTGTAAAAATCGTGCTTGATAATTTCGTGCGTTTTTCCGTATTCATTTCCGCTGCAAACGGGAATTTCATTATCACCACATAAAATATCAGATTGGAAGGTTTGGGCAAAGTCGGTGTTTTCAGTCGCTTCATTCTGAGAAAAGTGAATACTTTCTGCACTTTCAGAATCTTCCTTCAAGATTCCGCTTTGATATTCCGTGTAATATTCATAGGCCATAAAGGCTATCAAAAATACGAGAATAATACACAACGCAAATAAGATTCTTTTTTTAGTCTGTTTTTTCATTTTGTCTTAACCCACATCTTTTTCTCTGTATTCAATAAAATCGACGTAGCGCCTTTCATCTGCTTTTCTTCAAAACTTCCGTCTGCAATCTGAAACACTCGGACAGAATGAGGCAAGGTCATATCAGGTATTTCATTTATCATGCACTCTGCTAAGCAAAACGCATTGTAAACAGGAATGAACCGACATCCTGTGTCAATGAAACAGTTTTTCGTTTTTTCGTAACCGTCTAAAAGCGGATGAATAAGCCTGCAGCAATAAAACGAACCGTATTTTTCTATAGAACCAAGTTCAATAACCTTTCCTGATTTTTCAAAGGCCTCTTTTGCATCCCGTGCTGAATTAAAATTTCCCTTAAGAAGCGCAAAATCTGAAAAGAGAGGATTCATTTTCGAAAAATTTTTCTTTATCTCCTTCAGTTCATGCAACAGATTATGATGTGGTATGAAAAAAATGCCCTGCATGAACAAAGTATAGCATTTTTAAAGTAAAGAATGTAGTATTGAAAATATGAAAAGAAAAGCTTTTTTCAAAATCATAGTGCTATTCAATCTTTTTATTTTCAGTATCGTTTTTAATTCCTGCAAGGATGATGTCGTATCTGAATTTATGATTTCCTTTGACGGTCAGGATGAAAATCTTTATGCCCTTAACCAAGCGTCAAAATCAAACAGAATAAAAACAAAATCTAAAAAAGAAGTTCTGGCATATAAATTTGCCGAACTAGCCTCAAACTATATAGCAGAAAATTCCGAGCCTCTTTCACTTCTTGTACAACTTGAAACTGAAAATGAAAGCGAAATAGAGCTCTCGATTCTACAGCCATCTGACCTTGGCAAAAACATTTCTAAAATAAAGCAAAAAAATTCAGTTTACGGAACAGTCGCTTCTTCTATAAACAGCACTTCTTCTATAAATGGAGCTTCTTCTAATCTTCTAACGATTAGCCTTATGCTCCCAGAAAAACCTTCGAACAACGCATGTGGATTTATCATCAGTTCTACAAAAAATCTGACCATCCATTCCGCTAAGTTTGTCGGAGCAAAGACTGGATGGAGTTTTACTCAGGAAAATCCATGGTTTGCCTTCAGCGAAAAAGGCGGAAAAATACCTGCGACAAAGGAAGAAGCGCAGTCTTTGCAGTTCAACCTTGGAAGCCGACTTTTCAATTCAGAAAAGTATTTTGCAAGAATCTATTTTGCACTAAGCAATACACTTAATCCGTGGGGTTCAATCGAGGATACAAGGGTCAAATGCACACTTGCTGAAAAAACGGTCGTTCTGTATGCCGAAAAAGACTTGCACAACAAAATCATAGACACACGCATTTTTACCGGAGAAATCGGAGATATTAAATTCACTAAAAATTCAGATAAGGTAGATGCAGTTGTCTTTGATATAGGGAACCGAAAGTCAAAGAAAGAAGAAGAAAACTCCATCCATCCGATTAAAATTGATGCAGGGCTTATTCAAACCTGGCCCCGTGAAAACTGGAGACAGAAGGATTTTGAACTGTTCGAGTGGTCGGATTTTCCAAAGGTTCTGATTTTTGATTTTGCCAATTACAAAATTCAGGATGATTTTCTCAAACGACTTGCCTTTTTCGTTGAAAAAACTGAATCAATCGGTACATTCGTAAGCGACGACGAACTAAAAAACGTCCACGGCTATAATGCCCACGACTACAAAGCTGAAAGTCTTGCAATGTTTTTCGACAGAGCACAAGCCATCTCTTTTCCGCTGAACGAACGGGAAAAACTTCTTAAAGAAATTCTTCTTGAAAATAAAATCATCATTCAAAAGGGAAATTCCATCGTTGCTGGAAAAGGAGCCTTGATTTCAGTTTCACAGGAATCACCTCTTTACCTACGAACACTTTTCATCTGCCATGAAGGAATGCACGGCGTATTTTTTACGACAGGTGAACTGAGAAGTTTCGTTTATTCTCTTTATGATCGGACAGATTCCAAGTCAATCGATTTTCTAAAAGCCTATTTTACGGACACTCCGACGCTCAACTACAACATTGAAGACGAGTATCTTATGAAAAACGAATTTATGGCATATCTTTTACAGCAAAATCTTGGCAGTTGCGAAGAATATTTCAGTGATAAAATTTCAAAACGATATTACATCAATCAGCATCACCCGGAACTTGCCCAATACATCCAAGAAACAAGGGCGCAAGGACTAGTCGAGGCTGCAACAGAGCTTGATAAATTCATTTATGAAAAATGGGGATTCAACAACGGCAGAACATGGAAAATCAGTGCTTATACTGACTAACTTCTGACATTACCAAAAGTCATGTTGAATTTTTTTTCGGCAGCCAAAGTCGAAGGCGGTCCATGTCCAGGCATAATCATAATATCAGTCTGTCGGTACGCAAGTTTAGCCTGAAGGTTTGAAGCCAAGAGCATCTGTGAATAATGGCTGGAAGTAGTTCCTATCATACATGCTGAAAGTGCGTCTCCCGTGAAAAGAAGCTGTCCAATTTCATAGACAACCGAATCAGGTGTGTGACCTGGAACCGAGTAATAATTTATGTCAAAACCGGCAACGTTAAAAGTTCCATCATCCTTCAATAAATATGTATCCTCTCCTGCAATGTCGTAGTCGCTGGCATAGATGATAGGAGAATAAATCTTGCACAAAGTTTTAAGACCACGAACATGACTCGGATGATTATGTGTTATAAGAACGCCTGAAAGGATATAGTTTTCACTTTCGATATTCTCAATCATATCAAGGGAAAGCTTTCCTGGATCAATGATAATGGCTTCCCTAGTTTCCTCGTTTACGACAATGTAACAATTCGAAAAGCCTTCTATTGCCATGTGAAAATAAACTTTCATAGACTAAATCTCCCCATCGGCCTTTTTAAAAGCCTTATCTTCCGGTGAAAATACCGCACTTCTTGTGTTCGAAAGCTTGAATGAAACGTCCGTCCTTGTGGTTTTCATAAAATTGGCATTTTTGAGGTTGCAGTTTCTGAATGAAACGAAATTTAATGTTGAATCGATAAATCGTGAATTATACAAATCGGCATCGTCAAAAGAAGACTGATAAGCCGAAATTCCACAGAAATTTGCATGAACGAGATCAGAACCTGTAAAAATAACGTGTGAAAAGGTTGAACCTGCAAAAGATGAAAACTGAACGTTTGAAGACTGAAGGTTGCAATCAGAAAAAACCGAAAAATCAAAGAAACTTACACGAAATCTTGCTCCCGGAGCCTGGATGTTCAAAAAAGTACAGTGCTGAAAACTGCATCCGTAAAATTTTTTGTTTGAAAAATCCATATTCTCAAAGGTGATTCCGTTTGCATTTAACCCGATAATTTTTTCGTGACTTTGGACATATTTAATGATATTTTCGGTAGTCTCCTGAACGTTCGGAGAATGGTTAATACAGTAACCTGGGAAATCCTTGATAGCATCGTTTTCAAAATCAATCGTAGAAAGAGCCGAATCATTACAATCCGGACAAAGGCATTTGTTTACGGTAAACATTATATTCATCCTAAGTCATTGCAAAAAAATAGTCAAATGTTTTAGTATAATATCATGAGCGTCGATTTTGCATTCATAGATTCGGGGACAGGCGGATTGCCTTACATGAAGTACCTCACCGAACATTATCCGTCATCTTCCTGCATCTATGTTGCTGATGCAAAAAACTTTCCGTATGGTGAAAAAACACAACAACAGGTTACAGATTGTGCACTTGCGCTTTGCAAAGTCGTAATCGAACGCTTCAATCCTAAAGTAATAGTCGTTGCCTGCAACACGATGAGCGTTACAGCCCTGATGGAACTCCGAAAAAATTTCCCGATTCCATTTATCGGAACTGTTCCCGCTATAAAACTTGCTGCAAAAGTCACTAAAAACAAGAGGATTGGCCTTCTTGCGACACAACGCTCAGTAACTTCGCCATACACAGCCAACTTGATAAAAGATTTTGCCTCCGACTGCGCCGTTTTTTCACGCGGTGACGGAAAACTCATCAGTTTTATCGAACAAAATCTTACGAATCCAAACGAAGAAGAAAAACTTAACGCCTGTAAGAATGCAGTTGAATTTTTCAAGGAAAATGACTGCGACACCATCATACTTGGATGCACCCACTTCATCCATGTTGCAAGCCAGATTCAAAAACTTGCTGGTCCTGAAGTTCAAGTTATAGATTCCAGGGACGGAGTTGTTCGACAGGCATTGAAGATGCGCGGAAAAATTTCAGGAGAACTTCCAGAAGGCATAGCAAACCAGACTTTTTACGTTACAGGATTTCCAAAAGGTTCAACCGAGGAAGATTACAAAAGCATCGCGAAAATGCAAAATATTCCTTGGGGCGGACAATTGGGCAACTTGGACAATTGGGCAACTTGGAAAACTTGTAAAAATTAATTAGACAGTTTAAGAAACTCATTGTACAATATCTAGTAAAGGGACTAGATATATGAACTCAAAAATTATAGCAGTAGCTGGAAAAGGTGGAGTCGGAAAGACATCTATTTCAGCAGTCATGGTAAAACTAATCACGAAATTTCATCCTGACAAAAAAGTTCTTGCAATTGATGCAGATCCAGCCGTAGGACTTTCGACGGCACTCGGAATTGATGTCAAAACCACCGTTGATGACATCAGAAAAGCTGTCGTTTCAAGCGTCGAAGATGGAGACACAAAAAGCGCAATGGAACTTTTAGGAGAAGCTCGTTATAGAATTTTTGACGCATTAAGCGAACAGGATGGTTTCAGCTTCATAGCAATCGGAAGACCAGAAAGTGCAGGATGTTATTGTAGGATAAATTCATACCTCAAAGAAGTAATCAGCATTTTATCTGAAAACTTTGATTACGTCATAATTGATGGAGAAGCGGGAATTGAACAAATCAACAGGCGCGTAATGGAAAAAGTTTCTCATCTTCTGCTGATCACGGATGCAAGTAAAAAAGGCTGTCAGGTTATTCAGACCATCAAAAAAGTTGCTGATGAACTTGTCATGTATGAAAAAATCGGCGTTATTGCAAATCGGCTTCCATGTGAAAATGGAGAAATCAGCCAGAGCGTAAAGGACACAATGGACACAGGAGACATTCCTGTTCTTGCCTACATACCGTCGGATTCTAATCTTGCAGAATTTGACCTAAAGGGAGAAAACGTATTCTATCTTTCTGATGAGGCTTCTATCGTAAAAGGTGTACAAGAAGCACTTCATAAAATTGAGATAATTTAAATGAAACATCAAAAATAAGGGGAACAGATGAAGGATTTAAAACATTTATACTATTTCGAAAAACTTCTCGATGATGCAAACAATGATCTTGTTCGAAAAGCTCAGGAAGAAGGACTGAAATGTGTTGCGACAGTTTGTGAAAATGTACCGGAACCTCTCTTGAACCTTCCGGGCTGCTTTTCGGTTCGAATAAGGGCGCCAAAGACAG
>JAQYSN010000050.1 GCA_028725265.1 Spirochaetales bacterium | reverse complement strand
CTCGATAACCGAAATATCATCGAAAAGTTGGTAAAACACGAATAATATCGATTTTTTAAAAACCTCGTTTCACTTCTCAACAAGTGAAACTGTGGTTTTTCAGGTTGATACAGAATAATTTGCAAAATTCGTCTGACTTTTGCAAATTTTTGGAAAAAAAATGAATCCTATCATTCTTTGCGCAGATATTGGAACGTCCTCCCTGAAAGCTGGTCTTATCAGAGAGGACGGCTTTGTTTTAAACTCGACCACCATCCGTTTTCCACAAGATAAAGAATCTATAGAGCACGACAAAGCAGAAGTCTGGAAAAATTCTTTTGTGAAAGCAGCAAAAACACTTTTGAATGCAAATTTTCAAGACCTTCCATCGCTTGGTGCAATCTGCATAAGCGGGAACGGACCATCTCTTGTAGCAAAACTAAAAAACGGAAAAAGTTTTTCTTATTTGTGGTACGAAAAAAACAATGCAATTGAAAGCGATGCTTTTCACGGGTCCATCTTTTTACCCCGGATTTTGTCTTTTGAAAATAGCTACCCAGAAATTATTTCCTCGGCAACTTTCATTTCAAGCGGACCTGAATACTTAGTGCATTCACTTACAGACTGCGAACCTTTCACCCTACTACCAGAAAAGAGATTTCAAAGTGCCTATTGGACAGAAGAGGAAACAGATAAGATTGTATCGACAAAAATGAAATCGCTTTTACAGCCATTTTCACCGCTTGGTCAACAACACGGATTTTTATCCAAGGATTTTTTAGAAGAACTGAATCTTCCGCTTTCGGCAAAAATTCCACTTCTTTGTGGCGGTCCAGACTTCGTTGCGGCTTTGATTGGAACAAACACCCTTGAAGAAGGAAAAATCTGTGACAGAATGGGCTCCAGCGAAGGCATAAATGTTTGCACAGGCTGTAACACACCAGACAATCACGCCGCATCATCCTCATCGAATGACATAATCCGAGTTATGCCCTCCGTAATTCCAGGTTTTTGGAACAAGAGTGTCATAATTCCCAAAAGTGGCAGCATCCTAAGCGCCATTAAAGCCGAATCTGAATACAGCAATTCAACCTACGAAGAGTATTTTTCCACATTATGCAAAAATGCCGAAAAAGGTAACAAATTAACGCCCTCAATTGAAAATCTATTAAAAAACGTGAAAGAAGCTTACGAAACACTCGGCGTTCTATCGAATTACACAGCGTCATACATCACCTCGAAAATTCACTCACCTATAATCTGCACAGGAAGACAAGCTAGAAGCGATGACTGGCTCCAACTGCGTGCAAATTACCTCGGATTGCCACTTGCGAAAACGACCTGTCCAGATTCGGAACTCATGGGAAACGCTATCATCGCCTTATCCGCACTTAACGAAGAACGAAATCTGAAAAAAATCAGCGAACAAATCGTAAAAATCGAAAAAACGTATGAACCACAGTAAACTTGCTTTTTATTGTCACTAATCAACTAATGATATATAATAGAAGATATGAAGACTTCTAAATTAACAGGAAAACTTACGCTTAAAAATGATAGCGGTCTTTCTGTATTTTTCATCGGCGTTGGAAGCGCATTTTCAAAAATTCATAATCAGACAAATATACTCATAACAAAAAATGACGATCATCTGCTTATAGATTGCGGAACATGTTGTGCAAAAGCATTGTATGATTACGGACTTAATATTGCCGATATTGATAATCTGTTTATTTCACATTCCCATGCAGATCACATAGGAAATCTTGAAGAGTTTGCACTTATGTGCCACTACATCAAGAATAAAAAACCAAACATGATAATAACGAATGACTACAAAAAGAAGCTTTGGAACGAATCCCTTAAAGGTGGCCTTGCTTATAGCGTAGAAAATAACAAAAAAATCATGAAATTCGACGATTATTTCAATCAAATTAAGCCTACACGGATAAAAAAATCGCCAAGACCTGTATATCAAACGAATGTAGGTTCTATTGATGTAAAAATCTTTAGAACACTACATATTCCTGAAAATGAAACAAATTGGAAGAAATCAATGATTTCATACGGAATCTTGATTGACGAAAGGATTCTTTTCAGTCTGGATTCTAAATTCGATACAGATATTCTTTATGAGATGCTTCAAGACTATCCGACCATCGAATATATATTCCACGATTGCCAGATTAAAAATGGTGACGTCCATGCTTGGTACAATGATTTAGCAGAATTAAGTGACGAGGTAAAAAAAATTATGTATCTTTGTCATTATTCAGATAACTACAAAATAAAAGATGCAAAAGCCGACGGATTTGCCGGTTTTGCTGAACA
>JAQYSN010000049.1 GCA_028725265.1 Spirochaetales bacterium | reverse complement strand
CCTCAAAACGGCGAAGTCAAGGCTTTAAGCGTTAGCGTGCCTTGACTCGTCGTATTCCTTTCTTTACAGATTCTTTTTCAGCATCGCTCATTTCTTTTAATGTCCATAAAATTATGTGTTTTACCATTTTTTGTCCTCTTTTTATATCAGGTTAAATCATATTGTGGGGATGACCAATAAGTTCAAAAAGTATCATTTTCGGGCTTGACCCGAAAATCCATTTAATTGCAATACAAGAGATTGCCGTGTCGAGCACGGCAATGACTTATACTTATTGGACAGCCCCAATCGAGTTATTATTTCTGAAATAGCAGAAATAATAACGTCGCATTTTATGAGTTACCTCGAAAAACTGAAGTTTTTAGAGGTTTCCATTGCAGCCGGATTTTCTTTCTTCCAGATGCGCCAGGGGCGAAAGCGGCGTGTTAAATAATTTCTACTCATGCAAACGAGCACAGCGAGTATGTGCTACTTCAAAGCCGCAGTTTGTTTCCATGTTCAGTTCGCGAAGTTCTTTTACTCCGTCGATATAAAGCTGATAGTTGATGCCAGTAGATTCATATCCGCAGCCTACGTCATAATCGTCGCCCAGTGATTCGCGGACAATCTGTTCACGCTGCTCGCGTGTTGTGTCTTTAATCAGCACAGATTGCTTGCCGCAATCTGTGCTGTTCTCTAAAGGTATTGCAGTCGGGCTTGTGCCCTCCGCACGAATCAAAATACTTGCCATAAGATGTATTTTATCACGAAATGAGGATTAAATCACTGTTCTGAAGAACAATTTCTGCTATAATACAGAAAAGGAAAAAATTATGGCATTTACGGATTGGCAATTAGCAGAAATCAAAATCGCAGCAGATAAATATCTTGGCAAAAGAAATGAATTGATTGGTGAGCATATCGATCATGTGAAATGAGAATACCGGATGGAAGGTCAGAGTGTAATCATTTACGAAAGAAGAAAACAGTTTATGGGAGACGGTTACATAAACATTGATGTCGCAAAAGCAACTTATCGTAAGGCTTCTGATGACTGGAAATTATTTTGGATGCGTCGGGATATGAAATGGCACGGTTATGAACTGACAATGTTTCATGAAGATATAGAAAGTGTTTTTCGTTGTGTCGATGAAGATGAATGTTGTGCTTTCTGGGGATAATCAATATGAATGAGTTTAATGAATATGTCCGCGATTGTTTTTCTGAAGCTGGCGATATTGTTATAAAATCTATGATGGGCGGATACCTTGTATATTTTAAAGGAAAGCTGATAGGTGACATTTGCGGTGATGAGCTGTTTTTGAAGAGAACTTCCACATCGGACAGGCTACTTGCAGATTCCGAACTGCGTTATCCCTATGAAGGTTCTAAGACTTTGATGCATGTATTCGATAGTTTTGATGATAAGGCACTGATTCTGGAGCTTCTGGAAGGAATGTATGCTGAATTGCCAGAAGCAAAGAAAAGGAAATAAATGAAAACAGTTTTATACATCCACGGAAAGGGCGGTAATGCGACTGAAAGCACTCACTATGAAAAGCTTTTTCCAGATTGCAAAGTGATTGGGCTGGATTATAGGGTGTCACGAAAAACTTTGTCACTTTTCCGCGACACCCGTCGTTCAGCCTTCGCTGAACGCGATTTTAAAGGTGAGAACTTCAACAAACTGAAGTTTTTCGAAGTTCCCTGTAAGACTTTTTCTCCCTGGGAAACGGGGAAGGAAATTCACGAGGTAGTTGCTAGTCTCAAAACAGAGGCCGAGAGCATTATTCTGATTGCCAATAGTATCGGAGCATTTTTCAGCATGAATGCGAATCTGAATGGTCTGATTGAAAAGGCATATTTCATTTCGCCGGTTGTGAATATGGAAAAACTGATTTGCGATATGATGCAGTGGGCAAATGTGACCGAAGCGGAACTTGAGCAAAGAAAAATCATCCACACGGATTTTGGAGAAGAACTTTCCTGGGAATATTTGTGCTATGTAAGGGCGCACTCTTTGAACTGGAAAGTTCCCACTTCAATTTTATATGGAGAAAAGGACAATCTTACTTCGATTGAAACTATAAGATCATTTGCTGAAGAGCAGGGCGCAAGTCTTATTGTAATGAAGGGTGGCGAACACTTGTTTCATACAGAATAAGAAATTAAGTTCCTTGATGAATGGATAAGAGGTCAAAAGTGAGATAAATCGGCTTACTTCTGTGAGATAAATCGGCTTGAGATAAATCTGCTTTACTTCGCGGAATATTTGAACACCGTATATATGATTTTTTAGCAAAAAAAGTCGAGTTAGCTTTGTTTTTTGCTATTATACTAAAGCCATGTTAAACGAAATGACACCAAAAATAGAAGCAGGTCAGAAAATGCAGGATTACATTGCAGCACACCAGACGGAAGAAATTAACCTTTCAGATCTGGCAAATACTGCGTGTTATTCGCCCTGGTACTGCTACAGGATTTTTAAGGAACTGACTGGAATGTCCGTGAGCGATTATGTCAGACGGCTTAAGCTTACAGGTGCG
>JAQYSN010000048.1 GCA_028725265.1 Spirochaetales bacterium | reverse complement strand
CCATCAAAATGATTATTATTACATTTAAATTTAAGCATACTTCTAATTCTTTTTAAAAATTTAAATAAATTCGGGCAATGCTTTTTTAATGCATTTTTTAGTTTTGTTTTTATACGTTTGTCTTCATAGACAAAAAATTCTTTTCGCTTATGTCCAATTTCATTTTCAAATTCGATAATTTTTTTATCGATTAGTTTTTTTGTTTTTTTATCAACTACATTCTTGATTTCTTCAAGATAGTGTTCACCTCCGTTTTGAACGTAATTTCTTATTTCTGTATTCAAAAAATCACTTATGCCATGAAGAAAAATGCATTTTGAATTTAATGCAATGATCATTGCTTGTTTTCTTAGTTTTTCATCATCAAGATAAGTTAAAACATTTGAGAAACCTAAACTCCATGTTGTGTCATTTCTTCTTTGAAGAACATGCCTGGTTCCACGAATATAGGAATAATCAGCATCGTTGTGTTCCTCGAAAACACCATTATGTACGACTTCATTTTTTACTAAATAAATGGATTTTTTTCTGTTCATCGCTTCAAGACACAGAATATCTTGCTGAAACATTGTGTAAATTGCATCATACATATTCGTAAGAACTTGATCATTAATGAGTGATTTTTTGTAAATTCCGGCCGGTACAAATGAAAGTTGAAGAGGAAGATAAGAAAAAACTTCCTTTTGCTTAACCTCTTTTGGAATCGCATAGTTACATACACATATCACATCAGTTCCTATCGAAAGTTGTTTCTCAACTTCACTCCAATGGGAAAAATCATAGGTGTCGTCATCACACAAAACCCATACATAGTCGGCTGAATTAGTGAGAGAAGTTTCATAGGCCCGACAAATGTTCGCGTTACCTCCAATGTTGCGGATATTACGGATTACTTTCAGATTAGGATGTTCCTCAGCAAAGGAAACAAGAAATTCAGAAGTGCCATCGGTTGAACAGTTATCCAAAATGGTCATTTCAAATTCACGTATAGGAGAAGTCTTTGCAAATAAAAAATCGAGAGTTCTCTTGATAAATTTTAATCTGTTGTATGTAATGATAATTATATCGATATTCTGTTTCATTTTTACCTCATACTTGTTTTAGCAAGAGTTTTATACCTGTTAAAAATTCCACTTCCACTTTCCATCCTGTATCTTTTTCTAGTTCGCTCACATCGGCGACCAGATACATCGGTTGGTGATGGTAGTATTCTTTTTTTCCGAAACCAAGTTTGATTTTGGGATTTATGTAATCTCGGATATCTTCAATATACTCGCTAAGTTGCCTTCCATGACCTGTTCCTAGAGGGTAGACTTTTCCGTCAATTCCTTTTTCCGCAACGGCCAAGAAAGCACGTGCGGCATCATCACAATATAGGTAATCCCATGTTTGTTCACATTTCGTTAGTTCTGGGGTTCTACCGTCTTTTAGCTCACGAATACAGTATGAAATCAAAGTGTTCGCTCCATCATTCGGACCAAAAACACTCAAAATACGCATCCAATTAAAACGTAAACCTAGCTGTTTACAAAGCAACCCAGAAAGTTTTCCTGCAGTATACTTTGCAATCCCATATCCGCTTTCAGGATTTACAGGTAAAGTAGGAGTTAGAGGAACACTTTGAACACCATATTCAGCCTGACTTCCTGCTCCTATAAACACAGAACAACCACATCGTTTTGCAAGACGAACTGCGTCGAGAGTATACTGAATATTTTTCAACTGACAGTCTACATCATCACGCCCACTAACAGAAGTTTTGTCCCAGGCAAGATGAATTAATACATCATATTTATCATCTAAAACAAGTGATGAATAATCAGTAATATTACAATCAACGATTTTTACTTGTGGCGAATTTGGTATATTTTTTATACGAGAAGAATCTTTTCTTACAAGGCAAGTAATTTCATAATTTTGTTTTATAGCTTCACGAATAATTGCACTTCCAATCATTCCAGTAGCGCCGGTTAAAAGTATTTTTTTCATATTAAAACAGCCTTGTTATCTCCAAAATATCCTTTACAGAATTATAATTTTTATACGAAGATGTTTTATCAATCAATATTGATTTACACCCTACCTTATCAGCCATACGAATATCACTTTCATATGTATCACCAATCATTAAAAATCTTTCAGCAGGAAGTTTTTCCTGTTCACATAAAAGTTCAAC
>JAQYSN010000047.1 GCA_028725265.1 Spirochaetales bacterium | reverse complement strand
AATGCTGTCCAAATCCATATCTGTCCGTATTTATGTGATTGTTTTAGATAATCTTCGTAGTTCATAAAATTCTCCGTAAATTTTCTGGGACATCAAACGCCGAAAAGTGGAGCAGCGAGTGCTGCAAATGCCATAGAAATAAGCATCGAAAAAGGCATTGCGTAATTTTCAAGCCATTTAATGTGTGCTTTTTTTACGAGTAAACCACATATTCCCATTATTGTTGCAGAAACGAAAAGGACGCTAATAGGAAGAAGTCCCCGAACACCGTCTCTGACGTGGCTGAAAACCATTCCGCTAAAAGCGCTTATCATTCCCATGAAAAGGGATGTCATGAAAATGTCGCCCCAAGCAGAATCTTTTGTCTGGATTTTGATTACGCCTTTCTGGATTTTTTTTATCAGGATTGGTGTAAGAAGAATGCTCGGAAGAATTCCTAGTGTCATGACCCATGCGATTGCGCTGTAGACTTTAGGATCCTTTATCGTTTCGGAAAGCGAAATGCCGAGAGCCTTTGCTGTAGAAGTGGCAGCTGGAAGTTCGTAGGTGATTGCTCCGATTACGCTTAGCCTAATCCATGGAAGTGGCAAACCTAAAAATGCAGAAAGTGTTACGACTCCTAGAAGAATTGAAAAAGCGGGTGCTAGCGTAAAAAGAGCTGTCGAGCCGATTGTTTTCCAAACGATGTGCATATCCATCCCGATGGTTTTTGCTCGTCGGCAGGATATGATTAAAAAAAACAACGATTGAGCAAGAACGAATGCGATTACACAACTTGCAACAATGTAAAGAAATGTGCTGTTTACATTGAATTTATTTAAATTTTCGATTCCTGCCATAAAATTAAATCCTTTATTTTAAAAGCTCGTCGGCAAGAGAATCTAACTGCTTTTCGTTGTCTGATGTTAGTGCTGATTTTATCGTAACTTTGTTCTGGCAGAAAGTTATGTCCTTGCTTCCTTCAAAAAGTGAAGTGATACATTTTGCAGCTAGTGGTGCCCAGCTTCCGTTTTCGATAAGACCAATTTTCTTGTTCTGATAGTTTTTATCTTTTAAATGATGGATAAAATCTTTCATGAACGGGAAGATGTCGCCGTTGTAGGTCGTTGTTGCAAGCACGATTTTTCCGTAGCGGAAGGCATCTTCGACACATTCTGCCATGTCCTCGCGTGCAAGGTCGGAAATTGCAACTTTCGGGCAGCCTTTTGCTTTTAGAATTTCGGCAAGTTTTTCAGCAGCCTGTTTTGTGTGACCATAGACAGAAGTGTATGCGATGAAAACTCCTTCGGTTTCGGTTTTGTAGGATGACCAGGTATCATAAAGTCCGATGTAGTATGGAAGATTTTCGCTCAAAACTGGTCCATGAAGCGGACAGATTTTCTGAATATCCAAGTTTGCGGCTTTTTTGAGCACGGCTTGGACGTTTGCACCGAATTTTCCGACGATTCCAAAGTAATAGCGTCGAGCCTCGCATTCCCATCCATCCGGATCGTCGTAGCCGAAAGTTCCGAATTTTCCGAAACCGTCGGCACTGAAAAGAATTTTGTCTTTAGACTCGTAGGTCATTATTACTTCCGGCCAGTGAACGTTAGGAGCCGTGATGAAGTTGAGAGTGTGGCTTTCTTCTGTTGAGCCCAGTTCAAGTTTGTCGCCTTCGCCAACGATAATCTGCCTGTCTGCAAAATCCGTTCCGAAAAGGTTTTTCATAATTGCGAACGCTAGTTTTGACGCAACGATTTTTGCTTCTGGATATTTTTCTGCAAAAAGTGCGATGTTCGCGCTGTGGTCCATTTCCATGTGCTGAACGACGAGAAAGTCTGGCTTTCGTCCTGAGTTTCCGCTTTCGGAAAGGGCAGTTTCAATGTTTGAAATCCACTGGTTTCCGAAGTGTGCGTCGACGCTGTCCATTACGGCAATTTTTTCATCAAAAATGATGTAGGAATTGTATGCCATTCCGTTTGGCACGATGAATTGTCCTTCAAAAAGGTCGAGTTCTGTATCGTCAACACCGATGTATCTAATATTTTCTGTGATTTTCATTTGGTTACTCCTGATTTTATTATGATTTTTTTTAATATGCTATTTTATCGTCTTTTTTTAGCCATTGTTCGAAGCATTTGTGAGCCTCGTCGCTTAAAAGTTCTTCCATCGGAATCGAGCGATTTTCACGTTGCAGGGGAATTTCTCGATAAATGAATTCATCATCGAATCCGATTTCACGAGCATCTTCACGACTGTTTCCATAATAGATTTTGCTTATGTGTGCCCAATAACTTGCACCGAGGCACATTGGACATGGCTCACAACTTGTGAAAATCTGGCATCCGTTCAGATGAAAGGTTCCTAGTTTTTTTGCTGCATTTCTGATAGCAGTGACTTCTGCGTGTGCAGTCGGATCGTTTTCAGAAGTGACTCGGTTTGTTCCTTCTGCGATTATCTTTCCATCTTTAACGATAACGGCTGCGAAAGGTCCTCCTCCGTCTTTTATGTTTTGTTCTGACAATTCAATTGCTCTTTTCATGAATTGTTCGTTTGTGTTTTGTTCATTCATGATTTTATTTTATCACGTCAAGAGATTGCGTGCTAGTAGTTTTCTGTAAAAACTGTTCTGTTCGGATGATCGCATCTTCGCCACAATATTCGCAAAGCATTTTGCGCGCTTTTTTTCTGTGGATTATAGCCTGCAAGAAATGCACAAAATAGCACGGCGAAAGCGATCAATTTTAAAAGCGATCAATTTTAAATAGAAATCTTTTTCAATAAATTTTCGACGGATTTTTTTGTTTTACCCGTGTACTTTACTTTATCACGACCCAAGTGGCTCCTGTGGCGCCTTCTGCATTTTTCGGGTGTCCTGAAGCACCGCATCGTTTGTCGCGTGTGATGAAGTTTTGAACAAGTCTTCCTAAAACACCTTCGCCATCTTTTGAATGAATACCTTTGCCGTGAATAATCAGCACTTTACGACATCCGTGCCTTTTTGCGTTTGAGATGAAGGTTTCGAGCGCAGTTTCTGCTTCGTCTTGTGTAAGTCCGTGAAGGTCGAGTGTTTCGTCGATGGGTATTTTTGCCCAGTTTATGGAACGCTCAAGTTTTCGCTGCACTTTTTCCTGCGCGGTTTTGTCTTTGTCTTCAACGCCGTATTTTTCGAGCCATTTTTCCATGTTCTCGTGCATGGCTTTGTCGGGCGAGGATTTGCCGTGAGAGGCTTTATTCTGCGCGGCTTTATTGGATCGTGCTAAAACGGACGGCGCATTTGCCTTTTTGTGAGAAACTTGACGTGGCGTGTCAGTAGTTTTTTTCTGCCCGAAGGATGCTGTATGTGCGTATGATTTTCCGTCAGGATTTTTCCCCTGCATTTTATCCCACTGTGACAGAATATCGTTCATATCCATGCGGATATTATAGCATGAAAGTGATGATATAACAAATTTTACAAATCTTCCAAAATGAACGGAAGCATGTATATTGGCTTGAATTTTAAATTTTCTTCTTCACTTACATCTTTTTGTGAGAGGAGATATGAATTGCCGATATATCTTTTGTATTTTGCACAAAAAGCGTCGATTGATTCGTGATTTTTGCGTGCTGAAGATTTTACTTCAAACGGAATGATTTTTTTTCCTGACTGAACTATAAAATCTACTTCATAAGAATGAGTGCTGTTTTCTTTGTTCCAGGTATGATAATAAAGTTCTCTGCCTGTCGAAATTATTATTTGAGCGACTGCATTTTCATAAAGATATCCCAAGTCTGCTGGAAGTTTATCGCTGAGTAACTTGCTGTAAATGTTTTCGCCAGTTTCGGGTGTGGAATCGAATAGCATTGTCGTAAATAGCCCGATATCAGATAAATAAAGTTTGAAAGTTTCGTCATCTCTTGTCTGAGATAAGGTTATGCTCGGATTCATTGTATTGTAGCACGGAATTACAGTCTTTGAGTCGAGCAAATCTGCAAGTCTTTCTTCGTCTTTGTCAATTTTTCGTTTTTGGGTTGCATTTGATATGATGTATCGTTTTTTATTCGTGGCAAGTTGGCTTGGAATTGATTTGTACATTCTTCCTATTAAACCCGAATCGTCAATTTTTTTGAAATCATCAATATAAAGATTTATGATTTCTCGTTTTATTGCATCAATCTGGGAAAAATTTTTCCCATCGACATAGGCTTGTACGGCTTGTGGCATTCCTCCGATTGCCATATAAGTCCTGAAATCTTTCATCAGCTTGCGGTTTGTGCCGTTACCGACTTCTTCATTCAGTTTGTATAAATCGCGAAGAACGCCGAAAGTGTCATTTCCCGTTGCCCATAAAAATTCTTCATAATCCATAGAATGGACTTGGATTTTATGTTCTTCTGACGGAATCACGATGTTTTTTACATTTTTTTTGATGCTTATTAAAGAACCTGTTTCGATATAATCATAGCGACCGTCATGAACGAGATATTTTATTGCCTGTCGCACAGGAGGATTGAGCTGAATTTCATCAAAAATGATGGCGGACTCTCTTTTGTAAAGCGTAATGCCTGTTACCGTCTGAAGTCTTAGGAAGAATCGCTCGAGATTTGCAATATCCTTGAAAACCTCGGAAAGTTCGTTCGTGATGTTCGCAAAATCGATTTTTATGTAGGAGCGATAATTTTCTTTGGCAAATTCTTCGGCAATGGTGGATTTTCCCACACGGCGCGCTCCTTCAAGCAAAACCGCATACTGTGGTGCGAAGTTATCTTTCCAGTCCTTGAGTTTATCAATTGCTTTTCGTCTGAACATTTCTGACTCCATTAAGTGCAGTTTTTTCAATATTATTTTAGGAGAAAAGTGCAGTTTTTTCAATAATTTTTATTATAAAAGGCAGTTTTTTCAGTAATTTTTATTACAAAAAGTGCAGTTTTTTCAGCAATTTATCGCACACCTTGTACCAGTCAATAAAAGTAGACAAAAAAATCGCCGACGGCTCAAAATGAACCATCGGCGGCTTTTATCTTGTCGTTCAACTTGAATTAGACTAT
>JAQYSN010000046.1 GCA_028725265.1 Spirochaetales bacterium | reverse complement strand
CTTAAATTTAAATGTAATAATAATCATTTTGATGGGGGGGGGGGTACGTTAGCATATTCAATTTCACAAGCTGCGCTTTTCCACTTAAAGGAGGCATATATGCAGCCTGAGATTTCAATTCTAATACCATACTACAACGACGAGGATTTTTTGAAAGAATCTATAGAGTCTGTCTTAAAACAGACATTTGCTGATTTTGAACTTGTTCTCATAAACCATGCCTGCACCGATTCAAGCCGTAAAATTGCGCACTCATTTGCAGATGACCGTATTGTGCATATAGACTTGCCTGTGAATGCGGGGGCAGGGGGTGGCGTGATTATTGATGCGTTTCTTAAAGTTGCTCGCGGCAAATATTTTAAGCTTTTTTGTGCAGATGACATACTCAGTGAGGTATATCTTGAAAAATGTCTGGAATATCTTACGAAAAATCCAGAAATAGATTTTTGCTTCACAGATGAGAACTACATAGATGAAAAAGGAAAAATATTGCCATCTTCTTTTTACGAAGAACGCACAAAACACATTGTAGAAGCTCAAGATTGGAATTTTATGGCTTTGACTGATTATTATCATATGGTATCTAATTTGCCGTTTTCATCTTGCTTCATAAAAAAAGAATGCTTTGATAATGTAAAGATAGATTTTACAATTATAATGATGTTCGATATGAGTATATTCTTGCAATTCCTTCTGAATAATAAAAATATAGGTTTTATAAAAGAAAAACTTGTTTCATATAGACTTCATGAAGGCCAGATTTCTTCGTCAGTGAATCTTCAAAAGTGTACAGCTGCTTCTTTTTTTGAACACATTATTTTTTTGGGTTTTTTCTTTTCTACAGAAAACGTTCCTATCCTGCAACATCTGTTAAACAGAAATGATTTGTCATCACTGGAAAACCTTCGTTTGGAACTTGCAAAGTATTATCTTTCAATGCCAGTTATTACAATGCAGGCTGTAGCATATTTATATCTTCATGACTATTTTCAGAACGAAAAAAATCGTAAAGATGAGCGGTATACGATTGCGCAGTTCAGAAACACCTATAAAAATTCATATATTGCATACAAGTCGTTGGCAAATTTACCAGCAGTCCAAGATATAGGTATCAAAAGTATTATAAAAATATTAATAAAGAAATGCTTGAAAAAGATTTTCCCAAATTATAGACGCAAATTGGGACACTTATAGGAGGATTAAAAATGCTTAGCTTTACTCCATTTTTCATCAATTCAAATCTCATCACTAACAAATCAAGTCTCATCGACTACGATACATTCTTTAATGCAGTTGCCGGAAATACTGGTAACTCTTATATTACATGGGCTTTGCTCAAAGAATTAGGAATCGGCAAGTTAGAAGATGATTTTCATATTCAAAATATCTATGATTTTGATTTTTCTTATACAGATAAGGTTGCTGAATTTGTAAATTCAAACTGTAGCCATGTATTTCTTATCCTGCAAGACCAGATTAGAATTAATGAAAGTTATGGATACAAACTGCCATATAACGGAATAAAGAATCTATTGGAAAAAATAAATAAACCAGTGATTGTTGCAGGTCTTGGCGCGAACTGTTTTACAGGTTTCGATTCAAATTTTCATAAGCAGCTTCCTGAAGATTTGATTGAATTCTTGCATTATCTTTCACACCGATGCAATGAACTTGGAGTACGCGGCAATTTTACAGCTGAAGTTCTTAATCAGCTGGGAATAAAGAATGTTACGCCAATAGGCTGCCCGTCATTTTTTGAAACTGGACCGAATCGCATAATCAAAAAAAAGAATTTTATAACTGAAGACAGAGTTTTCTTTACCTCAAATTACCCATCTCCACTTAATAGAACAGCATTTCAGGTCTGTCAGGATCATCAGGAAAAAGAAATTGTAAAAGCAATTGCTTTTGATTCTATCGAAAATTTTGCATCAAATGAAGTTTTCATAGACAAATACATAAAAAAACGATATCGAATCTTTTCAGATATTGGTGAATGGAAAAACTTTGCTAGTCAATTTGATTTTTCTCTTGGGTACCGTGTTCATGGTTGCATACTTTCTCTGAACAGTGGAATTGTAAGCGTCTGCTGCAACGGTGATTCCAGAGCAAAAGAGATGTGCGAACTTCTGAAAATCCCTCATTTTCCAGCTTTGAATCCTGAAAGCGATCTTGTAAAACTCTACAATGAAATTGATATTTCAGTATTAAATAATGCTTATCCATCTCTCTATGAAACTTTTTCTTCATTTATAAAAAGAAACTGCAATATTGAAATAAGCTCTATACATATAACGGGGGGGGGGTAATAAAACAGGAATCGAACTTTACAAAAATTCTCCCGAAAACTACTTCCCAATTCTCTATACCCATCAATCACAAAAATACACAGAAATTATCTCAAAAATCGAATCATCAAATAAAGAGCTACAAAATAAAATCAATTCTCTCATCGAAATGGAAACGAAAACTCAAAGCAAGCTTCGTGAATTTGACGGATTCTTGAAAATTTACAACCGTCTAAAAAGAACACTCTTAGCACGTGCCATCAGAAAATTGCGAAGGAAAAATCTATGATAAAACAAAAAATCAAATCCTACCTTCGGCGCAAACTAAAAAACTTGCTGAATGACGAGTTTGTGTCGAAATATGAACATAATCTTTATTTTGTCCTGCCCAAAGTGAACTTGGACTTTTTTAGGAAAGCTTATAAGGTGGTTTAAGCCTGCTTCTGTTGCAGCCAATAAGCTTTTCTATTTATATCTGCAGTATGAAGTTTTTCCTTTCGTTCTGCAAGCCTTACTTCCTTTCTTCCTGCAAAATAATCTTCTGGAGTCAGATAAAGAAGTGCGCCGTGAAGACGCTCGTTGTTGTAAAAATCAATCCACTGTGCCATT
>JAQYSN010000045.1 GCA_028725265.1 Spirochaetales bacterium | reverse complement strand
GTATTCAGCCGAGCAGTACTAATTGGTCGTGAGGCTTGACCATATTATCGTTCTTGTTTTATTATAAGGTACTTGGGATTAAATCCCGACAAGTTATCTTCCCTGAACCCCCTTGGGTTTCTGATTTAGTTTATTATGCCTGGTGGCCATAGTGGAGAGGAAATACCCGTTCCCATACCGAACACGGAAGTCAAGCTCTCTTACGCCGATGATACTGCAGTGATGTGGGAAAGTAGGAAGCTGCCAGGCTTTTTTTTGTCCTGATCCTCGATCTTTGCTTTTGAAATGAGTTTTGTATGATTGTTGTGAGTGCCTGCCTTTTGGGAGCAAACTGCAAATATAATGGCGGTAATAATTATTGCGAGAAATTGGCTTCTTTCCTTGATGGCAAAAAAGTCCTTTGCTTGTGCCCTGAAGTAGAGGGCGGACTTCCAGTTCCCAGAAATCCTGTGGAAATCAGGGGAGGTAGGGTCGTCGACAAGTTCGCTACAGACTACACCCAAAACTTCCGGGATGGTGCCGAGAAGTGCCTCAGGAAGATCGATGAATACCTACGTGAAAATCCTGGCGAAAGTATAGAATTTGCCGTCCTCCAGGCTAGAAGCCCTAGTTGTGGCCATGCAAGGATTTATGACGGGACTTTCTCAAAGGTTCTTGTTGACGGAAACGGCATTTTTGCCGGGGAGCTTATCCGTCGTGGCGTGAGGTGTCTTACCGTCGAGGAATTGGGCTTATGATAGGATTGATGTTGTTGGATATATGGCAAGCGCTGTGGTGCTTGCTTTTTTTTGCTCGTTCCATTGTGAGGATAGAAGGATGTGCTATTTTGGAAAAACACGATTTGGACAAAAAAAAGAGCCGGCTAAAGGAGGAGAAAAGACCGACTCTTTTGTATTGCTGTATGATTAGAATATACAGATATCTGAAAGAAATGTCAACAGTTTTTTGGAAAATATTGCAGAATTTTGCAAATTTCGCATTTTTTGCGTTTGATGTAGTATTTTGCATATATTAATGTTTAAATGAGAATAATAAAAAAGCGTCGCAATAAATCTTGCGACGCTTTATATCGGTTTACTCCCATCCGAATGTTGCAGGTGGTTTGTTTGTGATGTCGTAATAGAGATTGTCGACAAATCCTAGTGCCTTGATTTTTGCAACGATTTTGTCCAGCAATTCTTGTGGTAGATTGGCAAATCTCGCTGTCATTACGTCTTCAGAAACAACCGGCCTTAAAACGATGGAGCAGTGCGAAGAATCTTTTGCATATGGGAGGTTGATAGTAAGATGCTGGAAGATTTTTGAATACCATCCACTTTCATGAAGGGCGGTAAGTACGATATCGTCAACTTCTCGTGTCTGATCGAGTCTTTTTTTCGTGCAGTTTTCACTGAATAGAGAACATTCTTTTGTTTTGTATATGCAAAGAATGCTTCTGTTTACATCAGAAACGGCATTTGTGATAGCTGATGACATTGTTTCTAGTTTGTCCCAATCATATTTATCATTGTCTTTGAGGGAAATTACTGCTGGAAAACGATATGTTCGAAAATCACCCTGAACACCTACTGATTTTACGGGTAGGACTGAAAGTTCTGCATATTCTTTATTGTAAAAATCTGAATAATCGAATTCTGCAAGTGTCGATTTTGCCCTTTCAAATTCTCTTTCTTCTTGGCTTGAAAGAACTTCATTTGTGCATAGAACGTTGATTGAAAGTCCAGGTCCTGGAAAAGGATGTCTCATGACAAGTTCATCTGAAAGTCCAAGCTTTTTTCCAATAAGACGTACTTCATCTTTGTAAAGGTCTTTTAGAGGTTCAATGATCAAACCTTTAGCAATCAGTTTTTGTATTCCATCAACTCTGTTATGGTGTGTTTTGATGGTATTTGAATTTTTTGTTCCTCCTGATTCTATAATATCAGGATAAAGTGTTCCTTGTGCCAAAAGCCAATCTTTTTCATTTAGGTTTAACTTTGCGACGACTTCATTTCGGACTGTGATGAAGTTTTCGCCTACAGCCTTTCGTTTTTCCTGAGGATCTTTCAAATTTGCAATTGCATTCAAAAATGATTGACTTGCATCTTCGACGATAAAGTTCGAAAATCCGTATGATTTATATGTTTTTTCGATGTTTGCACTTTCATTTTTTCTCATAAAGCCGTTGTCGATATGAAGTCCGAGAACTCTGTCCTGACCGAGAGCTTTATTCAAAAGTGCAAAAGCTACCGTTGAATCAACTCCGCCACTTAAAAAGAGCAGGACTTTTTTATCTTTCGATTCATTTTTGATTGAATCAAGAATGATGTCCAAGACTTTATCCTGACTCCAGTTTTTTTTCATCCCACAGAATTCTGCAAAATTTTGCAAGATTTTATTTCCATTTACAGTGTCCTTTACTTCAACGTGGCACTGAAGCCCGAATCGCTTCTTATCAAGATTCTGAAGACCTGCAAAAGGGCAGTCTTTAGTAGAAGCGATAACTTCGAAACTTTCTGGCTTTTTTAAGACACCATCCTGATGACTCATCCAAACTTGTTCTGATTTTCCAAGTTTATTTAGAATAGGAGATTTTATATCGGTTTTTTCAAGATGGGCGATTCCGAATTCTCCTGTCTCAGCCTTGCCGATAACTCCACCATAGTATTTAGAAACTACGTAATGACCGTAGCACAAACCCAAAATAGGAACATTCAGCTCCATTATTTTCTCATTGAATTCAGGAATTTTTGCATCGTATATTGATGCAGGTCCGCCTGAAAGTACTATACCTTTTGCATCTTCAAGCTGTTTTTCATCGGTGCTTGGAAGGGCAATTTCTGAATAATATCCTAAAAGTCTGAATCTTTTTGCGATAAGGTGGGCATATTGGCTTCCAAAGTCCAATACGACTATTCTGTCTCTCATTAATATCTCCTGTGAAAGTATTCTAACAAAGTTTGTTATTTTCGTCCATAAATCAATTTTATGTAGTCTGGAACAGAGTTAAGCATTTTTTGTGGAACTTCTGGATCATTTGTAATTACGCTTTCAAACTCTTTTTTGTTTATAAAAATCAAAGCTGTAGGAACCGTTGTTTTTGCTGTGAAAGACCTGTTTTGGTCAAGAATGCAGTCAAGGTCTCCAAAAAATTCTCCTTTTCCGACATGTCCAAGGTAATTATCCTTGTAAGTTTCAACCTGTCCCTGAATGATATAGTATATTCCGTCCGTTTCGCTGTTTTCCTGATAGATTATTTCATCAGCATTCAAGATTATTCGTTTGTTTTCTTCCGAAATTAATTTGTTTGGCACGGAAAAAAGCCAGTTTTTTATGATTTCTTTTATTGTGTAGCTATTTGGCGCATTTTTATCCCAAAGATAAAGCTCGCTTATCAGAAGGGAATTGAAGAATTGTCTTACGAAAATTGATTGTGCGGCATAAAAATACAACATGAAGAAGATGTAGACTTCAAGCAACATGATGATTACATTGCTCAAGATTCCGTAAACAAGATTGTAGCGTGCAATGTCAAGAAAGCTATTCATCAAAAAAGTTACGAGCCAGAAGGCTAAGGTACTCATCAGTGCTGCAAAGAAACAGGAAGCTAATTTAGGTTTTGAACCTGAGCCAAATTTATACATTATCGTCGATAGAAGCAATGTGAATGCAAAAGGCAAAAAGTTGAAAACTTTTCCCTTGATCCAAGTTGTTATGAATTTTGGCAAATATGGAATAACGAAGTTGTTCAGTACTGTCTGTTTGGAAAGAATTGTACGAGCCGTGATGAAGATAAAAATCAAAAGGACGATACCGACTAAAAGTAGAATTTCTCCGAGAATAAGGATGACGTTTTCTGTTAACGGACGGCGTTTGATTGTTTTTAAGTGAAAGATTGTGTTCATTCCATTTTTTACTGAAAAGAAAAATCTCTGTCCCATCCAAAAAATTGAAATAACAAGGATTATTGTAATGAAACTTACTTTACCTGGGGCCGTGATGCTTTCTGCTATGCTCACTATTTTATCCGAATCAACGAAGATTGAAGGAAGGTCAAAAAGCTTGAATAGAATATCAGGCGTCATATGGAAAAATTGTATGACTATAATCAAAACGATGACCATAATTGGAATGAAAGAAAAGAGAAATCCGAGTGCACAGGCAGATGCATACGTTGACAAATTGTTTTTCAAAAAGAACTTTGTCGTTAGATAAAAGACTTGCCCGACATTTTTTAGAGTGAATTTTCTGAATTTAAAATCTGCGTTTTTCATCCCCAAATTCCATTTTTTTAGTATATATCATTTTTAACACAATGTCATTACAATAGGAATGACAAAAGTTTTGAACTAGTTTATAATAGACATTTATATATAATACGAAACGAAATTATAAGGAATTAAAAATGGATCGATGTTTTGTAATGCTCAAACCTGGTGTTTTGAACAGAAGAATTGTAGGTGAAGTAATTTCACGGCTTGAAAAGAAGGGATTTAAAATCGTTGCTCTAAAAATGATGCAGATTTCAGATGAACTTGCTTCAAACCACTATGCTGAGCATAAAGAAAAGCCTTTTTTTAATGAGTTGAAAACTTATATTACGAGTGCACCAGTCGTTGCTATGGTTTTGCAGGCTGAAAACTGTGTGCAGTTAGTCAGAAAATTTGTCGGTGCCACGAAAGTTGAAAATGCAGAGCCGGGAACAATTCGTGGTGATTATGCACTTCACACAAATATCAATATTATTCACGCTTCTGATTCAAACGAAAGCGCTGAACGAGAAATAAATTTATTCTTCAAACCAGAAGAAATCATAGACTGGAAAGACGAATCTTCAGTATGGTTTTAATGGATTCTGAATTAAAAATAGGGGTAAAATAATGGCAAAAACAGTCGGTGTTATTGGTGCGGGTGCCTGGGGAACGGCATTTGCTCATGCTTTAGCTAGAAATGGGCATGACGTAGAAATATGGGCTCGTGAAGACGAAGTCGTTTCTTCTATAAATAATGATCATGAAAATAAAAAGTTTCTTCCTGGTTATCCATTGGAAAAAACTCTTAAGGCATCAACGGATATTAATCAGGTTGCAGGAAATAAGGAATTTTTGGTTCTTGCAAGTCCGTCACTTTATCTTGCAAAAACAGTAGAGCTTCTTCTTGATATACCATCAATTAAAGACGGATCTACAACTATTGGTGTTCTTGCAAAAGGATTC
>JAQYSN010000044.1 GCA_028725265.1 Spirochaetales bacterium | reverse complement strand
CCTCGAATTCTTTGAGAAGTTTCTCTCCGTCTTTCCATTTTGGAATATCCAAGGAAACATCCGTTCCGCAAATCAGACAGATATCCTCGAACGGATGTTCGTCCTTAAATTTACAAAGAACGTCATAAGTATAGGCAGATTCCGTTTCCTGTTCTCAAGGAAGGTTCCATAAAGGATGTCGGTATCGGTAGTGATGCCATCAGCCTTATCGATAAAATTATAAGCTCAGATATCAAAAACGGATTTACAAGCGCACAACTTGCAATCGTCAAGGATGGAATTTTGGCCTACAAAAATTCGTGGGGTAACATTCAGACTTATGGCGCGGACGGCTTGCTCCTTGAAAAAGAGACTCCGAAGGTTACGAACGAAACCATTTACGATCTGGCTTCACTTTCAAAGATGTTCGGAACGAATCTTGCCATCCAATATCTTGTCAGTCAAGGTTTACTTTCGCTCGATACGAAAATCATAGAGATTCTCGGTGATGAATTTGCGGACAAAACTATTTCTGTAAACTTTAAATTCCGTAAAAATCATCAGCTTTCTCAAATCAAGGAATGGAAGCGAAATATAACTGTAAAGGATGTTTTGAATCATACAGCTGGATTCCCATCTGCATATCCATATTTTAACGATAACTGCGATATTTCAAATGGGGCATTGAACACTTCATCGAACAAAAATCCTTTATTTTCAGGTTTTGATTCTAGCGAAGCAACCCGAAACAATACATTCACTCAGCTATGTCGCTCTCCACTTGTCTATGAACCAGGAACAAAAGTTACTTACAGCGACATTGATTTTATCCTTCTTGGTTTTATCGTGGAAAAGGTGAGTGGAAGACGCCTTGATGATTTTATGAAGTCAAATTTCTATCAGCCATTGGACTTGAAACACATATGTTACAAACCTCTTGAAAATGGTTTTTCAAAAAATGATTGTGCAGCCACTGATATAGCAGGTAATTCTTATTCCCATCTTTTGAAGCATGGTGGAATACGAACTGATGTGATTCAGGGAAATGTGCACGATCAGAATTCGTATTATGCAATGGCCGAAGTGTCCGGGCATGCGGGGCTTTTTGCAAACGCGACAGACCTTTCTCGACTGGCGTTTCTTATGTTTGCTGGTGGAAATGGGACTCATCATTTTTTTGACCAAAATGTACTAGATGCGTTTACTTCTTCACAAAATCCTCTTACTTCTGACTATGCTTTGGGTTGGTGGCGACAAGCACAAAATCAGACGATGCGCCATTTTGGAAGTGTTTGCTCTTCAAGAAGTTTCGGTCATAGTGGTTTTACTGGAACTGTAGTGTTCGTAGAACCTGAACAAAACCTTGTCATTATTTATCTAACGAACAAAATACACACACCTATGGTTAAGGGCAGTGAATTTATGAACCAGTATGTCGGAAATTTTTATCAATCTTCGAATGCAGGTTTTATTCCTCAGATAATTTTGATGTCGCTTAACGGAAACACGAGCAAGTCGCAGTGGAAAAGTTTTGTTCATGATATGAGTCAGAGTGCAAGACGTAAAGCCGAGAGTGAGGCAGCGAATGACAAAAATGATTTTAGATGGAAAGCATATTATTCATTGAAAAATGTAGAAAATGATTTATAATTATCCCTTGATATATTGATTTTTGTAAAATGAAGTTTATAATTAATTCAAATCTTTAATCAATTAAGAGGGCATTATGCAAAAGAAAATATACGTGGTTGGTATGGATGATGAAGCAACAGCTTCTAAAGTCGATGCTGCTGTAAAAGCAGTTGCTGGAGTAAATTCTGTAACTGAGAGCCTTGAAAAATGCCAAGTGCTCGTCGATTGCGACGACGGTGCAGAGCAAGCCGTTAACGATGCAATCGAAAGCGTTGGTGTTACTGTTTTAGGCTGATATCAAATCCGAGATTACCGGTGATATCAACTGCTTTTCCATACCTAAGGTAATAGAGAACGCAGTTGATATCTTTTTCGTCACATCCGATTAATTCGCTGAAAACTTTTCTATAGCAATTCAACTGAACGTAATGTTCATTTGGATTAATCTGTGAATCTGTTTTATAGTCGACGATTGTGTATTTTCCTTGTGAGTTTTTGAAAACAAGGTCTATAGAACCGTTCATTATTTTATCATTGCCATCTTTAGAAGGCAGTCTCCATATAAAATCATATTCACATTTATGCCATTCTGAATTTATGGCTTCTTTTCCAAGTTCTGATTGCCTGAATTTTTCTGCCATTTCTGAACAAATTTCGAGAACCTTATTTAGCTTTTCTGTGCCTGAAATTTCTGCGATATTTTTCTGAAGTATTACGGGTTCTTCATTTTTCACGACTCCTTCCATATAAGCGTGTGCAATCGTACCAAAATCCGAATAGTCAAAGCGAGGTTTTGGTTTCTCGTTCTCATCGTGGATCTTTGGCCTTGTCGATTCGACAATTTTGTTGATTTCAAGGTACGGTACATCCGTGCTGTCCGATTTTGGCTTTTCATCTTCATTTTTTTCATCATCCAGATGGCTTGGTTTGATATAGCGCTCTGGAATCACGTCTCTTTGAATGACTCTGGCTTTTTTCAAATCCTCGTTTTGCGCAAGTTTCTCCTTGAGAGCCCGTTTTTGTTCCATCGTATTTTTTCGACTATTTTCAGAAAGTTCAGAACGCTGGTAATCGGGGATTGTTTCCTCATCAAAATAGCGGAGCCCTATATCTGTATTTTCATCTTGACTGTCGCCGCCAAAGTAACGGAAGTTTTCTGCCAAAACTTTAAAAATAGAATCAGGATTTGTTGTTTTTGTTGTAGGTTTATACTTTCCTGTACTGATGAAAACGGTGTTTTCCGCCCTAGTCAGTGCAACGTAGGTGAGACGTTTCAATTCTGCACATTCAAGTTCGTCGTTTTCTTCCTTTGAAAGTTGATAAAAGATGTCTGAAAAGCCTTTGAATGAAAGACCGTATTTGTTTGTGTATTGAACGAGTTTTGTACTTTCTTGGTTGTTTTTGCCAGTTTCGGTGTTTGCAACGAAGACGACCGGAAATTCCAGACCCTTGCTCTTGTGGATGCTCATGATGTGAACACCTTCATTTTGTTCTACAGGAACGTTTATATCGAAGCTTGAACTAGAATCTTTCTTTGGATTGGTTCGCAGAGTCTTGAGGTAATCTGAAAAAGCTGCAAGGGAAGTGTTTTTTTCTTCTGCAAGTCGAGCCGCTTCAAAAAGGATGTCGTACATTTTTGAAAACATTTCTACGTTTTTGTTCCACATCGTTTCATACTGATAGCCAAATTCGTACCAGATTTCACTGATGATTTGAGTAAGAGAAAGTTTTGAGCTATCCTCCAAAATTTTGAGGTATTTTTCACGACCATTTTCATATTGTTTTTTTTCTTTTTCGTTAAGTAGTGACGATACGTCGCATTCAAATGGTGCTGAATCCGTTTTAAGGATTTGAGTAATTTTTGAAAGGTTTAAATTTACAAGAGGTCCATGCAAAACTGATGCGTATGATTTTTTGTCATTTTTGTAAACGCAAATCCTGATGAACGAGTAAATATCGTTTATTAATCCCTCATCAAAAAAATCTTTGATTTTTTCGCTCGAATATGGAATTCCATGTTGAAGGAGAGCCCTTTCATAAGCAGGTAAAATCGTCTGGGATTTTACTAGAATTGCGATGTCGTTGTAATTGACTTCTTTTAGTCCATCGACTCCATTTGCATGGATTTCCTCTATTTTTCGAGCAAGCCATTCGGCTTCGATTTCATCATCGGAAATTATATCATCGTTATCTTCTTTTGCTTCATGATGAAGGGCGAAATGCACGTGGCTTTTATAG
>JAQYSN010000043.1 GCA_028725265.1 Spirochaetales bacterium | reverse complement strand
CTGGGCCTGTTTATCTCGTACAGAACCTTGAATTTTTGCGACATGACGGTAGACGGAGCTTTTCCGATGGGGGGCTGCATCATGGCAGCTTGCCTTTTAAACGGAGTTCCGCCTTTTTTCTCTTTATTGATAGCCTTTCTTGCAGGTTGCCTTGCAGGACTTTGCACGACACTCCTTTATACAAAACTGAGAGTCCCTGACCTTCTTGCTGGAATCCTTATGATGACGATGCTTTATTCTGTGAATCTTAGGATAATGCAGAATAGGGCAAACGTTTCGTTCCTGAAAATCGAAACTCTTTTTTCTAAAATCACGTCTTTTTTTACGACTCATTTTACCTCGCTACCTGCAGAGACAGGAATCCTGATTTTTCTGATAGTATTCATCGTGATTTTCAAATCTCTTTTGGATTTGTTTTTTCATACGGATCTTGGACTTACGATGGGAGCTCTCGGTGCCAATGAGCAGATGATTGTAAGCCAGGGCGTTAATCCTCAGATTGTTCGCGGAATCGGAGTTTGCTTTGGTGATGGACTTGCTTCTCTTTCGGGCTCGTTTGCCGCAATGTACAACGGATTTGCTGATGTCGGGAGCGGAAGCGGTATTATCGTTTCGGGACTTGCTTCATTGATGATTGGTGAGTTTGTAATCCGTTCGAATAAAATAGGCTGGCAGACGCTGAGGGTGCTTCTCGGCTCGATAATCTATCGCGCACTGATGGTCTTGGCTCGACGCTACGGTCATTACATCCATCTAACTCCGAATGATTTGAAGCTTGTTACGGGCATCCTCATCATCATTTGTCTTATTATTGCAAACTTCAAGGGCAAAACGAATCTTATGGTTCACTTGATGAGACCCAAGAAAAACGGCGAGATTGAAAAATCGGGAGTGAAAAAATGATTAAGCTTGAAAATATAGGAATTACATTCAATGCAGGAACTCCTGATGAGAATAATGCTCTAAAGAATATCAATCTTGAAATCAACAAAGGCGATTTTATTACGGTAATCGGCTCGAACGGTGCCGGAAAATCAACTTTGTATAACGTAATTGCAGGAACCCTTTATCCGACTTGTGGAAAGATTTATATGGATACAGTTGATAGAAAGGGAAATCCTGTAGTTCGTGATATCACTCGTGATGCCGAATACAAAAGAGCTTCTTATATCGGACGAATTTTTCAAAATCCGCTTTTGGGAACGGCTGGTAAAATGTCACTTGAGGACAACATGATGATTTGTTGCAAGAAAGGCTGGAAGGGGCTTAAAATCAGTCTTAATCGAAAACAGCGCGAATTTTTTAAAAGCCAGCTTTCACAGCTTGATATGGGGCTCGAGAACCGACTTAACGACAATGTCGATCAGTTTTCTGGAGGACAGAGGCAGGCTCTTACCTTGCTGATGTCAGTTCTTTCTAAGCCTTCGCTTTTGCTTTTAGATGAACATACCGCAGCACTCGATCCTGCGAATGCGGCCATCGTAATGGAACTTACGCGCAAATTTGCTCAAGAATACAACTTGACTGTAATGATGGTAACTCATAACATGCAGCATGCACTCGAATACGGAAATCGTCTATTGATGATGGACGACGGAAATATCATCATGGATATCGGAGCTGAAGAAAAGTCAAAACTTACTTTGGAAGAAATACATCGTCGTTTCAAGGCTATCAAAAAGCATGATATGACGAACGACCAGATGGTTTTGCAGTAGGGAATGATAAAAAAAGTTGCTTTTCAGATAAAAAAAAGGCCGCAGAAAATTTCTACGGCGTATCGTGTTGAACTTAGTTAAAAGTGTATTCAACTATATCGCACGGGGTGAGGAGTAATCAAGTGTTTTTTTCGAAGATTACAGCCTTGAAAAATCGATGAGTTTTTCTCGTAGAAGTCGCAGTTTTTCTTGTAATTTCTGCACTTCCTTGATACTGCTCAGGATTTTATATTGCATATAGACGTCTACGATGGCACCATCCCAGAAAAAATCAGCGAACGTTACAAAACCGTTCAGATTCATTCTGTAATCAGCCGGTACTATGATTTTTTGCAATTCTCCTTGAAGTTGACCCATCAGGTATTGAACTTGATCCATGTTGTTTTTTGCAGAATTCAGTTTCATGTGCTTGAACATACCGGAAATCAATCCGCCACCATTGCCGAAAAAAATGTCGGCAAATCCCCAGTTATTGGCACTTTTAAGATCGTGCTCTGCTTCATCAAGAATAGGCAGGAGTTGATCAATGATTCCAAGAGAACCTCTGACTTGTTGTAAATTTGTTTCACTCATATCTTTAGTATATGGGTCAACTTGGATTTGCTCAAGGTCCATTTTTGTGTTAGATTTGAAATATGGAGATTATTCACGCATCGTTTCTGGGTTTTTGCATGGGCGTAAAGAAAGCCATGGAAAAAGCGGAACAGGCATTAGATACGTATTCAAACAGGCAGGTTTATTCTCTCGGCCCTTTAATCCACAATTCTGTTGCGATGAAGAGTCTTGAGGAAAAAGGCTTAAAAGTTCTTCCTTCAGAAAATCCAGAAACTCTTGATAGTTTCGATGGAAAAAATTCTGTTGTGATTATTCGGGCTCATGGCGTTTCTCCTATTGTAAAGGAAAAATTAAATAAATCCGGGGCAATAGTAATCGATGCTACTTGTCCAAAAGTGCTTTTTAATCAGAAGAAAGCTGCTGATTTTGCAGGAAAAGGTTTTGACATAATAATTGCTGGGGATAAAAAGCATGGTGAAGTTGCAGGCATTCAGGGAGTGGCCGAATCAGAAGAGGATTCGCGCCTCGTTGAAATCGTAGAAAATCCGTTACAAGCCGAGAGCCTTTGTCTTGAAAATGAAAACTGCGTGATTTTAAGCCAGACAACTTTTTCACCATTGGAATATGAAAAAATCGTTGAAACGGTGAGGGAGAAAAAGCCTGGAGTTCTTGTCTTGAATACAATTTGTTCAGCAACGGAAGAAAGGCAGAATGCTCTTCACGAACTGTGCAAAAAATGCGATGTTGTCCTTGTAATTGGAGGAAAAAATTCGGCTAATACAAAGAGACTTTATCAGCTGGCAAATTCTCATTGCTTTCAGGATGGCTTTCGTGTAAAAAAAGTTTTCCATTTCGAAGGCGAACTTAAAGATAAGGATGAATTTTGCGAAGTGAAGCAGGCTATCGCTGAAATAGGGGTGGACTGTGTGGTAGGCATAACAGCTGGAGCTTCTACTCCCCAAAGTTCGATTTCTTTTTTTGATGAAATTCTTAATGAAATTTCTTAGAAAAATGTAAAAAATCTTGAGTATTTCACTGAAGGATGATATAATCAATTTGAGATGACAAAATATCATGCAATGTCATTTTGACGTAAAAAGAGGAATAACATGGAAAAAACTATCATCAAGCTTTTTAAAAAGATTTCATCTGAAAGTCCGCAGTGTGTTTTTCAGATGTATAGAAACGGAAACGACTTTGAGTCGATTTCATATCAGCAGGCTTATGAGAGCGTAAAAAACTTTGCAGGAGGTCTTCTTTCGCTTGGTGTTGTTCGAGGCGATCACATCGGAATTATCAGTGATAACCGATGGGAGTGGCAGCATGCGGATCTTGGAATTATGGCTGTCGGTGCACTTGACGTGCCTAGAGGATGCGATGCAACGCCGGGAGACCTTTCATATATTCTTTCTTTTGCAGGATGCAAGATTGTAATTGCTGAAAATTCTAATCAGCTGCAGAAGATTCTCGCCCTGAAAAATGATTTCCCTGAATTGAAAACAATGATTCTTTTTAGCGAACTATCGGAAGAGGACGTAAAACTTGCGCAAGATAACAAGGTTGAAATCTATTCGTTCAATGATGTGCGCGTTCTTGGTGAAAAATACAATTCTTTGAACGATGGTAGAGTTGAAGCCGAGATTGAAAAAGGCGAGTGGGATGATGTCGTTTCACTGATTTTTTCTTCCGGAACGACTGGCCAGCCAAAGGGCGTAATGCTCAGCAACGGAAACTTTTTGACACAGCTTGATGAACTTCGTGAGCGAATATATATGAATGTTGGCGACAAGGGAATTGTCGTTCTTCCAATTTGGCACGTATTCGAACGAATTTGTGAATATGTCATTTTGGTTCAGACTTCAACGATTGTTTATTCAAGACCTGTCGGTTCAATACTTCTTTCTGATATCAAAAAGACGAATCCTCAGATTTTGCCTGCAGTTCCTCGTGTTTTCGAATCAATTTATGATGGAATCAACCGAAAAATGAGGAAAACTGGTGGTCTTGCATATTTCTTGTACAAGAATTTTGTGCGCATTGCAATCTATTGGTCAAGAATTGATCGAAGTCTTTTCGACCGCACCGCCCGATTCAAAATGGATCTGCGCCTTATAAAATGGCCAGGTTACGTTTTGGGCTGGCTTTTGCTTTGGCCATTCAAACTTTTGGGCAGTGCAATCGTCTTCAGAAAAATTCGCGCAATGCTCGGAAATAACTTCCGTGCCGGTGTTTCTGGTGGCGGAGCTTTTCCTCCTGCAATCGACGAATTTTTCTGGGCTATCGGCGTTAAGGTTGTAGAAGGTTATGGTCTTACGGAAACGGCTCCTGTAGTTGCCGTTCGCCCTATCAAACGTCCGATTTTCGGAACGGTTGGCTCTCCTCTTAGAGGTGTTTCTGTTCGTGTCGTCAGCATGAAAAATGGAGAGGATGTTGGCAAGTGTAAACTTGGTGTCCTTCAAGTAAAGGGTGGAACCGTAATGAAAGGTTATTATAAGCGCCCAGATTTGACGGCCGCAGCAATCGATGAAAACGAATGGTTTAATACCGGTGATATTGCGATTTTGACAAGACATAATGAAATCGTTCTTAGGGGGCGTGCAAAGGATACTATCGTTCAGAGAGGAGGAGAGAATGTTGAGCCTCTTCCAATTGAAATGAAAATTCAGGAAAGCCGATATGTTCAGACAGCAGTTCTCGTTGGTCAGGATCAGCGATATCTTGCAGCCTTGATTGTGCCGGAACAGGCCGAACTTGAAGGCTTTGCAAAAGAAAACAACATTGAATATAAAAACTACAAGGATTTGTTTTCAAATTCTCAGGTAATTCAACTTTTTGATACTGAAATAGCAGATCGAATCAATGCAAAAAATGGATTCAAGATGTTCGAACGCGTAAACAAGTTCTGTCTTCTTGAAAAGCCTTTCGAAGTTGGAGTCGAGCTTTCTGCAAAACAGGAAGTTATGCGCTATAAAATCAGCGAGATTTACTCGAAGGAAATCAAAGCTTTGTTCAAGGACTAAAATTAGAACCTGCGTCTTTTGATGCAGGTTTTTTTTGTGATTTTAATGTTTTATAATCTTGTGAAAATTTTCACCGAA
>JAQYSN010000042.1 GCA_028725265.1 Spirochaetales bacterium | reverse complement strand
ATTGAAAGAAAACTTACAAGAAAGACAACAAAAGGAAAAGAAAACTTTTTGTAATATTCCGAAAGTTCTTTATTATAAGGCAGACCAACCCTTTTCAAGTGATTGATATAAACTTTAGCGTCCTTTATGCTAACAGACTGTATCGAAATTACATTTTTCCTAAAAATCTCAGGCCCTTCTTCGATAAATGTATATTTGGAAAGGTTATTCGTACTCATAATAAGATTTTCGCCATCATTTCTGTAAACTTTTGCTCCATAAACTTCCCATTTATCATTAATCCAAAGAGCAGAGTCTGCAATCACGATGTAATCCAGCTTGTTATTTTCATCACGCTGAACGATGTATATACCATGGAGCCTTTTTTGCTCGTTATCGAAAAAAGTCACTCGGTAAACTCTTTTTCCGCTATCACCACGAATCACAATCATATTGTTATTAAGATTGACGGATCTATGCAAAAGCGTATCTTGCATCTGCTCTTTTTTCAATAAAGTCGGCACAACGACATAATCATCAAAAAAAATAAAACAAATGCTCAATATAAAAGATGTAATCAATATTGGAAGCGTAAACCTAAACAGGGAAACTCCTGATGCAAAAATGGAAGTAAGCTCATTTTTTGCATAAAGATTACTCAAAGAATATGATGTTGAAAAAAGAACAGAAAGCGGTATCGAATATGACATAGCTTTCGGGAGAAACAATAATTCGACGTGCATTACGTGCAAAAATGGAACTCCCATCTGGCTATAATTAAAAATATTGGTAAAAAGATCTATCAAAACAACAACGAACGAAAAAAACAAGAATGAGACAAAAAATACTGGAAAAAATTTCTTCAAGATATACCGATCGAACATTATTTTTTCACCAAACTCATATAAAAACTAAAACCAATTATTCCTAAGACTATATTTGTTCCCCACATAGAAAAAAATGGACTCCAATTTCTCTGTGGGCCAAATCCTATAGCAAGCATCATAAAGGTCCAATATAAAAGAGAAATCAAAATTCCGATAATCAAACCAATTGTTTGACCATTGTTTTTTCCAAAAAGGATGGAAAGAGGAAAGGCTAAAAATGCAAAAAAGAGCGAACCAAAAGGCATAGAAAACCTTTTATGAAATTCAAATCGGAAAGAATTTAATGTATATGTCGATGCATTTCCATTTTTCAGCATAGCTTTTATATGCCGATACATGTCTAAACTTGTCATTTCGCTCGGAGTACCAATCGATGATGATGAATCAGTGGATTTTTCAAACATATTAAGAGTTAGAAAATCAGAATGCAGAAATTCGTAATTCGAATTTTTATCCTTGTCAAATTGGACAACAGAGGGAGATTGCAATCTTAACTGCATGCTTATATTTCGATTTTCAGGGCTCATAATAACAGACTGCTCGCCAACGATAATTCTCTGATGACCTTCTGAATCTTGATCAAAAACAACCAGATCAGAAATCTTATCATCAGATACATCGCCGATAACAAAAATTACCTGACCGCTATTCATCCGCTGAATTGAATTCGATTCTATCAAAGCAGAAGGATTGGAAAAGCGGATTTCACGAAGTAACTCACGGAATTTTACCGTACCGACTGGCAAAAAATAGTCATTCACAAAAAACGAAAAAAGGGAAATGACAAAACCCATCAAAATTACAGGGACCAAAAGCTGAGCAAAAGAAGTTCCCGTAGTTCGAAGAACAAGTATCTCGTTATCACTCATAATTCTTCCAAGACACATTAAAAAACCTACGAGAGTTCCAAAAGGAGCAGACTGTGCGATAACGCTTGGTAAGGCATAAAACATCAAAGTCATAGCTTTTCTAAAAGGAACCCTTTTTGAAAGAAGGTCCTGAAGTACAAGCAAAATCTCATTAACAAAAAAAACCAAAAAGAAAAAAGAAAATGCAACAATAAAATAGACAAAAAGTTCTTTTATAAGATAACGAATAAAAATATGTTCTTTTTTTTGGGACTGCGTTTCAAGAAAATTCTTCGAATACTCCGGCACTATTGAAAGATATTTTTTGATTTTTTTACTATCGCTTCTGTCCATAAAAACATGAAAAAAAGTCTTAGCAGGTTCTACGATTTTTTCATTGAGAAAATTAGTAAGTACAGAAATCAATTTCAGAATTTTAGCTTTCAATTTCATAGAATATCAGTTTCCACTTACTCCTGTAGAACCAAAACCATTTTCTCCCCTTTCTGTTACAGAAATTGAAGAAACTTCAATAAAACTCGCCTTTAGGACAGGAGACAAAACAATCTGTGCAATTCTATCACCATTATGAATGGTAAAATCTTCAGTTCCAAGATTTATTAAAATAACGCAGAGTTCTCCGCGATAGTCAGAATCAATCGTTCCGGGTGCATTTACAAGAGCAATTCCATTTTTCAAGGCAAGCCCTGAACGAGGCCTAACTTGAATTTCATAACCTTCTGGTATTTCAAAAAACAAACCGGTTGGGACAGCAGTCCTTTCAAACGGCTTCAATATAACAGGAGTTTCAATACATGCGCAAACATCAGCTCCAGCAGCTCCGGAAGTTTTATATACAGGGACTTTTGCACCTTTTTTGACCATAAACTTCAATTCAGTTGCCATTTTTTACCGCCTGTTCAATGCTCTTTTCAACAGAATTTTTTAATGGAGGACCATAAACGACAAAAGCATTTTCAAAACTATTTCTAACTTCTTCCAACACATTTTTCAAATCTTCATGCGAAGTGTTTCTAATCAATTCCAGAACCTGGTCAATTTCGATACTTTCGTAACCTGCAAAATAAGAGCGAGCCAATCCTTTCATTCGCTGTTCGACATCTTCACTTGCCATGATTTCTTCGCCACAAAGATGTTGTTTTGCAAAATCGATTTCTTCCTCACTGATATCATTCTTTAAGAAATCGTCAACGATGGTCTTCATATCCTGAACAACCTTAAGACTGTTCTCCTTTGATGAAGTTGCATAAAAAGCCCAAAATCCACAATCCGAAAAGACATTAAAAAAACTATATACATTATAGCAATAGCCGGATTCTTCTCTAAGTTTTTGAAAAAGTCTGGAACTCATCGTATCGCCAATTATTGCATTCAATATTGCATAGCAGATATTTTTCTCATAACTGAGAGGTAAACTGAGAGGAAAAAGATAAAAAAACTGCTCCTGCTGAAAAAATGCTTTGACAAAACTAAACTCTGAATTCCACCTAGGTCTTTCAAGAATCCGCACAAGGTCAAAATTTTCACGATCAGGAAAATTATTCAAAGCCTCAAAAGTTTCTTTTTCAGAAAAATTTCCGGACAAGGTCACAAGCAAGCTACCTTTCCGGATGTAATCTTCATACCAATTGACAAGATCTTCTCTCGTCAAGGAGTCAACATCAACTGTGGTTCCCGCGATTGACCATGAAATCGGATTATTTTTCCAAACAGATGAAAAAACAGCATCCAATGCAACTTCTTCCGGATCATCAAGAGAAGAAAGAATTTCACTCTGGATGACATGACGTTCTTTCTCGATTTCCGAAGCATCGAAAGTCGAATTATAGATCATGTCTCCCATAATGTTGATTGCCTGAACGCAGTATTGAGAAGGAATCACACAGTAAAGACAAAGCTGTTCGCGTTCCGTGAATGCATTGATATAGCCTCCCATTTTGTCAAACTCACAAGCTATATCAAAACAACTCCGATTTTTAGTTCCCTTAAAAATCATGTGCTCTACAAAATGAGAAATTCCGTGTTTTCCTTCGGATTCAAACCGAGAACCTGCAGAAAACCAAAAACCGATTGCGACAGTTTTTGCACTAGCAATCGGTTCGGCTTTGACATATGCCTTATTCTGCAGCTTTTGCTGAATAATAGGCATTTTTGTTATTTATTCTGAGATTCCAAAGCATCAATGTAAGAAAGGTTCAAACGTCCCATCTTGTCGATTTCAAGCAATTTTACAGGAATCTGCTGGCCTTCGCTGATAACATCAGATACTTTTTCAACTCTCTGTCTAGAAAGTTTTGAAATATGACACAAACCTTCTTTTCCTGGAAGAATTTCAACAAAAGCACCGAAATCCATGATTCGTTTTACAGTTCCCTGATAAATCATTCCAACTTCTGGATCTTCAGTAATTCCCTTTACGGCTTTCTTTGCATTTTCAGCACAGATGCCATTCTTAGCATAAATTGTAACGGTTCCGTCGTCATCAGTATTGATTGTTACATCGTACTGAGCACAAAGAGCCTTAACGTTCTTTCCGCCAGGTCCAATCAAAGCACCAATCTTGTCTACAGGAATCTTCATAGTCATGATCTGTGGAGCATTCTTTGCAAGTGGAGCTGGCTTATCGATACATTCTTTCATCTTAGAAAGGATGTGCATACGGCCGGCACGAGCCTGTTCCATAGCTTTCTTCATGATTTCTGTAGTTACACCGGCAATCTTAATATCCATCTGGAAACCAGTGATACCGTCTTCTGTACCGGCAACCTTAAAGTCCATATCACCAAGGTGATCTTCTTCACCAAGGATATCAGAAAGAATTGCATATTTTCCGTAAGGATTGTCT
>JAQYSN010000041.1 GCA_028725265.1 Spirochaetales bacterium | reverse complement strand
AATATCAATCTTGAAGCTAGTGAATATTTGTTCAGAATAAAAGGCGCTAAAGTTGGTTCTGCTACGATTAGAACGGGTTGTTATCTTTGTATGAATACGGGTGGTGTAACCGAGGAAATTCCTGGAGAAGCAACGTTTGATCCGGCTTTTGGAATGCCTGCTATTTGGGTTTCACCTGAAAATTGTGAACTTGCAGAGCGAAATGGCTATACGATTATTGATCCGCCGACGGTTATTGCTACTCATATCACAGAAATGATTAAGAAAAACGCAAGTGAAATTCTTGGTCGACAGGAAGTTCGTGCAATCCTTGATGAACTCAAAAAAACTTATCCTACTGTTGTGGAAGAAGTTGAAAAAGGCTTTACTGTCGGTGAAATTCAGAAAGTTCTTCAGGGCTTGCTTAGAGAACAAGTTTCGATTCGAAATATGGTCGTTATTCTCGAAACTATGGCCGATTACGCTTCTGTCACTAAAGATACGACAATCCTTGTTGAAAAAGTTCGTCAGCATTTAGCAAAACAGATTTCAAGTCAATATGTCGACGAAAATAATACTATGCATGTTCTTACCATCGAACCTTCGTTCTGTCAGAAAATTGCGGATGCTCAAAAACTTGAAACAGATCATGGACTTATGCCTATTCTTGAGCCAGTTGAACAGAAAAATTGGATTTCTGCAGTCAGTTCTTGTGTAGCGCAAACTCAGAATAGCGGTTTTGTTCCGATTATTTTGTGTCCTCAGGAAGTTCGTTCTTTGGTTAAACTTAGTTTTGAAAGAGAAATGCCGGGGCTTGTGGTTTTGTCAATTCCGGAAATTGATAGAGAAGTAAAACTTGTTTCTTTGGGGGAGATTCATGTTGAATAATGATGGAGTTTTTACTGTTGAAGGTGAAGATGAACAGAGCTGCATGATGCAGATTGAAAGACAGTATGCAAAAGGCTCTTACATTGTAATGAGTAGAAAAAATATCAATTTGAAAACGGGGCCTTTTAAACTTTTTAAAAAGCCTGGTGTTCAGGTGACTTATGCCGTAAATCATCCGAATTCGTTTTATAGAAATTCCATGTATAACTCAATGCAGAAAAATTTCAACTTTGAAACTAGTAAGAACGAAATATTGGAAAAATCCGGTAAAAAAATTGACGCCCAGATTGATGTTTTGACGGAAGCTGTAAAGCAAATTCAAAATACTCTTGATACAAAGACGTTTGGTGCTTCCGAAGCTGAGCATCCGACTATTACAAAACTTACGGAATGGCTTGAAGATAATGAATTTTCGGCTTCGTATATCAAAAAAATTTGTGAAAAAGCTAGAAAAGAGTTTTCTGTAGATGATCTTGAGGATTTTGATGAGGTCAAAAAACAAGTTACTCTCTGGATTGGTGAAAATATAAAGGTTTCAAATGTTCAGTTAAAGGCCTTGCCGGAAATAATTCTTCTTGTAGGTCCGACAGGTGTTGGAAAAACGACAACTATAGCAAAACTTGCATACAAATATGCCTATGATCAGTGCGTGGATGGTACTAGAAAAATTGGGCATATTATTACGACGGACTGGAATAAAATAGGAGCCTTTGAACAGATTAATACATTTGCTTATATTCTTGAAATGCCAGTTTCTAAGGTAACGACTCACGATGATTTTGTGAAGATTATTGAGCAGAATAAAGATCATGACGATTTTATAATTGTCGATACAGCAGGTTTTAGTCCGAAAGATTACGAAAATCTTGCAAAATTGAAAAAAGTTCTTGGAATAAAAAACTATAAGGTGCAGGTTCTTTTGTGCATGTCGGCTTCAACAAAGTTGAGTGATATGAAGGATATAATGCAGCAGTTTGAGATTTTCGGTTATGACTCTGTAATTATTACAAAGTTTGATGAATCAAACCATATCGGAAATATAGTTTGTGCTTTGGAAAGCAAAAACAAGAGCATTTCATATATCACCACAGGACAAGAAGTTCCTGAGTGCATAGAAGAGGCATCCGTAGGAAGATTCCTTTTGGAATTGTCTGACTGTAATTTGAGCAAGGAAGTTATTGAAGATAAGTTTGGACCTATAGTCCAGAAGACAAAATAAAAATACAAAATAATGGGGTATGAATTATGGAAGATCAGGCTTCAGAATTGCGAATGATGATGCAAAAACGAATGGAAAATACTATAAAAAAATCGCCTTATGCTACAAAAAAGGTCGAAGAACATAAAACGAGAATTATTGCCATTACAAGTGGAAAAGGTGGTGTCGGAAAGTCAAATATCGCAGTTAATATGGCTATCCAATATGCTCAGATTGGAAAAAAAGTTATATTGATTGATGCTGATCTTGGAATGGCCAACGTAAACGTTCTCTTGAATGTAGTTCCGTCGGCAAACCTTCTGCATGTAATTGATAAGGGCAAAAAGATGGATGAAATCATCTTGCCTACTGAATACGGAATTCGATTTATTGCTGGTGCGAATGGTTTTTCCAGAATTGCAAATCTTGAAAAAGACGAGCTGGATTTTTTCGTTAAAGAATTTTCAGCCCTTGCAGACGCAGATATTATCATTATCGATACGGGTGCAGGTATTTCAAATAACGTTTTAAGTTTTGTAATGGCTGCTGATGAAGTGTATGTTGTAACGACTCCAGAACCTACTGCAATTACCGATGCATACGGAATGATTAAGATTATCGCAACAGAATTGTCTCTTTCTGAGTTGAATATGAAACTCATTGTAAATCGTGTTCATTCTGCTGATGAAGGAAAAAGAGTTTCTGATAGGATTATAAATATTGCGGCTCAGTTTTTGAATTATAAGATTGAGTACCTTGGTTTTATTTATGACGATCCTGCAGTTTCTGTTTCGGTTGTGCGACAAAAACCTTTTATTGTTGCAAATCCTAATTCAAATCCGGCAAAATGTATTAAACACATTGTAGGTCGAATTGAAAAAACTGACTTTGATGAAGATGAGGGATTTTCGAGATTTTTGCGAAAATTTACAGGAAAAAAGAAGTGAAATTCTCCAAAATTACAAATTGCTTGACCGAACTCATTTTTTGCCTTAATCTATTTAGGGAGGATTGTTGATGTTTAAACCTAAGCCTATTGCTATTGTTGCAAGTGTTGGGTTTGTCCTCTCTTTTATCATTGGGCTTATTTGCGGTGTGCGAGTAGGTTTCGTGTTTTTAAGGGCTTTTTTATTTGCAATACTTTGCGGTGGAGTCTGTTTTGGGGTTATGTTTGTTTATGAAAAGTTCCTGAAAACTGATTCTGTTTCAGAAAGTGTTGATTTGCATTCTGAAACACAGGAAGCAGAGGGTTCTGAAAGTTTTGAAGTGTCAGAGGATGCTCTGCCAGATGAAGATTCATCACCTGTGTTTTATGTAGAACCAAAAAACGAAGCTAAAAATGTGAATGCAACGCCTGCATTTAAGGCAAGTTCAATTGAAAAGTTAACGTCAACAAAGGCATCTGCTCCAGAAGTGGAAGCGAAGCCAGAAGTGAAAAAATCAGCTCCGGTAGAATCGGTACAAGAGGTTGATGAGCTTGAAGCTATTGGTGATGAAGAGACTTTTCCTAAAGAAAAAAAATCATCAGAGATGAAGATTGCATCTGTCATTTCGGAAAACAAAAATGAACAGATTTCTGTGTCGGAATCCGTTAATCCTTCTTTTGTGGAAAAAGAATCTGTTTCGGAATCTGATTCAGAGTTGGATGAGTTGCCAGATTTTGGAACTGTCATTTCGGAAGTTTCCGAGGATGTAAGTGATGTAATCGATAGTGGAGAAGTTTATCATAGCAGTTCTTCGTCTTCTTCGACAGGTGTTGATGGGCAGGATGCTGATACTATAGCTAAGGCTATTAGAACGATGCTTAATGGGGATTAAAAATATTTAAGGTGTGGGAAAAATGACTTCGACAGTTAACGAGCAAAAAACGGAAGATGAACTTTGGCTTGAATTCAAGAAAACTAAATCACCGCAGTTACGAGATAAGTTTATAAGGCAGTATATGCCTTTGGTAAAGCATGTGGCTGGAAAGCTTAATGTCGGAATGCCTGGTAGCGTTGATTACGATGATTTGGTCGGATACGGTCAATTTGGATTGTTGGATGCAATCAATAAATATGATCCTGAGAAAAATGTTAAATTTACTACCTATGCCGTCACCCGTATTCGTGGCGCAATTTTAGATGAATTGAGATCCTTGGATTGGGTTCCTCGCTCAGTAAGACAGAAAGCTCGTGAAATCGAAGATACAATAGCAGGTCTTGAAGCTAGACTTGGTCGATATCCTACTGATGCTGAAATAGCAGAAGCAATGGGTATTTCTGAAGAAGATTATTATCGAACGGAATTAAAGATATCAGGAACTAGCGTACTTTCTTTGAATGATGTTTGGAGCTCTGGAGATGATTCTGATAAGATGTCTGTTGGAGATGTAATTGAAGCTCCTGCAAGTTTGAATCCTGATGTTATCGTTGAGCGAGAGGAAATTCGAAGGGTAGTTGTTGAAGCTATCAATGAATTGCCTGAAAAAGAAAAAATGGTTCTTGTTCTGTATTATCATGAAGATTTGACTTTCCGAGAAATCGGAAAAGTTTTAGATGTAAGTGAATCTCGTGTTTCTCAGTTACATGCTAAGGCTAATTTGCGACTTCGTGCTAAATTAACGAACGTCCGAAAAGGTATCATGTAAAAGAGGTTTTTATATGAACATCACTCTGGATGATATCCGCAAAGATTTAAAAGTAGCACTAGAAAACGACCAGAACCTTCGTTATGTTGATGTTCTTGCAGATACATTGGATGATGCCCTTGCAGATGCAGCTGTTCAGCTTGATACGGTAGTTTCTGCTCTTGAATATGAAATTCTTGAACGTGGTTCGAATGGTTTTTTGGGTTTATTGAAAAAAAACTGGAAAATCCGTGCTTATGAAATCGCGAAAGCTGCAAAGAAAGTTAAGAAAGATGAATTTGAACAAATGTTCTCCGATGATGATGTCGTTGAAACTGTTGAGGTTATCGATAAAGACGGTGAATTTATGGTTCGAAAGTTCAATACTGTTGATGATGGTGCTCGAATTTGTCTGAAAGTTGTGCTTCCGGTTGGTAATGGAGATGCTGTACGATTTGGCGAAGTCCTTGAGAGCGTAAAAATGCCTTCTTTCTTGAGTGTGGATGAGCCGGCTATTAAAAAGGCTGTCGAGTCGGGAACTGACGGTCAGTATATACCTGTCGGCGTTTTTGGACACGAACCGGCTGATGATTCTGTAATCGTAATTGATATTTCTAGCGACGATATGCATGCTATGGCTACTGTTTCTAAGCCAGGACCTGCCGGAGCCGATCTTGATTTGTCTCAGATTAAAAGAGCTTTGGAAACTCAGGGTGTTTGCATCCCAATTCCTGACGAGCCGATTATTGAATTTATCGATCATCCTAAGTATGGAGAGCCTTATGAAATTGCAACGGCTCCGGCTCCTGAAGATGGTAACAATGCATATATCGAATACTTGTTTGAAACTGACCGTTCTAAGTTGAAATTGAAGGAATCTGATAAAGGTCAGGTTGACTATAAAGAGCTCAATACGATTGAAAACGTTGTCGAAGAACAGCCTTTGGCAAGGAAAATTCCTGCTGGAAAAGGTAAGAACGGTAAATCTTTGAAAGGTGTGTTTATGCCTGCTAAAGATGGTAAGGATATCAACCTGCCTCTTGGTAAGAATGTTCATGTTGATACCGATGGTGTTACGATTGTTGCAAGTTGTAAAGGTCAAGCGCTGCTTGTTGGTGATAAAGTTTCTGTTGAGCCTATTCATGAAATTGCTGGAAATGTCTGCGCTAAAACAGGTAATATTAACTTCTTTGGTACAGTTATTGTTCGCGGTAACGTTGAAGACGGTTATGATATCATTGCTTCTGGTAATATTGAAATTTCAGGTTCGGTTGGTAAGTGTAACCTTAAGGCTGATGGAGATATCGTTATCAATCAAGGTATCATGGGTGGTGACCAGGGATCTATTATTGCAGGTGGTTCAATCTGGGCAAGGTTTATTCAGAATACGACCGTGGATGTCGGCGAATATCTTATGGTTTCTGATGGTATCGTCAATTCGGAAGTTACCTGTAATAAAAAGATTATCATTACTGGAACCAAAAAGCAGGCTGCTATAAAAGGTGGACATCTGTTTGCAAAAGAAGCTGTCTATACTAAGGATATCGGTGGTAGTGGCGGTGGAGCAAAGACTATTATAGAAGTCGGTGTAGACCCTAAGGCTAAGATTCGTATGGTTGAATTGCAACAGATTCAGGATAAAATTCAGAAAGAAATGGATGAGAGCGAGCTTAATATTGAACAGCTCGAAAATATAAAGAAAGTTCGTAAGAGATTGCCTCAGGATAAGGAACTTCGTCTTAATGAAGAAAAGCAGAAGTTTGAAGGACTTTGCGCTGAATATGAGACAAATTCGAAAGAGCTTTCTGATGTTTTGGAACATTTGCGAAATTTGAAGGCTGTAGGAAAAGTTTCTGCATCTGGTATGGTTTACTCCGGAACACAGATTTATGTTCGTGATGTCAGAGATGAAATTCGTAACGACTTGAAAGGTGTTACTTTCTATTTGGAAGGAACAATCGTTCAGCGAGGAAAGTACGAACCACCTGACGAAGAAGAATTGAAGAAGGTTCCAAATGGCTATAGCTCCAATTGATTTGCAGACTCTCTATACTCAGATGGATAAAGTCTCTAAGACTGTTATTCAGCAGCAACAGGGAGCTGCCCTTCAGAATTCTATGATTCTAGATGCAAAATTGCAAAAAGAAATCGAAAATAAAGACGTTATTAATGAAACAAAAAAAGATGAGCAGATGAACCAGATTAAAGATCGTAAAGGTTCTGCGGGGAATAAAAAAAACGACTCCAAAAAACAAAATCAGAAAGAAGATGAAAAAGAGCAGTCTTATGTGATAAGAGATCCTGCCCTTGGTAATAATTTGGATATTTTTGGTTGATAATTTGTTTGAGGCATGAAATTGACGGTAGTAATTATTAGTTCTGTTATACTTTTATTCAATATAATCATGTGGATTATCGTTATTCGCCTGATTAAAAAAGAATTTTCTGCGGAAGGTACCCTGGAAGAAGCCAGAAACGAAGTGAATAAACTTATCATGGCTATTGATAGAACTGCAGAAGATGATATCACCTTGATTGAAAATAATAGGGAAATGCTTCAGGACTTGCTTTCTCAGATAGAGAAGAAAATAAAACTCTATAATAATATCATTGATCAAAAAGAGTTTGAAAAAAATGTTTCTGAAAAATTGGTTTCTATGGAAGAAGAAAGCGTCCGTGAAGAAAAAAAGAAAACTTCAAATCCTATGAAAAGGGCTGCAAATTCGTATGCTGCTCGTTCAAAAAAGGAAAGCGAAGCGAAGAATTTTAGTCTTTTTACGGAAAATGCCGGAACGTCGGATTTTCAAAAGCAGACGGAGCTTTTTGAAACGGCCGTAAATAACGATATTTACGGAAAAGATGTTTCTCAAGGGACGTTACAAATTACGAAGGCTAAAAATCAGATTACTCCAAAAAAAGATACCAAGACACAGATTATTGATATGATAAATCAAGGTTTTTCTTCTGATATCATTTCCGAAAAGCTTGATGTGCCTGTAATTCAGGTTGAAATGCTGATGGCGGTAAATGGAAAAATTTAATCCATGTGTTTTTTGAAATTTGCTTTGAAAAAAAAATTTTTAGGTTTCGCTTTTCTGCTGGTTCTATCGGTATCACTGTGCAATGCGCAGCCTTCTGCTGAGTTGAAATGGGAGAATGAGAGTAGGGTAATCCGTTTTGATTTTGATGCAAATCAGGTTTTTATCAGACTCAAGAATTATTATGGTTTATGGCTCGATGATGAATATAACGTTGATTGGAATTTTTCCAAGAAGAAACTTCTTATAACGGAAAATTCTGCTTACGTAAGATTTTGGTATAAAGTTTTGCCGCAACAGGATTATTACGTTCCTCAGAATAATTTTTCTGAAATCACAATGGATGAACAAGCTAACGATGATTATGTCTACGCCTACCTCTTTACTGGAGAAAAAACTTTCAGGGTGCGCTATTGGAAGTGTTCGATGGATGTTTTTGATGAGCAGAAAACGATTTGTCATACGATAGATTCTATTGATTATCAGATTCCGAAATTTTTGATTGTTGGTGGAATTCCATATACTTGTATCATGGGACGTGGAGAAAAACTTAGGAATAATAATTTTGTTGATTTTGAAAAAGAATTTCCGGAAGCAAAGTTTATAAAATCTGATTCGGATGAAAAAGCTTATCTGGTTCTTGATAAACCTTACCTTTTGAGAAGTTCTCGCTAGTATTGACATTAACTTGTTTTTTGTGATATTGTATCCATGAACATAATATGCTTTATTAAATAAGAGTCGTTCAAACGGCTCTTTTTTTATATTCAATCAGTTAATTTGGAGTAAATTTGGAATACTTAGCATTAAATCAAATTCCTTACTATGAAGAATGTAATAAAGTTGTAGAAGGACTTGGGTATTCATTGGTTTCTGTAAAAGTTACGCCGATGAAAGGTCGAACTCAAGTTCAGGTTGTTATTGCATTTAAGGATCCTTCAATTTTCGAAGGTATTGGGATTGATGATTGCGCAAAAGTTCATAGACTTTTGGCTCCAACAATGGAAAATCTTCTTTCAAATCAAGACGTTTACATGGAAGTTACTTCGCCAGGAATGGAACGGGCAATTAGAAATGCCGCTGAGTTTGCATTGTTTGTTAAGAAGAATGTAAAAGTTTACAGCGTGGAAAAGTCAGATTGGATTGAAGGTCAGATAGTGAGCTCTGATGAAACTCAACTTACGTTAAAAACAACCTCGTCTAACGAAAATCTTGTGATTCCG
>JAQYSN010000040.1 GCA_028725265.1 Spirochaetales bacterium | reverse complement strand
CCGTAAAGGCTTTCGAAATTGCTGATAAATATCGTGTTGTTGTAATGCTTTTGGGCGATGGTTACCTTGGACAGATGGCAGAGCCTTGCGTTCTTCCAGAAGAGGTAAAAGAATTCCCTGCAAAACCTTGGGCTTTGACTGGAAAAACGGCAGACAGAGACAATAACATCATTATGTCGCTTAAACTCGGTAAAGGTGATGATTATCTTAACGGACATGTAAAACACTTGTTTGAAAACTACAAGAAAATCGAAGAAAACGAAACTCTTTATGAAAACTATATGTGTGATGACGCTGATTTTGTGCTTTGTGCATACGGAACGGCATCTCGTGTTTGTAAAAAAGCCGTAAAAGTTCTTCGTGATCAGGGAATAAAAGCAGGTCTTTTCAGACCTATTACTCTTTGGCCTTTCCCAGGAAAACAACTTGAAAGTGCATGTAAAAATGCAAAGAAAGTTCTTACTGTTGAAATGAGCATGGGACAGATGGTTCAGGACGTAAAATTGAATTCTGGTCTTAAAGTTAGTGATGTTGATTTCTATGGAGAACCAGGTGGTCTCATCCCTAAAGTTGATGTAATTGTAGAGAAGGTGAAAAGCTATGTCTAAGAAATATGAATTCCCAAAATCGATGAAAAATGTCAAAACTCACTATTGCGGTGGTTGTGGACATGGAATCGTACATAAACTTATCTGTCAGGTAATTGATGAAATGCAGATTCAACAGGATGTTTTGTTGGTAGCTCCAGTAGGATGTGCCGTATTCGCATACAACTACATTAATGTTGACTCTTGCGAAGCTGCTCATGGACGTGCACCCGCTGTTTCAACAGGTATGAAACGCGTTCACCCGGATAAAATCGTTTTGGATTATCAGGGCGATGGTGACCTTCTTGCAATCGGTACGGCAGAAACAATTCATGCTGCAAATCGTGGTGAAAATATCACTGTAATCTTCATTAATAACGCTATTTACGGTATGACAGGTGGACAGATGGCTCCTACATCTCTTGTAGGTCAGGTTACAAAGACAACTCCTTATGGACGAAAAGCAGAAGATGTTGGATATCCTATTCGTGCCGCTGAACTTATCAATACTTTGGTTGAGCCAAAATACATCGAGCGATGTGCTGTTTATGATGTCCAGCATATCAACAAGACAAAGGCTGCAATCAAAAAGGCTTTGACATATCAGAAAGAAGGAAAGGGATATTCTTTCGTTGAAATTCTTTCAATGTGTCCTACAAACTGGGGTGTTGAACCTACAGTTGCAGCAAACTGGGTTAAAGAAGCTATGGAACCTTACTATCCGCTGGGTGTTTTGCGAGATGTCCCTGCTGGAATTATTCCGGAAGCGGCTAGCCCTAAAGCCGGAGTTGTTTCTAAATAAGATTTGATTTGGAACAAAGATTAAAAGGATGTAAAAGATAAGTAGAATATGAAATATTGGAATTAGATGATGTGACTGAGAAAATTATAGGTTGTGCCTATAAAGTTTCAAATACGTTGGGTGCGGGTTTTCTTGAAAAGGTGTATGAAAATGCACTTGCAATTGAATTGAGAAAGTCTGGTTTAGATGTAAAACAGCAGCATCATCTTCCGGTATTTTATGATGACGAGCAAGTTGGTGATTTCTATGCTGACTTACTTGTTGAAAATTCCGTAATTGTTGAATTGAAGGCTGTGAAGATGCTTGTGCCTGAGTTTTCGGCTCAAGTTATTAATTATCTGAAGGCTTCAAAACTTGAAACCGGTTTGTTGATTAATTTCGGTAAGCCTAAGATTGAAATAAAACGATTATTTGGAAAACCTAAATTTTAGCAGAATCGATATTATCCTTAAAATCTTTTCTATCTTTGTTTGTATAACTGAATTGAAAAAATGGAGTATTCTATGACAACAGAAATTATTTTTGCAGGATTTGGTGGACAGGGGGTAATCCTTGCTGGAAAGATTCTTGCCCTTGCTGGAATGAGCGAGGATAAATATGTTTCTCACATTCCTTCTTATGGTGCAGAAATGCGAGGAGGAACTGCAAACTGTTCTGTAATCGTAAGTGATGAAGAAGTTGCGTCGCCTGTAATCGAAAAGCCGGATGTAGTCGTTGCCTTGAACAAGCCTTCTATGACTAAGTTCGAAGCAAGCCTTAAACCAGGCGGACTTTTGATTTACAACTCAAGCTTGATTGATATTAAACCAACTAGAACTGATATCAGGTCAATTGCACTTCCTGCAAACGATATTGCCCGCGAGACAAACAACGAACGCGGTGCAAACATGGTTGTTCTTGGATGCCTTGCGAAGGCTATTCCTGGAATGATTAGCGGTGTAAAACCTTTTGAATATGCTTTGGACGAGGCTATTTCTGCTCGAAACAAGAAATTCAACCCGATTAACATCGCAACAATCGAAGCAGCTTATAACAAAGATTACGAAATCAAATAGTATTTAGCCGCAGATGAAGTCGTTTGCTGTCGCAAACTTAATTCGCGCGGATAGAATCGCCGGTGGTTCCGTTGAAGTGGACTGCCGGCTTTTTTTTGTGTGGTGTGCACCGGAATTTACTTTGGTGCAAGAATCCCGCCTGACCCAATATACTGTCTGGTGTTCCTATTCTGCCGCGTGTTGGTTCGCTTTTGCAAAAATTTGACATGAATTCTTTTTGCGTCGCACAATCAAATCTTGTTTACGCACGCCCTCCGATAGGTTCAAGATTAAAATACACTAGAACTTCATTTACTTCATCGATTGTGCATGGGCCGTTTTCGAAGCAGAATTCAAAGATAACATCTTCTTTTGAAAGCGAAAAACAATAGCCAGCACTAGAAAGCAAATCTTCTGCTTCTTTATACTTAAGTTTAAGAGCGATTGCCATTGCAATTATCTTTTCTTTTGTAGGATGTTTTGTTTTTCCGCTAAGAATTTTTGAAAAACAATCGGGAGTTATTCCTGCGGCATTGTAAACTTGTGGAGGAGTCATTTTCTTTAAGTTAATGTAATAAATTAAGCGTGAAATAAAATCTTCTTTCTTGGTTTTCATCCTTTTTTCAAGAATTTTGAAATCTGGATGTTTTAATGGGCTCATCCCGCTAAAGGGGTTCATTCCTCCATGCATTCCTCCGTGGCCTGAAATTTTTCTTGCAAAATCAGCGAGAGGATTGCGTGACGGAAGCTTTCTGTGGTCGGCATCGGTTTCGTTAGAATCGTCCGACTCGGCATAGTTTTCATTGATGTATTCTTCAAGTTTTTTGATATCAATCATTTTTCAAAATTTCCTTTAGGTCGTTTATAGCATTCGCAGTAGAATCTTCTAGCGTAAAAATATGAAGCATTTCGATACTTCGAGTGATTGCTGTGTAAATCATATTGCGATTCATTTTATCTGCCGTTGATTCATCATATACATCAACAAAATGTGCGCGATGGTCAAGATAGAAAAGAACTACTGGAAAATCTAGCCCCTTGCAACTTTGCGTGGTAGCAAGACGAATAATGCCAGGTTTAGAAAAATCAAAATCTTGTTCATTAACAAATGCGCTATCCAAATCAAGCTCATTTTTCAAGCTCTCTTTTAATTGTTCCAAAAGTGATTTTCTTGGAGCAATAAGACAG
>JAQYSN010000039.1 GCA_028725265.1 Spirochaetales bacterium | reverse complement strand
CCCTGCTACCTGCCTCTCCCGTGAAAAAATACCGGAGTGCAAAGGTTCCCCTGTCACACAAAAGATATTTGCGCCGTGCAATTCGGCTTATCGTTGACTCGTGCACGCCAACTTTTTCGGCAACATCCTTCATTTTCAAAGGCTTCAATGCTTCGGCACCTTTGTCAAAAAAATCATTCTGGACTTTGACAATCAGATTCGCAACTTTTTCCAGCGTTTCGTTCCGCGTTTCAATAGAATTTATGAAATTTTTAGCAGCAAGAATATTGTCTTTTGCTTCCTTGCCCTTTAATTTAAGATATTCTTCGTTAAGTTTAACTATTGGCAGATTTTCTTTTATCAATTCGGCATAATATTCCGATTTTTCATCTTTTTCGGACCTGACAACGCGAACATCAGGAGAAATAAAATTGCCTCCCTCTCCTCCGACAGAATTTCGTCCTGTTGCAAAATCTTGTGCAGGATAAGGTTCCAGCGTCCTAATAAACGAAATTACATCTTCAATTTGTGCCTCGCTCGTTTTAATTCCGCTCTCCGAAAGTTTTCGAACAATTAAAGGGAGTCGAATCGTTTCCAAAAGTTGAAGATGATACTTGATAAAAATTAAGGTAAAATCATCAGCGCCCTTTGCCTTGGCTTGAATGTAAAGGCTTTCCTGTAAATCCTTAACAGCAACACCAATCGGATCGAACTGCTGAATTAAACGCAGCATCTTCATAGCAATTGGGTAATCTCGTGACGGAAAAAGATTTTCGAGTGGGATTATATGATATCCTTTTCCGTTAAGATTTTGGATTATCGTTTCGGCAGCCTCTTCCTCGCGCTTTGAAAGTTTGAGTTCGCCAAGTTGAGAAAGCAAGTGTTCCTGCAAAGTTTCTTCAAAAACCGAAGAATTCTCCAAAAAAGACTGAAAGTTATCGCTTTGAGCAGAACCGGAAAAGCTGGCCGAATAGTCCGTGACCGTCGAAAGTTTTCCATCACGAACGATTTCAAGTGCAGGATTTTTTTCGGCTTCGGTGTAGATTTTCTCGCGCAGTTCATCCGTTGAATTTGAAAGCAAACCGATGGACTGTATCATCACCTGAGAAAGTTTTTGTGACTGACTTTGCCTTTGAACCTGGCCGAAAAACTGAGAGGGCATGGTTTATTGTAGCACAAACACCATTTTTTCTGTATACTTCATTATATGGAAACAATCGAAAAGTACGGATTGAAAATCCCTGAAATTTTATTGCCAAAAGATGGCACAGATTTGGAAAAATGGGCGGTTATCGCTTGCGATCAGTATACGCAGGACCGCGATTATTGGAAAAAAGTTGAAGATTTCGTTGGGGAAGTTCCTTCGACCTTGCGAATCACTTTGCCTGAAGTTTACCTGAACGACGGCGACAAGGCAGCACGAATCGAAAAAATCAATTCAACAATGAAAAAATATTTGGCTGACGGAGTTTTTTCTAATCCTGTAAAAAATATCGTTTACATAGAAAGAAAAACTGAATTTGGTCGAACTCGAAAAGGTTTGGTTACCGCAATCGACCTTGAAAAATACGATTGGAAGCCAGAAATGAAAGCGCAGATTCGTGCAACAGAGGCTACAATTTTGGAGAGAATCCCTCCACGCGTAGAAATCCGAAAGAACGCTTGCTTGGAATTGCCTCACATCATGCTTTTGGTAAACGATGCGGATAAAAGTTTGGTTGAAAAAACCGGCGAGCTTGCAAAGAACGGAAAACCGCTTTACGAAACAAAACTGATGATGAATTCCGGTTCGATTTCGGGCTGGAAAGTTGAAGATTCTGTTATCAACGGCAATGTAGTAAACGCACTTGAAAAAATCGCTGCAACTCAGACTCAATCGGACGGAAGTGTTTTTATGTTCGCTGTTGGCGATGGAAATCATTCGCTTGCAACGGCTAAGACAATCTGGAACAAACTTAAAGAAGAAGGCGCACCGAGCGACAGTCCTGCACGATACGCACTCGTTGAAATCGTAAATATTTATGACGAAGGACTTACTTTTGAGCCAATCCACCGTGTTCTTTTCAATGTTGATTCGGAAAAATTGCTTGAAGCGATGAAAACCCACCTTAACGGAACGATTGAAGAAGTTGCAGATGAAGCAGCTCTCGAAAAGGCTGTCGGTTCATCAAAGGCAGATTTTGGTTTTGTCTACTCAAATGGCGGAAAGAAAAAATTCACGTTGCTGAAAACTCCTATTACGGATTTGGCAGTAAGTGCACTGCAGCCTGCATTGGACGAATTTTTGAGTGCTAACGGAAACAGCAAAGAGGATATCGATTATATCCACGGAAGCGATGAAGTTTTCAGGCTCGGAGGAAGCATTGTTTCTGGCACAACGGCGGCGACCTCAATCCTGCTTCCACCGATTGCGAAAGACACTTTTTTTGCAACGATTGCAAATACAGGAAGCCTGCCACGAAAGAGTTTTTCTATGGGTGAAGCAAGCGAAAAACGATTTTATATGGAAGCTAGGCAGCTTTAAATACAATTGCTGCCAACGAGTTTTCGCCTAAAACAGCATGCGAAAACATCGAAGAAAGCTTTAGTATTTAGGAGACAATTATGGCACGAGTAGCGACAATTGAACGAAATACGAAAGAAACTCAGATTTCTTTGACGCTGAATTTGGACGGAAGCGGAAAATGCGATGTATCTTGCCCGATAGGATTTTTCGGACACATGCTCAATTCTTTCTGCAAACACGGACTTTTCGATTTAAGCGGAACATTGAAAGGCGACCTGGAAGTAGACCAGCACCATTTAATTGAAGATACAGGAATCGCACTCGGGATGGCATTTGCGAAAGCACTCGGCGACTGTGCAGGCATTTTCCGAAGCGGTTCGTGCCTTTACCCGATGGACGAAAGCTTGTGCCGTGCAGCCGTGGACTTCGGCGGCCGCCCATTTCTCGTATGCGAGGCAAACTTGAGCGGAATTCCGCTGGTTTCGATGGGAAAGGACGAAAAGACTGGCGAAGAAAAACAGTACAGTTTCCAGACCGACTGTTTCGAGGATTTTTGGCAGGGCTTCGTTAGTAGCGCAAAATGCAATTTGCACTTGGACACAATCCGCGGAAGAAGCGACCACCACAAAATGGAAGGACTTTTCAAGGCGGCCGCTCGTGCAATCAGGCAGGCAACGGAAATCGACGCTCGTCGTGGCGGCGAAATTCCTTCGACAAAAGGCATAATTTGTTAAAACGGAGAAGGAATTTCGATTCGCGCTTGCGCGTAAAAATTCCTTCAACCAAAGGCGTTATTTGTTAGAAAAAACAAGGATAAGTTTTAAATTGACAGATAATGAAATTACAGAAAAAGTAATAGGCGCAGCTTATTAATTATTTGCGAGTCGCAAATATTGAAGCAAAAGTGGAAATAAAACGACTATTTAGACACCCAAAAAAATAAATCATTGTATATCTTTGTAAATTATAAACAGGAGAAAAACTATGGAAAAACTTAAGATATTGTTGGCTAAGGGAAGAATCTACGATTCTGTTTGCGAACTTTTGAACGATGTGGGAATCACAATCAATTTGCCGGATCGCACGTATTTTCCGACCACGAACCAGGAAGATTTAGCTTTTCAGGTTGTAAAACCTCAGATTACGAGCGCACTTTTGGCGCAGAACAAGGCCGATGTGGGCTTTAGCGGAAAAGACTGGGTCTATGAAAACGGCGTTCAGGACGATGTAATCGAGATTATGGATTTGGGCTTTGACCCGGTTAGAATCGTTGCCGCAATTCCAGAAACGAAAGATTACGACACGCTTCTTAAAGGCAAGGTTACAATTGCAACCGAATACAATGCACTTACCAAAAAATACATCGCCGAAAAGAAAATCAACGGCGAAATTTTCCGCACATGGGGAACGAGCGAAGGCTTCGTGCAGGACAACGAAGATGCAATGGCACAGATTTTGATTGATAACACATCGACAGGTTCTAGTTTGCGCGCGAACCGACTTAAAATCGTCGATACTTTGATGGAAAGTTCGACCAGAATGTATGCTTCAAAAGAAGCGATGGCCAATCCAGAAAAAAAGCAGAAAATTATGGAACTCAAGATGCTTTTCGAGTGCGTTTTGAACGCGCGCGGAAGAGTCATGCTTGAAATGAACGTCGCAAAAGACAAGTTCGACAATTTGATTAAATCAATGCCGAGTATGAAAAGTCCGACAGTCAGCCCGCTTTTCGGAAACGACGGCTATGCAGTAAAAATTGCCGTCAAAAAAGGCGAAGTTCCGACTTTGCTTCCGAAACTTCACGAACTTGGTGCTACGGACATCGTAGAGTACGGTTTAAGAAAAGTTTTGATGTAGGAAATAGGAAAAGACCTCAATTTAAAGAGAAATATGTCTTTCCTATCACAACTGTTTAGGAATTTGAATTATAATTCAGAAAATAAGGATGGCTTATTGTCATCCTTATTTTTATGAATTTTTGATTTCTCGCTTTTATATTCCTTGAAACCGACAACTGATTCTGTAATCGGGTCGGCAATCATATCAATTAAAGGTAAAAAAATAGTCCTTTTATTAATACGAAAGTATCGTACCATTATAAAAGGACTAAATGTGAAAATTAAAGAATATCTATTGAAAAAACTATAATCTTACCTTACAACACGTCTGTGACTCGCACACCGAAGTTTTCGTCTATGACAACAACTTCACCTTTGGCAAAAATATTTCCTGTCTTTTTGTCGTAAAGGTCAACTTCTTCACCTGCAAGTTTGTTGAGTTCGATAATCATTCCTTTTTCAACTTTTTCACCTTCCGGAACATTGAATTCACCAAGCGAAACGCCGGAATTTCCAGGCACTATTTCAAGACCAAATTTACTTCCATTTGTCGTAGCTTTCATAAGAATCCCCTTTTCAATCAAAACATTTTTTGCAAATTCATAAGGCAAGAAGACATTTAACATTCCTTCTTCATCGCAGATTTTTCCTTCAATCGTAATAAGCAATCCCATTTCAGCAGGACCTGCAACTAGTGCAAACTGCGGATTGTTTTCCATCCAGATGTCGCTTGGCTCTTGAAGCAGAACCAATTCCGACTTCTTTTTCTGATTTTTTTGCGTGAAGAAAAATGAACGCTCCTGCCATTCGTTAAAACTTTGCGTGATAAGCTTGTAAATTGGCTTGGCGACAAAATTATCCATAAAGAAAAGTTCCGTATCAGTCAAATCTCGGATAATTTTGCTTCCGTGGAAAACTCCTCGAGCAGTATCCATAATTTCGTATTTCAAATCGTCGGTAAGACCTCCGATTTCATCAAGCATAACTTCAAATCTATCGATTTTGTCCGAAACCATCGAATACAAAAATTCGTGAGTCAAGCATGGATCAATTTCCAGAACGGCTTTTTCACTTTCCCACTTGCAGCAAGCCATCGTTGTTGGGGTAGGAACTGAACGAATAAATTCTTCGTAAGTCAGCTGGTCAACGCTTGCCACACGAAAATGGCAAAGACTTCGTAACCTTGCAGAAAACTGTGTCGTCATATCGCGGCAAACTGTTTCAAAAATGCATACTAGATATCGAATCTGCTCTTTGGAAAATCTGTCTGGTCGTTTGAAGTCGTATATTTTGATTTTTCGCCTTTTGTTTGAGTCAGAGAGGTCATATTCGTCATCATCAGGGACTTTTGAAATCGCCTTCAAAAGCTGGTCAATTTCGTCCTGCGACAAAACATGGTCTTTTACTCCAGGATGCTTTTTTTCCCACTGCTCAGCACGTTTTTTCCATTCTGCAACGCGTTTTTTCTTTGCCTCTGAGTCGGCTTCATCAACTTTGCCGGCTCCTTTTTTGCCGGAAGTATTTTTTGCAGCGCTATCGGTTTGGGTTTTTTCGTTTTCAGATTCGCCTTTCTCGGCTGGAACGCCACTTAGAAGTGCATCGATTTCGTCTTGTGTTAATTCTTCGCTCATAAAACCTCTATCGAAACATTATAAACCGATATTTCTTCACTGTCATTGAAAAACTTTTACGAACCGGTTAAATAAATTAAAGTGAAAAAATAATTTGACAGATAAAAAGTTTACAATTAGAATTTTAGTTAATTGATTTTTAATCACTCGGAAGCTTATTTATTTTCGTGTTGATGTAAAAACAGGAGGAAAAAGAAAAATGAAAAAAGCACTTAGTATAATTCTTTGTGTTTTGATGTGCACAACATTTATTTTTGCACAGGATGCAGAAGCAGAAGCTGATGCAGCAGCAAATTCTCAAACAGGAGAACACAGTTTATGGATTAACTTTTCAGCTGCATATTATCCAAGTTTTGCAACTTCTAGCGGAACAGAAAATGCCGCAGGAACATCATGGTCAAATCTAAATGGATTTTATCGTGGAGTTGAAGGTGCCCTTGGATTCTGGTATGAATACAAATTGAACACACCAGGAAACAATGCTCTTACAGCAGGAAACAATGTTAAATTCCAGGAAGGATTCGAAATTCGAGGTCCAGTTGACATTAAAGGAACAGGTAAAATCATTTACACTCCTATAGCTTTCCTTAACTTCACAGGTGGTATTGAAGTTGCTACAGGTTGGGATTTGCCAGGTCTTGCACGAGGACAAGGTATTATCAACAGAACTTCAACTCCAACTTTTTCAAAAGCCGACTATGCAACACTTCCTATGTTCATGAACTTCTATGTTAAACCATACATCGAAGCTCTTTTCCAGTTTGATGTTGCTGCCCTTATCAGCGATGAAAATTCTGCAAAAGATTGGCTCCATATCGTATTGCAGGCATCATATCAGGTTAACTTCTCTGCTATGACAGGTGTTGCTGATGGAACACCATGGCTTTGGGAAAATGGCGGAGACAAATTCAATGGTTGGGGATATGACTCATACATCACATTCGGATATATGTTCCCAGACAAAGTTCCTGTTATCTCTTTGGTTGGTGTTCAGCTCGAATTTGACGGCTATTACTACGACGTTACTGGCGGACAGTACACAGCTTGGAATCCTACATTCGTAGAATTCTGTATCAACCCAACTGTAGTACTTGCATTCGACAAACACAACAACTTGGCTATCCAGTGCAGAATCAAAAATGCCCGTGCATTTGCTACAGCTGATGAAACATTCACTGGAACTTGTGTAGGTCAGCAGTACTTCTTTGACCGATTTGCTTTGAGCTATACATACACATTCTAAGTTAATTCTTAAAATGTCACGGCCTGTTCTTCATATTGAAGAGCAGGCTTTTTTTTTATAAACTACATCCATGCAAAATATTTCCGAAGAGACTAAAGCACCATTACCAGAAAATAAAATGGGAACGATGGAAATCAATAAGCTCCTTATTACGATGTCCATTCCAATGATGCTATCAATGCTCATTCAAGCCCTTTATAACATCGTTGACAGCATTTTTATTTCTAGAGTATGTGAAGAAGCTTTTACCGCTGTATCACTTGTCTTTCCAATTCAGACTTTGGTAGTTGCCATCGTCGGAGGAACAGGAATCGGTGTAGGCACTGTTTTAAGCCATGCCCTCGGAGAAAAAAAATTCGATAAGGTAAACAGCGTTGCAACAACGGGTATCTATCTGTCTTTTTTCTATTTTCTCTTTTTTGTACTTATAGGAATTTTCGTAACAAAACCGTTTTTCATCGCGCAGACTGATGATGCAAAAATCATCAAATACGGAATCGATTACATGCAGATAATCATGATTGGGTCTTTAGGAGTTTGCACCCAGTTTATTTTCGAACGTCTCTTGATTTCTACGGGAAAATCCTTCTACTCAATGATAACGCAGTCGACAGGAGCCATCATCAACATCATCTTGGATCCTATTTTTATTTTTGGAATAAATGTCAAAGGCATTCAAATCGTTCCTCGGCTCGAAGCAAAGGGAGCTGCAATTGCAACCGTAACAGGCCAGTTTATAGCAGGTTCTTTGGCCATCATCTTGAATATCAAGAAAAATCACGAAATCAAGCTCAAAATCCGACATTTTAGTTTTGAAAGTTACATAATCGGCCAAATCTATAAAATCGGAATTCCGACAATCATAATGCAGGCCATCGGTTCTGTCATGGTATTTGGTTTCAACAAAATCTTGCTGGGCTTTACTTCGACTGCTGCAGCTGTTTTCGGAGCGTACTTCAAGCTACAGAGTTTCTTTTTTATGCCAGTTTTCGGATTGAACAATGGTATGGTTCCGATTATCGCCTACAATTATGGTGCGCAAAAGAAAAAACGAATAACAGCAACGGTAAAATATGCAACGATTTATGCAATGGGCATCATGTTCATTGGATTCTTGGCATTCGAACTGATTCCAGGTTATCTTCTGGATATTTTCCATGCTTCGGATACGATGAAGGCTATGGGTATAAAAGCATTGAGAATTATTGCCGTTCACTATTTAATCTGTGGATTTTGTATCATCGGAGGTTCTGCATGTCAGGCCCTCGGAAAAGCTCATTATTCGATGATAATTTCTATTGCCAGACAGCTAGTCGTTCTTCTTCCTGCCGCCTACTTGCTTTCGCTTTCGGGCAATGTAAATGCAATATGGTGGTCGTTCCCAATTGCAGAGTTGGTTTCTCTTGCCTTGACCATTACATTCATGTCCATAACATCGAAAAAAATTATTAAGCCAATACCAGACGAAATATAATTTCTCTGACTGGATATAAAAACATACCCTGATGGGTAAAGGTTGAAAAGAATGAATAAGTATGTCAAACGTTACTTAATTGACGCAATGAGCGGAATGGCTCAGGGATTGTTCGCATCACTTTTGATAGGAACAATTATCAAGACTCTCGGACAGCAATTGATGAGACTGAATGAGAATGTCTTTTTCAAATTTTTTGTTGATGCAGGAAACTTCGCAACAGAAGCACATGTCGTAGGGGCTGCGATGGCTGTGGGTATCGGCTTTGCAATGCATGTTCCGAACTTGGTTTTGTTTTCGCTTGCAGCTGTAGGAGCTGCGGCTAACGTGACAGGTGGAGCTGGCGGTCCTTTGGCAGTTTTATTCATCGCCATTATCGCCGCAGAACTTGGAAATCTTGTTAGCGGAAAAACAAAAGTTGATATTATCGTAACGCCGCTTGTTACAATTTTGGTTGGAGCGCTTCTTACGGTTTTGACAGCAAAATGGATTGGACTTGGCGCAAGTTCTGTCGGAAAATTCGTCGTTTGGGCAACTAAACTTCATCCTTTCTGGATGGGCTGTATCGTTTCTGTTGTTATCGGACTTGCACTTACGCTTCCGATTAGTTCGGCTGCGATTTGTGCGGCTTTCGGTCTTACAGGATTGGCCGGTGGAGCTGCCGTAGCTGGTTGTTGTGCCCAGATGGTCGGATTTGCAGTAGCAAGTTTCCGTGAGAATAAGTGGAACGGCGTTTTGTCTCAGGGTTTGGGAACTTCAATGCTTCAGATGCCGAACATCATCAAAAATCCGTGCATTTGGATTGCACCGACTTTGTCGAGCCTTATTACTGGACCTTTGGCAACCTGCGTTTTCAAGCTGGAAATGAACGGTGCTGCCGTTTCTAGCGGAATGGGAACTTGCGGTTTGGTCGGTCCGATTGGTATGATTACGGGTTGGTTCGAGCCGAGCGAAGTTGCAATTATGCACGGGGCAACAGCAATTCATCCAGGCGCACTTGAATGGATTGGAATGATTTTGATTTGCTTCGTATTGCCTGCTGCCTTGACTTTCGGATTCGACCTGCTTTTCAGAAAAATCGGCTGGGTCAAAGAGGGCGATCAGAAACTGAACTAGGGTTAGAAAACTCTATTTACGAAGAAGACCTGAAAGAACTTGCAAAGGTCAGAATGTTTGTATGACGGAAGCCTTTGCAAGTTTTTTTTTGCGCATTGTGCTCATTTGGATTCATTATTTTTTTCTAGTACGGCAATAAATTCATTTTTTGAGACAATTTTTATAGGAAGCCTGTATTTCTGTTTAAGATTCTCAACATAACTTTCTTCGGTTTCGCCTTCGCACAAAACGAGAATAATCGGTTTCATTTTTCGATCTGGGCGACCGTTTTTCCCTCGTGTCATACTTACTCCCCAAAAAGCTTTCTGATTTCATCGACTGAAGCTGTCACATAAGGAACAGCGTCAAATCTTCCCTGCAAGTAGCCCTTTTCGGCATCCATGTTCTCGCGGAAATCCTTAAAATCAAAAAGTGAGTAAAAATCTGTAGAACCGTCTTTCTTCTTATTAGTAAAACAAATCTGATCTCTGCGGAATTTTTTGACATCAATAAGATTCGTATTGTGGCTCGTAAAAAGAAGTTGAGCTCCCTTTGAAGCGTGAACCATATTGATGATAAATTGCGCCAATTCCGTATGCAAGCTCAAATCAAATTCATCGACAATAAGTGTTTTTCCTCTTTTGCAAATATCAAGAAGGACAAGAAGAAGGTAAAAAATTTGAATCGTCCCAGCAGATTCTTCCGCATACAAATCAAACTTTATATTTGGACTGCGTTTATGAGTTGTCAAAAAACGAAGTATAGTTTCAGAATCAATGGCAGGAATGCTCGGTATCATATTGCGACCTAGCTGAAGATAAGCAGGCGGGACAGGAATGTTTACTCGCTCGCGACGAACTTCAATATCCTCAATATCACTATCGGCCATCTTCAATGCCTTAAGCAATAAAGCCTTATTCTTTTTAAAAAGGTTTAACGCATATTCATCAGGTATATTTGGTACACCAACATAAAGCTCTGTCAAAAAGAAATTATAAATCTTCTTTGCAAGCTCCCTATCCATCTGACTCGCACGGCTTATAAACAAAGTATTTCGCCCCGTACTCTGGGCCACATCCATAGGCTTAACAAAGGAACCATCGGCAAAACTAAAAATCTCGCTTTTCGATTTCCCCACCTGTTCATTGCGCGTAAAAATCTTTGCCTTTCGTTTGCCAGGATAATAATAAAGGCTTTCCGAAACAATTTCTTTCCGAGTCAGAGAAAAAGAATATTCATACTCAAGACCATCGCAAATGAAATTGATACAAAACTCGCTAGGCTTTTCATGATACCCGTCAAACTTGAAAGGCATGAAATTAAAAACAGAACCTTCATTATTCATGTGAGATTCCAAAACAAGTCTGCTGCAAAAAAGAAGTGCCTTATAAATACTTGTCTTTCCAGAAGCATTCGGCCCGAATACACCAATCGTCTTAAGGTATTTTTTTCCATTTCCAGAGAATACATTGTCAGCAAGAACCTTTGCCCCTTCTGTTGAAATTCGCTCGGCTTCAAAGTCCACCGTCAAAGTATCTTTCACAGAATAAAAATTGCTAATAGAGAATTTAAGTAGCATGAAACACCTCTTTTTGTAGGATTACTACAAATATAGCGCTTTTATAGGTAAAAAGCAAGGAATTTTTTTGATATGGGCGCTACACTTCGGGTCGGGCTTTTCGCACTTCGCCGTCTAACCGCGGCTCATCCCTCACCTTCATTCGGGACTGCTACGCAGGTGCTACAACCCCTAACGCAAATTAATTTCCAAAATTCCCTATAATTACCAAAATTCTCTTTTTACATGTTTTTCATTTTAGATTATTCTCAAGAAAAATTTAAAAACGGAGGCATAATATGTCTAAAAACAAATGGGAAACACAACCGAGAAAAGAAAATGGAGAATTTACATTCCGTAACAATCCAGGAATTAAGCAATACATAATCAATCTTTTACTTGACTATTATAAAAGACATCCAAATTATGTATCAAAGACTTCTAAGGGCGGAAGCTATGGCGAGTTGAGAAAATCTACCAAAGGAAATCATAATCTCGAAATTCATCATATGCCAGCTAATAGCGCTTCTCCACTTTCAAGATGGAAAGGACCTTGTGTTATTCTCGAAAAAGAAGATCATGCATTAACAAAAAGTTTCAAAAATAGCAAAAGCGCGGTAAGATATAGGCAAGTACAAAAAAAATTGATAGAAAAAGGATTGTTTTTAGAAGCAGAACTTTTAGATATATTAGATCTTTTAAAACAATTTGGTTCAAAATATTCCAAAGCCATACTTGAAAAAATTGCTTATGATCAAAAACTTCAATCGAAAGGGGATATAAATGATTAGACTAAATATTGAATTATTAAAGGGTGTTAATGATATATGCTTTGGCGAATTTAAAAATGTTGTAAGGGAAAAAATTGGATTAAATTATAAAGAGCCAGAAAATCATCTTGATGAACCAGAAGTAAAAAAAATGTTGCAGGGTTTCAAGCTGATGATGGTTGATATATCAAAACATGCGCTATCAAATTTTGATGAAATGGAAGAAATATATTCATTGATTTCTGATGGTGACCAAAATGACGATATTTATGACGGATTCACAATCTATTACAACAAGGAAGAAAAATTTGAAGCAATAGAAATCTTTCCAAATGAAAATATCGAATTATTTGTTGATGGTGTAGATTTTTCAGATTTTACGGTAAAGCATTTCAAACAATTGGCAGATGATTTTACAACGAATAAAATTTACGGATATTTAAGCCATTCAAAAGAAATTTGTTTCAACAGTTCATTGGAAAACAAAAGCCAAATTTCTAGTATAGTTTTTGGCTACAAGAATTATTATAAGGGGATAGAATGACAGAAACAGAAATTCAAGAAAATCTTATTACGAAAACTAAAAATGAAACATTCTTAAATGAGCAAATCAAACTAATAGAATCATTATCTGATGATAAAAAAGAAAAGGAACTGGAAAACTATTATTGGTATTGTAAAAAGCTCCTCGAAAACAATTTTTTAGATGAGGAAATAACAGAAAAAAGGTTATCTGCTGAAATAGAAATAGAAAATAATATTACAACTAATGCGTATGAAATAAATTTAAAAACGGCAATCAACGAATTAGAAAAAAATGATTACATATATAAAATTAATAATTCATTTTCACTAAAAGACAATATTTCGAATAAAAAATTACTAAAATATCTAGTTGATAACTATTACAAGAAACAAGAGAAGTTTGGTGGCTATATAAGTAGATGTGACTTTAAAAAATGGGTTCTAGAACTTTTAAACAAAATGAACTATTCATACTTGACTAAAAGTATAGAAAAACAGATAGATGCATTAATTTCGAACTAGTATTAAAAAAGCAGGGCTTTTATAACTCTTTCTCGATAAAATCTTCAATTTGAGAAAGGAGTTTTGTTTTTAAGATTTCCTTCGTGTTTGCGACCGTTGTCGATGCGTTGCGAAGAAAAAGGTCGGCAGGATGAACGCCGAGAGCCGTGGCGATGTTTATGATTCTGTCAAATGATGGCTTTGTTGTTCCAGCTTCAATTTGTCCAATTAAACCGTTTGTGCAATCTGCTCCGATTGCAAGTTGACTTTGAGAAATTTGTTTTTGTTCTCGGTAATATTTCATATTCATTCTAAAAATTTCAAAATAATCTTCCATAAAAAGAAGTCTAATTAAGAAAATAGTTTAAATTTTTAGTGAAACTAAGATGATTTCGTGATATATTTAGTAACATTAAGTTTTTAACTTCAGTTTTGAACTATTACTAAGTACGGAGAAATCATGTCTACAAACATTTCAGGCGAAAAGCGGCAGAAACTGCTTTCAGAAATTGCAGAAATCAAATCTTTTATCGAACAGAATACGAATGATAAAAATGCCTCGCAATTGCTCAAGTTTTTGGGCGAACTTACTCGCGAAGTGAACGGCAAAAAATATGGACTTGTATTTGAAGAGCATCACGAAAAAATTGATGAACTTTTAGAGCAGAACGCACCTGTTTTTACCGAAGAAAAGGATTTATTTATAGATAATGGTGGCGAATTAAACTTTCTGCTTGAAGGTGACAATCTTGCCAGTCTGAAACTTCTTGAAAAAACTCACCGAGGCAAGATTGATGTAATCTACATTGATCCGCCATACAATACGGGAAACAAGGATTTTATTTACGATGATAATTATGTGGATTCAAACGACCAGTTCCGACATTCTAAGTGGCTTTCCTTTATGGAAAAAAGACTGGAGATTGCAAGAAATCTACTGAGTGAAAAAGGCGTGATTTTCATTTCGATTGACGACAATGAGCAGGCAAGTTTGAAAATGCTTTGTGATGAAATATTTGGGGGAAAGAATTTCGTAGGTAATTATATTTGGAGAAAGAAATTCGGTGGAGGACAAGCAGTTGATTATTTTTCAACTGAACATGAATACATTTGCGTTTATAGAAAAACGGATAAAATGTTTTGGAAAGATGAAGTTGTAGAGCGTTCTCAGAGAGAATTTAATCACTCTGACAAAAAAGGATTTTTCAAAACTACAAAACTTGCAAAATGGGGAAATACATCGCGACGAGAAGATAGACCATCTATGTATTTTTCTATAGCAGCTCCAGATGGAACAGATTGCTTTCCTATTGCACCAGATGGAAATGATGGACGTTGGCGCGTAGGAAAAGATAAAATGAAAAAACTTGAACAAGAAAAATTAATTCATTGGGAACAAAAAGATGGTAAATGGATTCCATATGAAAAAGAATACTTTAATGGGCAAAATAAAATAATAAAAGACAGAAGTATTATATACGATGTAGCTGAAACTGGAGACGGTTCAAATGTATTGACCGAAATCTTTAGCTTAAAGGATGTTTTTCTAAATCCTAAACCTCTTGAAATTATTATTAAGCTTTTAAAGAATGTAACTGTAAGTGATAAGAATATAACCATCCTCGACTTCTTTGCTGGCTCTGGCACAACTGGCCATGCGGTTCTAAAACTCAATGCGGAAGATGGCGGCCACCGCAAGTTCATCCTCTGCACAAACAATGAAAACAACATTTGCCGGGACATCACATATCAGCGGTTAAAAACCGTAATCACTGGAAAACGCAAAGACGGTTCAACTTATTCCGATGGCCTTTCTGGTTCGCTCAAGTACTTCAAAACCGACTTCATTCCCATCAGCGAGAAAATGTATTACGAATATGCCGACGAACTGCTTGAGCATGTGCGAGAATTGGTGGAATTGGAAAACGCCGTAAATTTTGATAAGGACAAAACTATAGCAATCATTCTTGATGATGATGAAATGGAAGAATTTATCAAAACATTACAAGACAACAATTCCGTCAAGTCGCTGTATTTGGGGCATGATGTTCTTCTTTCTTCAAATCAGGAAAGGCTTCTAAAGGCCCACAACATCAGCGTGAATATAATTCCAGACTATTACTATCGCGACCTGGCACTGTAGCATCGGAGGAAAATATGGATTTAATGAATTTTCAGCGCAATGCTATTTCACTTCTTCAAAGTGCAATCGAAAACGGCAAGGAAGAAATCATCTTGAAATCCTGCACAGGCAGCGGAAAGACAATTATGCTCACACACTTTATGGACGAATATTTGAAGTGCCATGCAAATACGGTTTTCATCTGGTTCACACCGGGCAAAGGTAACCTTGAAGAGCAGAGCAAAAAGAAAATGGATTTGTACATTCACGGTGCACAGACAAAACTTCTTTCCGATGTAATGACCAGCGGATTTTGTGAAAACGATTGCTGCTTTATCAACTGGGAACTTTTGAACAAAAACGACAATATCGCCGTTCGCGACGGAGAGCACACAAACTTTATCGAGTATATTCGTTCTGCCCACGATTCAGGTTTGAATTTCATCCTCATTATCGATGAAAGCCATATGAACGACAGCAAAAAATCGGCAGTGATAATCAATTATTTTAAAGACGGTGGCGCGAAACTTCCGATTATCCGTACAAGTGCAACTCCTAACGGGTATAATCAGAACGACCCAAAAGTTGCCTTCATCGAAGTTCCAGAAAAAGATGTAATCGAAGAAGGGCTTATCAAGAAAATGCTGATTATAAACGAAGGCTTTCCGATTACGATTTTGAGCAATGAAATAACGGAACTGGAAGGAGAAAGTCAGGTTTCATATCTTTTGAATAAGGCGCTTGAAAAACAACGGCTTTTGCACAGCAAATTCCTTGAGCACGGCGAAAATATCAATCCGCTCATTCTGGTTCAAATGCCGAACTCTTCTGATTCATTGTTGGATGAAGTCCAGGCTTGGTTTGAGAAGCACGATATTTCTTATGAAAACGGAAAGCTCAGCATTTGGCTAAGTGAAAACGGAAAAAGCAAGTTCAGTCGTCACGAAAATCTTGAAGGAATTGAAGCAAACAATGCAGAACAGGATGCGTTAATATTCAAGATGGCGGTTGCAACTGGGTGGGATTGTCCGCGTGCACATATTCTTGTAAAACTGCGCGACCACGAAGGTGAAAAGTTCGAAATTCAGACTTTCGGGCGAATTAGACGTATGCCTAACGCTCACCACTATGACGACAATGCTCTGGACAGTTGCTATCTTTACACCTGGGACAACAAATTTACCGAGGGTGCAAAGGCTTTTCTTGAACACGGTGCCTGGGACGCAACTTACATTCAGTTGAAGGACGAATACAAGGATGTCACGCTCAAAAGTCAGCAGCGTCCGGATGTAATCGACGAAAATGATGCCGAAGAAACGATGAAAAGCGTCGTAAATCATTATGAAAAAAAGTACGATCTGACAGCAGGAAAGAATTTTGAAGAAAATCAAAAAATTTTGGCTAAAAACGGCTACATTTTCAGTGACAAAATCGTTGTTTCAGCAAAAATGGGGTACACGGAAACTCTCGACGCAGGAAAAATGAATCAGATGTACGATTCAGAGTTTTCGATTCCGCTTAGCACGCATACTCATGGCCGACAGTTTCATCATGAGCTTGGTATTTTGAGTACGGAAGTCAGCTTGAAATACGAAAAAATGAATACTGTTTTCCGGAGAGTTTTTTATAAAAATCCTAAGATTACCAGTCGAAAATATTCACTTCTGAATCTTGGAACGCGAGAACTGTATGCTTTCGTTATCAACAATGCAGCACTTTTGAAAACTGATTTTCATGAAGGAATCACAGAAATTGGAAATCTTACGCAGGCAACTCTGACATTCGATCCATCTGAAATCATCGAAAAGGATTTCCATATTCCGCAAGTTTGTCTTTTCACTTACGACGGAAGAGACAAAGCCCAGAACATCTACAGTAAAAATGTTTATAGCAATTACCGAGAGTCAGCTGAAGTTCGTTCAATGCCAGAGCGAAAATTCGAAGAGTTTTGCGAAAACTCAGACTTCGTGCTTTGGTTTTACAAAAATGGAGACAAAGGAACTGATTTCTACTCGGTTTGTTATAAAGACGGAAGTGGAAAAATGCGACTTTTTTATCCCGACTATGTCTTGGGAACTGTAGACGGAACTTGGATAATCGAAACGAAAGGCGGTTTTTCATCAAGCGGTCAGAGTCAAAATATCGATGATTTTGCACCAAGAAAATTTGAAGTGCTAAAAAATTACCTTACCGAGTACAACCTGAAAGGCGGTTTTGTCAGAACAGACCGAAAAGGTCGATTGTGTATCTGTACAGAACATTTCAGTGATAATATTGATGGTAGCGACTGGCAGCTTCTTGAAGAAGTCATGAAATAATCTTTCCTTTTCTATATCTTACTTCCCTACCATGATTTCTTTCTGTAGTTCTAGCACTTCTTCTAGCGGAAGGCCATTTGCTTGTGCGATTTGTTTCGGGGTACCGAGGTTCATTGAAAGCAGATTGCGTGCAGATTCTACGGCTTTTTCGTGAGCACCTTCGGTTTTTCCTTGCTCGCGGCCTTCTTCTCTGCGGTTTCTATCGTATTCTTCCTGGTCAAATTCTGTAAGGCTCATATTCATTATCTCCATCCGCTGGTTCTTGAAGAAATCACCTAGCAGTTTCTGTTTTATTGCTTCATCGACGGCATTCTCGATAGCCTCTTGTCGGGACATTTTCTTCAGGTTCTGCTTTATCGTATCGACATACTTACAATAATCATACAGCGATTTGCATTTCTTGTGAAGTTCATTGTTGTGCCCGATATTGATATTCAGCATTGTAGCTGTCCACTCAAACTCGCCCGCTTCATGCTCGGCACCCTTTTGGTAGAACGCATCCGATAATTTCAGCTTGACCATGTCAGGGCACTCGATATCACCGATATAAAAAACGATGAACTTCGGCGTCGGAATTTTTATGAGGCTTGTTCTGAAAAGATCAATCCCCCTCTTTGAAAGATACATCTGGTACAACTGAGCAAAGTACATCATTCCACGGAGTGGTAGGTTCGGATTGTAAGTCGATTGCTGCTCGTACAGGTTCATCTGGTTGTCGATGAGAAATGAAACATCATTGTGCATGGTTATGTAGATGATGTTGTCGATAGTCGTGAGTTCAATCGCATCCGGGTCGGTGTAGTGCGAGTCATTGAGTGCATTGTAAAGATCGAGCCGCCACTTTTTGCTTTGCTCGGTTTCCTTCCCGTAGATTGTGACGAAAAGCCTGTCTTTATAAAGACGGTTCTGTGTAATTGTGTTTGCCATTTTTGCCTCCATCCTAATTATGGTAAAAAAAATGCAAAATCTGATAAAAATTTCCGCAAAAAATTTAAAAAATCTTTTTTCTTGACATAGCTTTCTTTTCGGTGTTAAAATCTAGTCAACTTGACTAATAAAGGAGAATAGGATATGTGCCAAATGAACGTGCTTGAGGCGAAAACGAATTTTTCAAAAATCCTTGCGATGCTCGAATCTCACGAAGAGGACGAAGTCGTTATCTGCAAGAGCAATAAACCTGTTGCAAAAATAGTTCTTGTTCCGCAAGTTGATGTTTCAAAAAGGATTGGTATTGCAAAAGGAAAATTAATCTATCCAGATGATATTAACTTTATGGATGATGAAATCGCAGCTATGTTTTATGGAGAAGCCGAATGATAGAATATTTACTTGATACTCATATTTTATTGTGGCTTCTCAATGATGATGAAAGGCTTACTTCTCAAACGAAAAAAGTTATAAATAATCCTAATAGTGTCATATATTATAGCATTATTTCGATGTGGGAAGTTGCTATAAAACATAATGCACATCCAGATAAAATGAATATCTCCGGGACTGAATTTATGCATTATTGTGAGCAGGCTGGTTTTAAAAAACTTGAAATTGATGATAGGCATATTGTTGCACTTGAAAGTCTAGAAGTAAAAAAAGACCAGCAAGCACATAAAGATCCCTTTGATAGGGTATTGCTTTCACAGGCAAAAGCTGATGGAATGAATTTTATTACACATGATGAAAAATTTGCCGCCTATGACGAACCAAATGTCTGGATTGTGTAAAAAAAATCGGCACGATGGGAGGAAGTCATCATGCCGACTTGGGGTTTTCGTGGCGGCCGTGCTCTGTCTTGCGACCGCCAACAAGGTTATCTGTGGGAAGCACTAACCTTTAGGCGCTGATTGCGATTCGTCGTGCCTTGCTTTCAGCCTTTCGCGGAATTGTGATTGTAAGCAATCCGTTCTGGAATTTGGCATTGACACCTTCAGGATCGATGTCGTCAGGCAATGTGAAGCTTCGTGAGAAGTGGCTTGCAACTCTCTCTTTTACAAGGTAAGTTGCTTTTACTTCTTCTTTGGCTTCTTTCTTTTCTTCTTTTGCATCATCTACGGACGCAATGGTAATTTCTCTGTCTTTCAGATCGATTGTTACGTCCTTTTCTGTAAGTCCAGGAAGTTCCATTTCAAGCTCGTAGCTTTCTTTTGTAGCCTGAACGTCAACTTTTGGTGCATAAGTTCTGCAACCGAAGTTGTCCATGTCTGAAAAATTTCTGTCGATTACATCGAAAAGATCTGATGTAAACCTTGGATTGAAGAATGATAATGTGTTCATAACGAACCTCCTATAAATGCCGGCTAGCGGTAGAATTAAATTTAATCTGGGCCTTCATACGAAAGCTCTGTAAGTTTTTCGTTCACCGAACCTCTCAACTTACACTAATTTATATGCAAAAAGTGTGCCAAGTTGTAAAATCGAGAGCAGATGTGAAGAGATTTGCGTGCTATTTTTGCGTTTTTCGGAAATTTTGTTTTGATTTTTCAAAAAATCTGGAATTTTCGTGGTATTTTGGGTAAAAAAATCGTATTTTCTATCGTATTTTCTGGCGAAATTTTTATCCGATTTTACCCAACCGGCTTGTTTTTGAAGATTTTAAGAGGTTTTTTAACGATTCAAGACGAAAATACTCAGATTTCTTGCGTGAAAAAAAATTCGATGCGTCATTTTGACTCAGCGAATCGACGCGAGCGGTTATTTATAACCTTATGAGCCAAAATGCGCCAAAATGACACAAGATAAATGAGTCATTTTGACACAGAATCGACTAGATTAAGAATAATAGGTGCACAACGAGAGCGCAAATCCAGGCGAGGGCACACTGCCACAAGACGACGCACAAAGCCCAGCGTTTTCCCATTTCTCTTCTGACCGATGCAATTGCAGCTACACAAGGCGTGTAAAGCAGGCTAAAAACCAAAAGACTTGCGGCACTTGCGCTCGAAATAAAGCCTTCGACTCCGCCCGGAAACAAAATTCCGAGGGTTGAAACGACACTCTCTTTTGCAATAAAGCCGCTGACAAGAGCGACGGAAATCTGCCATTGTCCAAGACCAATCGGTTTCATTATCGGGGAAATGAGTTTTGCAATTGATGCCAGAATGCTATTTTCCGCGTCAGTAACCAGCTGAAGATGCCAGTTGAAAGTCTGCAAAAACCATACAACAATCGTCGCCACAAAAATCACAGTGAACGCTCTTTGCAAAAAGTCTTTTGCTTTTTCCCACAAAAGCATTGCAGTGTTTTTAAGCCCCGGAAGTCGGTAGTTAGGAAGTTCCATAACAAAAGGAACAGCTTCGCCCTTGAAAAGAGTACCTTTGTACAAAAATGCAACTCCAATTCCGACGACGATTCCCAGAATATAAAGGCCTGTCATAATCAGACCGCCGTGTTTTGGGAAAAATGCGTTTACGAAAAATGCGTAAATCGGCAATTTTGCAGTACAGCTCATAAACGGTGTTAGCAAAATCGTCATACGCCTGTCGCGTTCACTTGGGAGAGTTCTTGTTGCCATAACGGCAGGCACTGTACAGCCAAATCCTATAAGAAGCGGAACAATACTTCTTCCAGAAAGACCGATTTTTCGAAGGATTTTGTCCATAAAGAATGCAACTCGCGCGATATAGCCTGAATCTTCCATCAGAGAAAGGAAAAGAAATAACGTTACAATAATAGGAAGGAAAGAAACTACACTTCCGACACCTGCAAAAATTCCGTCTATTATCAGGCTGTGAAGAACTTCGTTTACGGCAAGTTTCGTAAGTCCTATATCCACCAAGTACGTTAGTTTGTCGATTCCCAATTCCAAAAGGTATTGAAGGCCTGCTCCGATTACATTGAAAGTCAAGAAGAAAGTCAGGGCCATAATTGCAATGAAGGACGGTATGGCAGTCCATTTTCCAGTTAGAATTTTGTCGATTTTTTGACTTCGAGTTCGTTCTTTGCTTTCGTGAGGTTTTTTGACCGTTTGGATGCAAAGACGATAAATAAAAGAATATCTCATATCAGCAATTGCGGCATCATGCTCAAGATTTCGCTCGCTTTCCATCTGCTTTATGATATGCTTAAGAAGTTCCTCTTCGTTTTTATCCAAGTTGAGTTTTTCGAGAATGAGCTTGTCGCCTTCGCAGATTTTGCTTGCCGCAAAACGCATCGGGATATCTGCATTTTCACAATGATCTTCTATAAGATGAATAATACTGTGCAATGCCCTGTGAACAGCTCCTCCGTTTTCGGTTTTGTCGCAAAAATCCTGCCTAAGAGGTGGCTCCTGATATTTTGCAACGTGAAGTGCATGCGAAATCAATTCTTCGATACCCTGATTCTTTTTTGCCGAAATCGGAACAACAGGAACTCCGAGAATTTGTTCCATCATGTTAACGTTAATTGAACCGCCGTTATTGCTTACTTCATCCATCATGTTAAGCGCAATAACCATAGGAATATTCAGTTCAAGAAGCTGCATCGTAAGATAAAGATTTCGCTCTATATTTGTTGCATCCACGATGTTAATAATAGCTTTAGGCTTTTCATCAAGCACAAAATTACGAGATATAAGTTCCTCGCTTGAATATGGCGACATTGAATAAATGCCCGGAAGGTCAGTAATAAGAGTGTTTTTATAATGCTTTATCTGTCCAGATTTTCGATCAACGGTAACACCCGGAAAATTTCCGACGTGCTGGTTCGAGCCTGTCAGTTTGTTGAAAAGAGTCGTTTTTCCACAATTCTGATTTCCTACAAGTGCAAAAGTAAGAACTGTGTCCTCCGGCAAAGGATTTTCACCCTCTTTTTGATGAAATTTTCCGCCTTCACCAAGACCTGGATGCTCAATTTTTATTGGTCCAGAAGAAGAATTATTGCTAGCTTCGGATGAGGAACTTTTTGGATTTGAATCGGGTCTAACTTCCTCAACGACGGGTTTTTCTTCGAGTGGTGAAACTGTAATTTTTTTTGCATCAGATTTTCGCAAAGTCAGTTCATAGCCGTGGAGCATGAATTCCATCGGGTCACCAAGAGGTGCATATTTTACAAAAGATATTTCTCCGCCAGGAATAACACCCATATCCAAAAAATGCTGTCGCGTAGGACCGGCACCTTGCAATTTTTCAATTTTTACTGTTTGCCCTGTTTTTACTTCATCTAGAGTCATCGGTTTCCTCTCTCAAACTGTATCATATAAATGACGATTGCAAAATATATTATCGGTTTATTGGTAGATTTAAATTTACATATTACAATAATCAAAAAGTCGGGGGGGGGATATTTCATGCCACAAAACCAATTTATCCGTAAAATTGCGTTAGCGCTGTGAGCGGCGCGAAGATGCCGAAAGGCAGCTGAAGCGGCCACCGTGCGAAAGCACGGGGCCGACCGTTGGGGAGCCGTGAACATAGCGACGGCGAAGCCGAAACGCCCAGATAAAAAAATCGCAAATCTTGCCGAAATGTAAAATCATGCTTATTTTTAATTTAAAAGAAAAATTTTACAGAAGGCAAAAAATGGCAAAATATCAATTTCAAACAGAAGTCAATCAACTTCTAAAACTTATCATTCATTCAATGTATTCAAACAAGGATATTTTCCTTCGAGAAATCGTTTCAAATGCATCAGATGCTTTGGACAAACTCAAATATCTTACAATTTCAGATGATAAATACAAAAGCGTCGATTTTCAGCCACGCATCGACATTTCATTTGATGAAAAAGAAAAAATCCTCGTAGTCCAGGATACCGGTATCGGTATGAACGAGGAAGATTTGAACGCAAACCTTGGAACAATTGCACGAAGTGGTACAAAAGCCTTTCTCGAAAAACTTGAAAATGAAGCTAAAAAAGATTCGGCTCTCATCGGACAATTCGGTGTCGGATTTTATTCAGCATTTATGGCCGCAAGCAAAATTAATGTCGTAACACGAAAAGCAGGAAGCGACAAAGATGGTAACATCAACAAAGTTTTGATGTGGTCAAGCGACGGAACAAATTCATACGATATTGAAGAACTTGGCAAAGACAGCGATTTGGCTAAAAAATACGGCTTTGACGACGAGAAAAAATGCGGTTCAGCAATCATCATGACAATGAACGATGAAAGTTCAGAATACTGCTCACGATGGAAGGTTGAAGACCTCATCAAAAAATACTCAGACCACATCGCCTTCCCTATTTACTTGCATTACGAACAGAACAAATACGATGACAAGGGAAATGTCACAGAAACAGAAAACAAAGTCGATAAAATCAATTCGGCCTCTGCGCTTTGGAAGAGAAGCAAAAGCGAATTGAAATCAGAAGATTACAACGACTTTTACAAGACGCTTTCTCATGACTCAAGCAATCCATTAATGTACGTTCATACAAATGCAGAAGGAACACAAGAATACACAACACTTTTCTATGTTCCAGAAACAGCGCCTTTCGATATGTATCAGGCTGATTACGCAAGCGGAGTGAAGCTTTATGTGAAAAGAGTCTTCATCACTGATGATGATAAAGAACTTTTGCCAAGCTATCTGCGATTCGTAAAGGGTATCATCGATAGCGAAGACTTACCTTTGAACGTAAGCCGTGAAATTTTGCAGCAAAACAGAATTTTGAGTGCAATCAAAACCCAATCTGTAAAGAAACTTTTGAGCGAATTCAAAAAAATGGGAGAAAAATCAGCAAAGGCACTTGCAGTTGATTCAAAAGACCGAACTGATGAACAGAAAGAAGCAATTGAAAAATGGGCTCAGTTTATCAGCCAGTACAATAGACCTTTGAAAGAAGGACTTTACAGCGATTTTGCCAACAAGGACGAAATTGCAGAAATCATAAGATTCAAGAGTACAGCTGATGAAGGCACAGGCGAACTTCCTGACGGTCTCAAAGGTGAAAAATGGACAAGCCTTGCAGATTACGTACAGCGAATGAAGACCGGACAAAAGGCAATTTACTACATCACAGGTGGCGATGAGAAAAATCTGCGTGCAAGTCCATTACTTGAAGCGTACAAAAAAGCCGGATTCGAAGTTTTGATTATGAGCGATGACATCGATGACATCGTCATCCCTGGTCTTGGAAAATACAAGGACTTTGACCTTAAGGCTGTGAACAGAGCAGGAAGTGATGAGGAACTTGGTATCAATAAAGAAGATGCTGAAAAGAAGGCAGAAGAAATCAAGCCTGTTTTGGAAAAAATCAAAAAAGCCCTTGGTGATAAAGTTAAGGACGTAGTTCTTTCAAAACGATTGAGCGATTCGCCTTGTTGTATCGTAGTTGATGAAAACGATCCGAGTTTCCAGATGGAACGAATGATGAGAGCTATGGGACAGAACATGTTCGGAACTCTCAAACCGATTCTTGAAATCAACGCTGACCATGCAATCATCGCAAAAATCAAAGAATCCGATGATGAAAATTACATCGCAGACATTTCAGAAGTCTTGCTTGATCAGGCTCTTCTAGTTGGAGGAGCCGAGCTTAATGACCCGGCAGAATTCGTTAAGCGGATGAACAAGTTGCTAAGCAAGTAATTCCCTTTAAAACGCAAAAGGGAAAGGGCAACCTTTCAAAAAGGTTTCTCTTTCCCTTTTCAATCCCTTTCTTTTCCAAAAATTCCGAAAGCTTTTAGTCTTTCTGTAACTTTTTTATTTCTTCTGCAGGAAGATCCACAAACAGGCTAATTTGTTCAACTGCAAGTCCAGCAGCCAACATTTTTCGTGCTGTCTCAATGGCTTTTTTTTGTTCACCTTTTGCAATTCCGTTTCGTTCCGCTTCTACTCGTATATCCCTTTCGTGTAAATTCACAGCCATGTACCTACGGAATCCGCTTCGCGTATTCCGTTCGAGTTTGTTTCACAAACTCGACCTTCTTTTTTTAGAATTGTTCGCCACGGATGGCGGCGTGATTCAATCTTCACAAATGCACTGCACGAATCGTAGATTCGTGGTTTCAAAAATTACAAGGATGTAATTTTTGATAAGCATTATAAATTAGTTTGTGTACTTTGTCATCAAGTTCTACTTCAGTATTTTCAAGACAAACATCTTTAAATGAATATTGAGCCAGTCCTTTTCCGAATGGGTCATCGGTACAAATGAATATGACATAACTTTCTTTTAGTGTCGAATAATCTTCGCCCTTCATAAGGTTATCCATGTCAATCATAGACTGATAGTAGCGTGTTCGCTTTCCCAACGCTTCAAACTTTCTGTTTTGTAATTCAACATCGAAAACTCTGTCACTGTCTTTGACATAAACATCCAAACGCACGCCTTTTGACGTATAGAACGGTTTCAAGTGTTTTTGCAGTTTCGGATACTCAATGTGGTCGATTTTGATGTGCAAAAGTCTTTCCAAAACCCCTATGCAAATCTCCTTGTGCTTCATGACAGCTCCGAACATAAAGTCGTCTGTGAAAGTCAGTTCCTCAACAGGTTTGTAATTGTAATCTCTTTTTTCTTCATTTTTCATTTTCTTTTACCTCCATCCTAATTATGGAAAGAAAACTCAATTTTGAACTAATTTCGGAGGAAAAAATTTGAAAACAAGAATTTTATTTATTATGCATCAAATTCTTTATCAATTATTTCTTGTATTGTTGGAAAAATTGATCAAAAAAATTACAAATTTCATTATGATTCTTACTGATATTTCATAAAAATAAATCTTCAGAAGGTGTGTTTTAGAGCATATGCAATCTTAAGAATCGTCTTAAAAGAAGGAAGTGTTTTACCTGATTCTATTTAGTCAATATTTCCTTTTAAGAGTAATTACAAATACCAGCAAATGTCTATTGTGTGTAGTCTTTATAAATGAGGTTTGAAATAAAATCTGACTGATATTTATTCATACGATTAGTATAATTGAGTAATTATTTATTTTGATTTGACAAATAAAATATATTGATTATATACTTTGCGGAACAAAATTTTTTATATAAAAGTTAATAAACTATATGAATAGAAATGTTGTTCAATCGGAGAATACATTTAATGAATATAACTTAAATCAAGATGATAATTATGATTGGTATACATCTTTAGGAGTAATTCGAGCACGAACTTGCGATGAACCTCCACTCATCATTAAAATTGATATTGCTTTAGGTTATGAAAAGGGTGATGAGCAAACTAAAACAGAAATAGATCTACGGAGCATAGAAATAAAAGATTTCCTAAGAAAATATTTCTCGAAAAAATCAAAAAGTGAAATAACTGATAAGAATGAGGATTTTTTTATGCTTGAAATAAAAAATTTTATAAATGATAATATTCTTAGTAATTCAAAAATAACTGAGGTAAAATTTTTACAAAAGGATATTGAAAATTAACGTACACAATTCAAAATAAATCTTTCTTCAATTTTGTGTTATGTAGTGGGGCTTTTGCCAGATATGAACAAGTTGCTAAGCAAGTAAGCAACTATAAAACAAAAGGGTGCACTTCAAACAGAGGCGCACCCTTCTTCATTTTAAATCTATTTTTAAATCTATAATTAAAGAACCTTTTCAATAATCGATTTTGCCTGTTTCATGTCAAAACCGTCGATTTCTTTGAGTCGTGGCATAATATTTTTCAAAACACGATCACTTTCAGGAAGACTTTCCACAACTTTTTTTGCTACAGCAATCATTTCATCTTCACTGAGCATTTTAGGAAGGAAAGTCTCTATAACGGCAAGTTCTGCTTCAAGTTCTGCCGTATCAGCACCATTTGATTTATAATCTGCTATATTGGTTTTTGTTTCGTTGTACATTTTAAGTGCAGCCTTTGCAAAATCCGCATCAGTTTCTGATCGGCGCTCATCGATTGTGACATTTTTTACAGCGTTTACGAGCATCGTAAGCACATTTGCACGAACAGGATCTTCTTTTCGAATCTTGAGACGTTCAACATTTAATTCTTTTAAAGTCATTTTGTATCTCCGTAATTAAAATGAATTGATTGATTATATCACCAAACAAAACAAAAGCACAATTCCACCTAGTACTTCACTAGCAGCACAAACTCACTCCTCCTTCATTTTTACGATATTCAACTGCTTCCTGCAAATCTTTAAATTCAATATCGCCGTGTCCTTCAATATCTGCAATTGTACGAGCAAGTTTTTTACAGGAACTAACAGCCCGTGCTGAAAGGCCTTGGTCAAAAGCTGCTTTTTCCAAAAATTGGCTACATTCTGCTGATAATCCACAATACATATTTACTTCTTCAGGATAAAGATGAGAATTATATTTTCCCTGACGAGTTTTTTGAGCACGGATTGCCCTAGCAATTCCAATTCGCAGTTGTGCCGATGATATTGCCGTTTCGTTAACATTCAGAGAAATATGATTCGATGAGGTAACAGATTCCACAGGAATTCTGATGTCAATTCGGTCTAAAAGCGGACCACTGAATTTTTTCCAATATTGTTCTACAGAACGCATTGAACAAAGGCATATTTTGTCCTTGCTTCCAAAATTTCCGCACGGACAAGGATTTGTCGCAAGCAATAACTGAAAATCTGCCGGATATACCGTCGATCGTCCCGCCCGGCACAACGTTATATTATGCTGCTCAAGTGGCACTCGAAGCATTTGCAAAACGGAGGTCCTAAATTCGGCCGCCTCGTCCAAAAAAAGTACGCCGTTATGAGCTAGAGAAACCTCGCCGGGCGCACAATGGATTCCGCCGCCGCAGACACCTTCAAGACTGGCACTTTGATGAGGCATTCTAAACGGCCTCTTTTTAACTAAAGAAACTTCCCTTCCAACCAAGCCCGCCAGGCTGTGGATGCGTGTAACGCTTCTCGCTTCTTCTTCATCCAAATACGGAAGAAGCGAGACAAAACGCTGCAACGCCAGCGTTTTTCCACAGCCTGGCGAACCATAGGCAAGCAGATTGTGTCTGCCGGCGGCTGCAATTTGAAGGCCTCGAACCAAGAAAGGTTGATTTTTCACCTCGATGAAATCAGTCCCGTCTTCAACGGGAGGAAATTGCACATTATCGAAATCCGTTTCTTCGCTAGCTTCCAAATCAATTCTTGAAGAAAAACAATTGTCCATTTCCCCCTTCCCAATTTTTTCAAGACATTCAAAGGCATCGGAAAGATAATTGCATTCATAGACGTTCATTCCTTCTACGCCACTGGCCTCAAATTTATTTTCCGAACAAACAATGCAATTCCGAACTCCACACTCAAAAGCCGTCGAAACCGCCGCATGAATACCTCTCACAGGCCTAACTTTACCTGAAAGCTCAAGTTCGCCCATAACCAGAATCGGTCCATCTATCTCTTCCATCCCTTCAAGCCGTTTCTGAGACATAAGTACGGCCAAAGCAATTGCAAGATCAAATCCCGCACCTTCCTTTTTCAAATCTGCAGGTGAAAGACTAATCAAAACCCTTTCTTTCGGAAAATCAAATCCAGAATTAATTATCGCCGAATGCATTCTTTCCCTCGATTCTTTTATCGCTCCATCAGCCAAACCCACAATATCAACGGCAGGAATCCCACGACGCAAATCAACTTCAACAGTAACAATCGAACCTTCATAACCAAATGGTGAAAAACTAACAATATTCATAAATCAACCTCTAAAATAATTATTGTCAGCGATTTTAATTTTGAATTAAATTCAAGAAAAAATTTTTTTTATTTCTTAGTATTTGCCTTTAATCGTGTGTAATGGTAAAATAGAGGATATGAGCGATATTTCACCAGAAATTGCTGCATTACTTGCAGAATCGAATTTAGATTTTGATACTTCACCTGTTGAAACGGAAAATAAAGCCCAAAACGGAGATTCAAAATCTGGATATGGCAAAGCTAATAACGCTGCTAATTCCGTTGATTTGACAAAAACAAAATTTGCACCTGTAGAAAAATTCATTGCAGATACACCGATTACCCAGGTTTATTCTGATAAGGCTTATTATAAAACGACTCTCACTGACGAACCAGAAGTTGCTCAGCGACTTCATAGCCTTCTTTCAAAATATCTTACCTGCAAAGACCCTAAAGACAGAGCAATTTTCAGGCAGCAAATCGTAACGCCTTATTGGGAAGTTTTACGTTCAATTTCACAAAAAGCAAAACTTCCATCTACACCAGAATGTAAAAAAATGCTCCTTCGTTTCGGAATTTTACTTCCTTCGTTAATGACGGATGAGCAAAAAGATATTTTCTCTCGTTCTTTCCGCGAAAATACATCCGGAGAGCCTATCTATTATCTTGATGAATGGTTTTCCAATATTGCACAAGGTTTGATTACAATTTCTGCTACTGATGAAGCTAAACCTCGTTCAAAGGGTGCGCCTGCTGGAAGCTCTGAAGAAACAGCCCGATTGATGCAGCTCAAAACGAAGGCACAGGGTAAGGTTCAAAATGCTGAAACCATGCTTGCGGCAAAAGAAAGTGAACGACAGAGCATGGAAAATGGCCTTAAAGGGCTGCTTGATGATTTTTGTTATCATCCTCAGATTCCTGGAACAAAGCACAAAGAATGCCTTAGCGAAGTTCAGAAAAAAAAGGGTAATGACATCGCTGAAAAAGTTAGACTTCTTGTAAAAATTGATAGGGAAATCTCGCAGTATCTTGTGGAACTTGAAGAAGCAAACGAAACTTCAAAACATCTTGATGAAAAACTTGCTTTGGCAGGAAACCTCGTAGAAGTTAACAACGCGGACTTTATGACAGAGTTTGATACAGTTCGTCAGATGGCAAAGATGTCTGTTGGACGAATGGGAAATCACTTCCCAATTTTCACAAAAGAGTTTTTTCACTGTATTCCTAAAGGAATCGGTTTTAGGGAAAACGTCATCCGTGAAATGGCGTGGGTCGAGTCGCTTGATCCTGGGGTTTTCTGTCGTATCCACAAAAACGTCATGAACCGAATCGTTCCTTATGTAATCTTAATCCCAACTTATGGTGATTTTGGTTTCTGTTGGGAACCTTTCGATAGATTCAACCGAGTAACGAGCCGTGGTCGAATCATCGTGCCGATGTATCCTAAAAACCTTCAGCACACGATTCTTTTAGCTTGCGCCGACCTTCGATGGCAGGTTGCAAAGGAAAAGGCTTCATACTATTGGATGGAAGAAGGTTTAACAGGGCAGTATTATCAGTGGTTCACATCACAAAAGCTGAAAGGTGATGTAAAAGAGAAATTCATTGAAGACTACATCCTTTGGATAAAATTCGAATCTGAAGGTATGATGAAACTTGATAAAGAGGTCCGAGGTATTTTCTGGCGACACATGCCGTTCCCACAAGAAAGAAAAGAAATGCTGAAGACACGTTCTTTGGTTTATCAGGAATTGTATCAGCGAGATATCAACCGAAGCATGTCGGACGGTTATTGAAAATGAAAATCCCTATGGATTTTCATTTTCAATGTCGAGTTTTCTTAAAAGAAAACTCGCAACATACATTAAAGTATAGAATCAAAAATCTGACATTTTTGATTCTGTTGTCAGCTGTGCAACAACAATCTTAGTTTTAATTTTTTCGTTATAACCCTGTTGGAACGTCAATAAAGACAGTTTCGAGATTTGTTTCTTCTTCGACAAGATTTTTCAAAAGCGAAACTCCCATCGTTTCGGTCTGATAATGACCACCAGCAATGAAGTTTATTTTGTTCTCAAGACACTGATGATAAACTTGGTGGCTTACTTCTCCTGTGATATACAAATCAAGATTTTCTTCGATTGCATAATCTAATTCTTCCCAGGCACCACCCGAAATAATTCCAACGGTCTTTATAAGTTTTTTTCCGAAAGGCAAAACCGAAAGAGGTTTCTCGCCTGACCCAAAAAGACAGCTTTTTATTTCATCAATTGTGCGCGCATTTTCAAACGAACCTTTGACACCCAGCGTCATCCCACGCCATTTTCCAAAACCTTTAAGAGAATCTTCTGAGAGCCCGATTTTTCGTGCAAGCCCATAATTGTTACCGACTTCTTTATTCGCATCAAGCGGGATGTGGCAAGCATAGAGGGCAAGGTTGTTTTCAATCATCAGTTTGATTAAATCATAGTGAGGACCATTAATTGCTACAGGCTTTCCCCAAAAAAGTCCATGATGAACGACAAGCACATCCGCACCGTGTTCAATTGCCTGACGGGCCGTTTCATAACAAGCATCAACCGCAAAAGCGATTTTTTTTATCGGAGCATCCTTGTCTGAATTTTGTACCTGAACACCGTTCAATGAAATATCCGATTCAAAGTTCTCAGGTTCAAGTATCGCATCCAAATATGAAACAAACTGATTTAATGTCATATTTTCCCCCGATTCTATTCTGATTTGGTAAATTTTTTATTTGCAAAATAGGCTATTCGTTTTGCATCATCCCAGCGACGATTCATTTTATAGCCAAGAAAAGCCCATTCGAGAGGCTTTGTTGCAGAAAGATTGCCGTGTCCGTCAATATACCCCGGGATTTCATTGTCAGAATTTATTTTATAAATGTTGATAACTTTGTCAGGATAAACTGCAGCAAGCTGTTCGGCTGCTGGGATACAATATCCATCCGCAAGAATATAAAACTGATTGATGCCCAAATCGTTCATAATTAAAACTGCACTGTCATATTTGTCATAATTAAACTTGACAATTCTGTCATATTTTTCTTTAAATCCATCTTTATTTATCTTATTTTCATTTCTAAGAGCAGCTTTTGAAATAAAACTGACATCGCGCATATCCTCAAAATATGACAACTTTCTGTCATAAAATGTAATTGAATGAACGCTATATCCTTTTTCTGCAAGATAAGCCAAAGTTCCTATCGAATCAACTTCGTCAGCAAAAATGTCAGATATAAAAAGCACAACAGGTTTTTCTTCCTCCTGCCTATCAATTGTATTTTCTGAAGACTCTTCGTCCATCTTTTCTTCATCCGTCTTATCAAAACCAAAATCATTGTGAGCGTTTCTATAGATTAAAACCTTGGCTGAAGTTCGAGCAAATTCCGCACCCTTTTCCACATATCCATTTTTGGCATCGCCCATGTAGACGATTTTTTGGGAAATATCAACGTTGATAAAACTTGGAAAAAAGACAAACAGGACACACATATATCCTAACAGTAGAACCGTTTCAATTGCGCTGATAGCAATAAATCCAGGAGAAAATGCCGTTCTTTTAAGATGAATGCAGAATTTATAAAAACGGCCTATATTCGTAAATAAAATTATCAAAGTGATTACTAATGCGCCTAAAATGCTCCAGGTTATACCGTGAACGTAAATCAAAAAAATGCAGATACAAAAGCTGATAAAAGGCAGAATCGTAAAATAATCGTTTTGTTTTGCGTTGTGAATGTGAGAGTGAACAAAAGTTCGTAAAACGACTGGCAAATTAATTATGACGACGAGCAAAAGACTCATGAAAAGTACGGACATATTATAATGATAATACAAGTTGAAAATATTGTCATTATGGTTTATTGTTTAGCCATGAAGATTTGGATTAAGTATCTTATTGGTTGTGTTTTAGGTGTACTCGCAGGCATTTTTTTACCAAGCGAAAACGCCGTGATTCAAAAAATTGTGTCTGTCCTCACAGATTTCTGTATTCATTTTGGTCGATGGACCTTGATACCGATGCTCTTTTTCAGTATGGCAATTTCTATTTGCAACCTTCGTGAAGAGCACAAGATAAACAAAATTTTGCTCCAAACTTTCATCAGCATAGCCTTGGTTTCGCTTGCATTCACTATCATTGGAATTATTCCAGCCTTGATTTTCAAACTTCCACGAATCCCGATTTCTGTAGAAAAAGTCACATCTCCTCAGGGATTGAATCTTGCTGAAAATTTGCTAAAACTTTTTCCTTTCTCTGGTTTCCAGTCACTCTTGGAAGGCTCTTTCCTCCTGCCAGTTTTTATTTTTGCAATTTTTATCGGTGCAGGTTTTTCATCAGATAAAAACATTTCAAAACCGGCCTATACTTTGTTTGATTCTTTGTCGCACGTTTTTTATGTGATGATGACTTTCTTCGTTGATATTCTCTCGTTTGGCATGGTCGTAATAGCGGCAACTTGGACAACTCAATTCGTTTCGATGGTAAAAACCGGAGTTTACACAGGCTTTATACTTATGCTCTTTTCGGTTTTTGTTTTCGTAGTTTTTGCTGTCTATCCTTTGATTCTGCGTTTTGCCTTCAAGGAACTTCATCCTTTCAAAATACTCTATGGAACAATTGCAACCGTTCTGACGGCCTTTTTCAGCATGGATTCAAACTTGGCATTGGTTACAAACATCCGTCACTCAAAAGAAAGTTTTGGAATCCGTCGAAGATTAAATTCCATCTGTCTGCCTATCTTTAGCTCATTTGGGCGAGGTGGTTCTGCTTGCGTTACAGCAATCAGTTTTGTCGTGATATTGCGTTCTTATTCCGGCTTGGGTATTTCTTTTGCCGATGTAATGTGGATAATTGCTCTTTCGTTCTTGCTTTCATTTCTCTTGAGCCCAATTCCAGTTGGCGGACCTTTCATCGCAATCACAATTTTGTGTACTTGGTACGGACGAGGTTTCGATGCTGGTTATCTTTTGTTAAAGCCAGCCTTCCCCCTGATTTGTGCAATCGCAGCTTCAATCGATGCCGTTAACGCACTTTTAGGCACCTACATAATCGCTTCTAAAAACAAGATGATAGAACATAAAGAAATTCGAAAATATATTTAATGTAAGTGCTCTATGGCACCTACATTAAATTTTAAATATTTCTCGCTACGCTGCGAAAATTTATACACTAAAGTCGCAGTAAAAAGTTGATACTTTTTACTGCAAAAAAAAGGGACTTCACCTTTTGAAGTCCCTTTCTTTTTAGAAGCCTAGGATAACTCCTACACCCACGCCGACACCTGAACCACAAAAACTTTTACTAAAGCTCGTAGCTTGTGATGAAATAACCAAGTCGAGTTCGAAGAACCTAATGTTAAATGCAAAAGCAAGTTCCTGCTTGAAAATGTTATCAACATAGCTTGATGTGAGTGAAGTCCTGAAGAACTTCAAATCCAAAAGACCTTTTAACGCATAGTCAAAGCCAAATCCGACTGCATTTCCGACAGTTGCATCCAAAAATCGCATCTGAACAAAAGGTGTAAGAATCAACAAATCGTTGCCAAGAACACGCCAATCAGCCCAGAATCCGAATTTTAGCGGCCTGAAAACATTGATTGTAGAACCATCGCTTTCAACAGGCTCATAGCTATAGCAATTCTGGAAGGATTCTGAATTAAAGCCGCCTGAAATAAGCGTTTCCAAAAGAGAACTTTCCATCTTGTAATCAACTGTTACCTTATAAGCATAGTTAGATTGCAATCGAGAAGGTACGATTGGAATATTTGTCGCGCTAGCACCTAGATAAAGGTTTTCCAAAAATTCAAATTCACCGGCTACAGTAATATCAAATCCACCTTTTGAAAGGATATCAAAATAATCCAAAGTTGTTGTATCCCCATTTATATAATTATAAATAGGCAATGCTGAATACACTGCAAGAGTTTGGTCAGCCGAAACCTGTGCGGTTCCATCTGAATTAATCTTAACAGTAGCAGCAACATCAGTGTATGGAAGATATATCAACGGGATAAAATATGAAGGCGTAACATGGAACTTTAACTTATCGCCCAAAGTAAACATCACCGGAACATCTACGTCTAAATAAGCTGCCGTAGCAACACCAACTCCAATAGACATTTCCTGATCAATCTTTGAACCATTTCCTTCTGATATCAATCCGATTGTATCTTTCGAAAGAACAAAATTAATCGTCGGATCTACACCAATGTCAAAGCCCAATTCAAAATTTTTCGTCAGGATATTTGAAAAAATGTGTACTTCAGCTCCGACATCTAGAGTTAATCCCTTATATCCAATCGTTTCATACATCTTATCCATATCGATGACGATTGTTTCGTGGAAAAAGTCTAGGATAGCAAAATAATTATTTGCAAGTCCGACATCTGCCGTTACACCCAATTCCCAAAATCTGTCAAAAAATGTTCTATCATCTTTATCTTTCTTTTTTGATGATTTTTCGCTTTTTTCTGCAAAAGCAAGTCCAGATGAAACAACTAAAATCAGAAGAACCAGAATTGCTTTTTTCATAAAACTATAAATTTTTGTTTTCATATTCTGCCTCCTTCCTTAATTAGTTCCATTGAACGAAAGTGTGTAATCAACTTTTGCATCGACAGACGCTGAAAGCGAAACATTGAATCCAAGCTCGCGCTTGATATTATAGACTGTATCCGAAGTTTTGCTTCCTGGAATCTGTATCTCAAATTTATCCGGATAGAACGGATAAGTAGACATCATATATTCGGCATCCGTAGAATTCAAAGAAATATCTATCGTGCCAGTACCTTTTCCAAGAGTCAATTCCTTTTCGAATTTCTGAGCGGCATCATTTGTATCAGAAATTACTACCTTAAGTGCCATACCTGTATTATTCGTATAATCAATTTTTAAGGCAACTTTTTCGATATAATCCAAAACCGTATTCAAAACACTGTCCGTGCTTGCACTTTCTCGTCCAAGCAAGTCTTTTTCTTCTTGCGTTTCGCTTCCCGAAGATTCTCCTTCCGAACCTTCTTCTGTTGAACTAAAGCTAGAAATAATACCCATTATATCAAGGGCAGCATATCCGCTTTCATTCTGTTTAACCGTCAACTCAATTGGAAGGGCAATAAAAATTCCAAAATCAACGGAAAGTTCGGTTGATTCATCCTGATTGCTGGCCCGATTCATCAATTCGCTAACATCAAGCCACATTTCATTGCCACCAGCACCAAGACCTATTTCGTAATCAATCTTAAGGTCACTTGGACCTGCATTCAAAAGTGTTGGAAATACAGTTGAAGAAAATGAAGTGTCTGCACTATCAAAAGTCTTAACTACATAGCCTTTATCATTTACACTGATAGAAGGGACTTTACTAAAACCAATAGATTTTACATGCGTATTTTCATCTGCTCCATCAATAAGCGACAACTCTTTGATTGTTTCGGCGCCTTCCGAATCAGTTTCGGTATACTTGGCAACGAATTTTGCATCAATTGTGTTCTCTCCAAGCAATCCTTTGTCATCAATATAGGCATAAACTTCAGTTCCTGTTATTTCAAGATCGTCACCGAGTATATTTCCTATCATGCTGATATCGATTGGCTCTGCTGCGCTACCATCTTCTGCAGGCTGAGGGAAAGAACCCTCATAAGAAAGGTTTGACCCGTCTGAAAGGCTAGACAAATCTACTTTGACTTCTTTTATGTCCAAAACAGGTTCGATTTTAACACCCATTCCATAGGAAGAACCAGGAACAACATCATTAAGAGTAATTACTCCAGCCGATGCACCTAAATCAATCTGCATATTAATATCAAAAACTGGATTTGGAGTTCCATCTCCGTCTACATCGCTGTAAATTGATAGTGAACTAAGATCCAGAGCGTTAGATTGTGAATCATAAGCTTGAGTGATTATATATTCTGTTGTAGTTGCACCTTTCGGAAAACTATAAGGGGCATTAGTTAAATTCAATATTTTCGAACCAACCTTGAAAGAAACGTTCATAGGAAGAGCATTTTCCATAACGACTTTTATACCAAAACCTTTCTGAGGTGAACTCTTGTCAAACCACATGGCCTTTACAGTGTTCTGAATGCCTGCAAGTTCTTGTTCTATGCTTTGATTTAAGCCTGTTCCTCCCATAGCACTGTTAATTGTGCTTTCAAGAATCTTAACGCTTGAAAATTTAGAAATCGTCATCCTTGGAGTTGGCGTAATCGTAAGAGGGAACTCTATAGTTGCATTCGATGCAGAAACACTTAGAGAACCACCGCACGAAATAGGTTTCGAATTAAAATTCTGTCCGTCAAATCCGAGCGTGTAAGTCCCGTCCCCATCCGTATCCGTAAGAACATTGTTTGAATTTGAGTCATTTATAGCAAATCCATCATAGGTACCGTCAGAAGTGTCAGTTGCCTGTTCCATACTGAATTTAAAAGTAGAAAGCGTAACTCCACTTGGAAGGCCTGACAAAGCAACATCTAGTTTTCCACCAGTTGTTCCACCTGCAGTTCCTGCAAAAGTTGCTTGTTTGAAGGAAAGAGAATCACCTAAAGAAATTGGATCCATGCTAGGAAAATTAATTGATAAATCAGATTTAGTAAAACCATTTACTTTCGCAACTTTAATTGAACTAAAATCCTGACTTGCAGACAAAGATCCGCTTGCTCCTTTAAGCGTAATCTTCATCGATATTATAAACTCTTCCGGTAACGTACAGCCTTTTAAGTTTACAGAACACTGCCTCTCTGATTCTGTACTATAGAGAAGATCTGCAGTTGCTTTAGTTACTGTACCTATTGTTGCCCCTGTTGTTTTTTTGAAGCAAAAATCAGAGACCGTTGCCGTCGTTCCAGAAAGCTGGCTAAAACTTACCGTTACAACAGAATCTTCTGTAGAGCTAAATGTTATCGAGTCAAATGATCCTGCGCTTGAATCTGAACATAAGCTGATTACAGGGGCGAGTGTATATTCTCCACCCACAGTAACAGGAACTGAACTTAAATCCATTTCTATAGGATTTATTGCTGATGATCCAATCTCTTCCCAAGTTAATTCGATTGGGTCGATATTCATTTCTGGGGAAATCTCTGGAATCTCAAACAAAGGCGAAAGTGTCGTTCCGTCATCTTCATAGCCGATTGATGGAAGATCGATATTCAATAAATCATCGATATTCATATCTCCATCACCTGCAGCAGAACTAAGCGGGATGGACATTCCAAATTTCAAAAGATAACTCATATTTTCGTCATCTGCCGAAGTCATATATTTATAGACTCCAATATTTTCATTACCACCGAAAAGCGATGAAAGTTTTTCCTCGCTCATTAATTCATCTAGCTTACTTACAAAAGTTTCTGAACCTACAGAACCTGCCGGAACAGTATATGATGGGCTCGCGATAACCTGGACTTTTGAAGGTAAAGCTAAATCGCCACATGATGTAAAAATGAACAGAAAAACAAGTGACAATATTGAAAGGATTTTTATGTTCGACATAATCTTTTTCATATCGACCTCCTAGATAAAAAAGGTTTTGCAAGTGAGTTTTTTAGCCCCCCGACAAAACCTTTTTATACAGAACAAGTTTGACACCTAAACTATATTCTGTCAAGTTAATATTTTTCTTATATATGTTTGCTGCATTAGTTTTTAAGTAATACAGCGAATGCGACGTTTTACGAAGCAAAAGTCGTTATACGCGGGTCTATTTTTTTAATAGAGCCGCAAATGCGTTGTTTGCTACATTATTTCTTGAGTAATGCCGCGAATGGGTTATACGTTGTGCCGTCGTCAGAACTTGAACTGTAGTTTCTGTCGTAGCCACCACGATTTCCACCGTTAGGTCGCGAGATTGAAGGCCTTCCGCCCTGCCTGAAATCACTTCGGGAAGCACCGTTTCCACCATTAGAACCGCCATCTCCGACACGCTTTGGTCGAACCACTACGCGAGCACGGCCGTCTCCACTATCGCTACCTGCACCAGAAGCAGAACTAGATCGGCTTCCTCCACCCTGTCCAATTCTAGATGCGGCATCACTTTTAAGACTAAGGCTGATTCGTCGTCTGTCAGTATCAAGACCGATAATCGTGAATTCGTGTATATCCCCGACTTTTACAACTTCCATCGGATCAGAAACGAAAGAATCGCTCAATTCGCTAACATGGATAAGCCCCGTTTCGTGAAGTCCGATATCAACAAAAGCACCAAAATCTACTACATTCTTGATTTTTCCTGTAACTTTCATGCCTTCTTTAAGGTCTTCGAAATTTACGATTCCCTTCTGCATGATTGGCTTAGGAAATTCTTCTCGAGGGTCACGGTTTGGCTTTTTCAATTCATCAATTATGTCACTGATGGTCGTATCGCCGATGCTGTATTTTGCTTCAAGCGATTTCTTTGTATTTTCATCAACTCCAGCCTTAGATTTAACAAGCGGCAAGATTTCATCAGCAACGGCATAATTTTCTGGGTGAACCCAAGTATTGTCGAGAGGATTTGAACTTTCCGGAATTTTGAGGAAGCCCGCACACTGTTCGAAAGTCTTTTCGCCCATTCCGCTGATTCCTTTTAGTTCTTCGCGGCTTTTGATTTTTCCGTTTGCATCGCGGTAAGCAACGATTTTCTTTGCCAAACTTCCGCTGATTCCAGAAACATATTTCAAAAGGTGATAACTTGCCGTATTCAAGTTTACACCGACCTGGTTAACCACAGAACCAACGACTTCGTCCAAAGTTTCGCTGAGTTTTTTCTGATTTACATCGTGCTGATAAAGACCGACACCGATAGCCTTAGGGTCGATTTTTACGAGCTCTGCCAAAGGATCCTGCAAACGACGTCCCATTGAGATTGCACCTCGAACGGTCAAATCCAAATCAGGAAATTCTTCACGAGCAGTGTCGCTAGCCGAATAAACCGAAGCGCCGCTTTCATCAACTACAGTATACATAACGTTCTGGTCTGAATAGTTTTCACCTAGAACTTTAGCAACGATTTCCTGAACTTCATGACTTCCCGTTCCATTTCCTACGGCAACCAGCTGAATGTCATATTCGTCGATAGCATCTGCAAGCTGTTTGTATGCATCCTGTGGATCCTGCACCTGGAAAATCTTGAAATTACCGAGATATTTTCCCGTTTCGTCCAAAGCGGCGCACTTCGTACCAGTTCGGATTCCAGGGTCAACGCCCAAAACGCGAGTTCCCTTAATTGGCTGCTGCATCAAAAGGTTTTTCAGGTTTTCACTGAATACACCAATTCCGTGGTCATCAGCTTCATCGCTCAAATCGCTTCGAATTTCTCGAACTACGGCAGGAGAAAGCAAGCGAACAACGCCATCTTCAATTGCTTCTGCGTGATATTTGTTTGCTGGTTTAATCTTTTTTGTCAGCTGTGCGATTGCTGCATCTACATCAACATCAATCGTGACTTCAAGTGCGCCTTCTCGTTCACCTCGGTTAATTGCAAGAGTTCTGTGGCTCTTAATCTGATTCAAAGGCTCTTCGTAATCCCAGTACATTTGGTATGTAGAAGTTTTTTCAGCCTGCTCTGCATCCTGTCCTTCTGGAACGATTCCCTTCGTTTTGATGTAACCTGTTCTAATATAAAGGTCATGAATGGAGCTTCGGTTTTCGCTATCTTGGCTTGTTCGTTCTGCAAGAATATCCTGAGCTCCCTGCAATGCACTTTGAACGTCAGGCACGTTGAGTTCTTCGGTCTCAGCATCAGTCTTAACGAATTTTTCAGCCTCTTTTTCGATAGCTGCATCTGCATTTTCGCCAGCCATAAAATCTGCAAGTGGCTCCAATCCGCGCTCCTGAGCGAGCATACCTCGAGTCTTCTTCTTTTTCTTGAACGGAGCCCACAAATCTTCAAGCTCTGTCATAGTTTTTGCGCCCATAACAGCCTGATAAAGTGATTCAGAAAGTTTGTTCTGAGCAAAAATACCTTTTACGATTTCAATTCGACGTGTTTCGAGATTCGTATAGCTTTTGAAAAGATGATCGCAGTCTCGAACCTGAACTTCATCAAGAGAGCCGTGCGCTTCCTTTCGATATCGTGAAATGAATGGGATTGTACAGCCTTCGTTCACGAGCGAAATAACTGCACTGACCTGTGATACGCGGATACTCAATTCTTCCGCAATTTTTTTCATAATAGCAACTTCGTTGACAACGAGTGCGTCCATTTGTTCTTGTGTAAATTCCATAGTGAATGAAATTTAGCAAAAAAAAGCCTTTTTTTCAATCGATTTTATTGATATAATACTATCAATAGTTATTTTATGAACGCTGATATTTTTATTATTTGTTTTTTGATTTTTGTTGCCGTCGCAATCTTCATGATTTTCTATAAATTTCTTTTCCCATATTTCAGTAACAATTCAAAAAATGATTCTTTGCATGCATCGAAACGACGAAAAAAATCCACGAAAAACGATTCTAAGCCATCAGATAAACCTCGCCAAACCTGTCCTATCTGCAATAGCATCCTGATGCCAGGCGAAAACTTACAAAGCCGAGTCTTTAGAACGGGCCATGAAGATGAAATCTGTCACATCATGGGTTGTCCGCATTGCTATCCAAGCTGCCAAACCGGAGTGAAACGAATTTGTCCCGTTTGTGAAAAAGAAATCCCTTGCAATGGCCATCTTGTTGCAAGAATCTTTCATCATGTTGGAAAAGCCGATCATGTGCACGTCTTGGGCTGTAATAATTGTTCTCGTCACTAATTTATTTTCATAACAACTCGTTGCGCAACTAAACTTAGCCCCATCAACCTAGAAATTCGCAAATTTTTTCAAAAAATACTAAAGTAAAATTCTAAATCTCCGAACATAAAGTATAAGGTGTTGCGATTAGTGCACACCAAAAATGCGCATGTCAAAAGTAATTTGTAATAGGGGAGATAGATTATGATTATTAATCACAACATCAGTGCAATGTATGCAAACCGAACATTGGGTGTTACAGATAATGCAACAACAAAAAACATGGAAAAACTTTCTTCTGGACTTAGAATTAATCGTGCAGGAGATGATGCTTCAGGATTGGCCGTATCAGAAAAAATGAGAAGCCAGATTCGAGGTTTAAATCAGGCTGTAACTAACGTACAAAACGGAATTTCTTTCATCAATACAACTGAAGGATACTTGCAGGAAACAACTGATATCGTTCAGAGAATCCGAGAACTTGCCGTTCAGTCTTCAAACGGTATCTATACTGATGAAGATCGTATGCAGATTCAGGTTGAAGTTAGCCAGCTTATCGCTGAAGTTGACCGAATCGCTTCACACGCACAGTTCAACGGTATGAACATGCTTACAGGACGATTCGCAAAAGCTACAGGCGACAACGATGTAACATCATCTATGTGGCTTCACATCGGTGCAAACATGGATCAGAGATCACAGGTATTTATCGGTACAATGACAGCTGCTGCTTTGAACTTGAGAAACTTCAGTGATGAATCAATCATGTCAATTGAATCACCAGATGCTGCTAACCGAGCTATCGGAACAATCGATGAAGCTCTTAAAAAGATCAACAAACAGCGAGCTGACCTCGGTGCTTATGCTAACCGACTTGAATACACAATTCAGGGATTGCAAATTGGTGCTGAAAACCTTCAGGCTGCTGAATCTAGAATCCGCGATGCTGATATGGCTTCTGAAATGGTTAGCTTCACAAAGAACCAAGTTCTCCAGCAGGCTGGAAACGCGATGTTGGCTCAGGCAAACCAGTCTACACAGAATGTGCTTAGTTTGTTAAGATAGTTTTAATAAAATAGAGCCGCATGTCGGCTGACACAAAGCGGGGCTGTCCAATAAGTATAAGTCATTGCCGTGCTCGACACGGTAATCTCTTGTATTGCAATTAAATGGATTTTCGGGTCAAGCCCGAAAATGACACTTTTTGAACTTATTGGTCATCCCCTTTTTTTTTGTAGCTTTTACCTTTTTGCGCGAAAATGCTTCAAAATCGAAATCTTAAAAATAACTTATGCTTACTTCCTTAAGATATTTTTCTTGTAATATGGAAGCGATTCGTTTTACGATGTTTCGGCGGATTTCGAGCTCGACTGGCATATTCGGATCCTGATGAACTTCATTTATTTTAGTTCCAACTATAAACTTTATTCTGTCTGAATTTAAAATCATATTTACCATTTTGCATGCTGCATTCTGACTTGAAAATACAAGAGTTTCCGCATCCTTTTCAAGAATTTCCGCAACCTTTCCAAGCGTGATAATTCCTTCTGTAACCAAATCGCAACCTTCCATACTCGCTTCAGGTGGTACATCGAGCGTAAAATTCTTCAAATCCATCTTGATTTCGCGATTCAGTTCGCGGCTGATGATATTGGCTGTCGTTCCACCACAGACAATTTTTTTACCAGGAAAACTTTCAAAAATTGCGGCAAACTCCGTATCATTTTCCTTGTGAATCGGTGGCCCTGAAATTATCAAAAGTTCACGAGGCTCCCTAAAATAAATTACACCACAAGTAATATCATCTTTTGCTGCAAAATTATCAAACGAAAGAGCGTAATTCACCAAGGAATGAGCCAATTCACGTGCACTTATATCAGAATTCTTTTTAATCTTTTCGAATACAAAATTTTTTGCCTTTTCATATCCCAATCCAAATGGATTTTCGGGACTTCCCATGCCCGCTTGAGTTACACCATCAGAAAAAAAGATAATTCTGTCTCCCGGTTTTGCAATATATGAGGAATAATTCAAAATTGCATCCATTTTCGGTGCTGATTTTTTATCTTTCCGCTCGATTTTTGTCTGTTCTTTTTCAGTTTTAATGATTTCTTGATCTCGTACAAGTATATATGGCGGATTGTCATATTCTACGATTCGTACATTTGAATTTGGCTCGACATCAACCAAAGTAAAAGTAGCATAACTAATACCTCGTTCCTTACAAACAGGAAGCGTATTCATAATGATTTCGGCCGCACGTTTTATCGGAATGTCTGAAGCAACAAATTGAGTCGCCATAGTCGCAGTCAATGTAGCAAGAACATTTGCCTTTATTCCAGAACCAAGTCCGTCAGAAAGCGTTGTAATAATTCTGCCATCATCAGGATTTTTTTTAGACATGAACATATCGCCTGGAGCAACTTGCTTTGTCTTGCAAACCTGAAAGTGACCGACTTCAATAAAATTTTCCTGCTCGCCCATTTTCTTTTTCCAAAATCACTTCTCGGAATCTTCAGAGAAAGATTCAATTATAGAATTCAAAATCGCTTCTGATTCAGCCGCATTCTCTCCAAGCAAAAATGCTATTTTTTGAACAGTTGAAAGATGCTTGTTTATAACTTTTTTTGCTTGATTTACTATCTGTCTTTTTTGTACCTGTGGAACAGTAATATCTTCAATTACCGCACCAGCAATATCTTCTTTTTCGATAGAAAATATTAAAACATGAAAAATTTTCTTTCCATTTTGAACTTCCCTTTCAATAATATCTGGGCTGTTCGCATCCATCACCTCTAAGAAATATTTTGAAAAACCAATCAATTTATCAAGTTGGGCACCTTCTAGTCCAGGAAGAGCATCATACATGGATTGAACATCATCACCCAAAAGTTTTGCAAAATTTTCGTTGCATTCTATAACCGAAAGATTTTTGTCTGCAATCACAACTCCACTAGGAATTGCCTTTATCAAAATGTTGGCTTTTTTTTGCGCAAGTTTTCGCATATATGAAACACACATTGTTTTTTCTGCCCGATGCTCAAGCATTGCTTCTGCAAAATGACGGCACGTATCGTAACCACAACTTGCACAATTCAACTCATCAGATTTTGAAATTTTACCCACAGATTTTAAGGCTTGCTGAATTTCACTTTCCGTGTGAATCGAAAATGAACTGTTCAATTTTGGAAGAGTACCTGTTATTTCTGGTTGCTTATCAATTATTTTAGAAAAATCTTGGATTTCATTTACATCTTTTGCATATTCTAAAACACGCACACGCTTAATCGCTGTTGAAAAAGTTTTTTCGCTTCCTGGCCCATTTATACAACCTCCAGGGCAAGCTAAAAGTTCCATAAAAAGCGGTTCTTCCAAATCTTCCTCGTGTAAATTGACTAAAGCATCTTCAATTTGCGGAATCCCTGAAATTGTCATCGAATTAAAATTAATTTTTTTGATATATTTTTTGCACGCACTAATCATTCCGCCTTCCACTGGATAAAGAACGCCTTTAGCCGCCTTAAAGGGCAAAAAATCTATATCATTATTTTGTACATTACTTTGTGCTGCCGAATTTTCAGTTTCTAAATTCCCGATTTTGATATGTTCTTCTTCAAACCATCTTTTTAAATCATTAAAAGTTAAAGAACAATCTATCGTTTTCCAAGTATCGGCCTCTCGTTTTTTTGCAATACATGGCCCGATAAACACAATTCCAATATCATCACCATAATAATTTCGTAAAAATCTAGAATGTGCCAAAAGAGGGGAAGCCCTATCTGTAATATATTTACTAAATTCAGGTCGATAAAGTTTGATAAATTCAACTACCGCAGGACATGCTGATGATAAAAAAAGTTTTTGACCATTTTTTGTTTTATTTTCACTTTCTGCTTTGCACGATTTTTCCATATCTTGAGCAATTTGTGCAGAAACAAAATCTGCTCCCAATGCAGTTTCAGAAACACCAGTAAATCCAAGTTTTTTTAAAGCCTGAATAAGATAACTTGCAGAAACATTTGGAAATTCGGAAGCAAAGGAAGGCGCCAAGGAAACAAAAACCTTATTTTTTTCTCTTAAAATTTGTTTTGCCATCCCTAAATCATTGCGAATGTGTTTTGCATTTGACGGACATTTTTTTACACATGTTCCACACATAACACACATTTCGGGAATAATTTTTGCATGACCATTTTCCACAGAAATCGCTTTTACGGGACACTGACGAATACATTTATAACAATCCTGACATTCAGTTTGCTCTGTATAAATAGGATAGATATAATTCATTTTTCAAGTCCTAACTCATGTGAAAGCAAAAGAGGAAGGCTTTCTGGAGAGATGTCACTAAAAAGTTTTCCGTCAATTCTGATATTCGGACCTTTTTTACATTCAGACTCACAAAGACATCCCTTAACCGTAAAATAAGCGTACAAATCATTTTCTTCGATAAATTTCTGTACTATTTCAGCATTTTTTGAGTTTCCACGGCTGAAACATGAACTTCCCATACAAATTATTATTTCGTGCATAAATAAAGATTGTAAATCATTTTTCAGTCAAGTCAACCTATCTTTTTTATAGGTATATATTGATATTTCATTTTCTACGTGTTAAACTCAAAAATATGACATACAGTGCATTAGATTTGCCAAAAGCCGGTGATACAGTCGTAGTCGGCCTGAGCGGTGGAGTTGATTCAACTTTAACAGCATTATTATTGAAAGAAAAAGGATGCCACGTAATCGGTGTTACGATGAGTTTGTGGGACGGAAAATTGCCCGATATTCAAGAAGGCAAAGTTTTGAGAGAATCTTGCTACGGACCAGGCGAAAACGAAAACATCGAGCAATGCAAAAAATTTTGTAGCGACCAAAATATAGAATATCATGTAATCGACGTAAAAGAAGAATATCAAAACAAGGTATTGGAATACTTCAAAAGTGAATACCGAAACGGAAGAACCCCGAATCCGTGCATTAGATGCAACCGCTATATTAAATTCGGAGCCTTGCTTTCAGGCATCCAAAAACTGAATATCGATTACGACTATTTTTGCACGGGGCACTATGCAAAAGTAGTTCGCCCAGATGAAGGAATCTACGGTACTGATAAAAAACCTTGCATGATACACACAGCATTGGACCTGACAAAAGACCAGACTTATTTTATTTCCAGAGTTCCTTCTAACATCCTTGAAAAAGTCAGATTTCCGCTAGCAGAACTTTCAAAAGCCCAAGTTTATGAACTTGCTCGAAAGGCAAATCTTTCGGCTGCAGACCGTGAAGAAAGCCAGGATTTCGTGCCACCTGAATATTTTGACATGCTTTTTTCTGATAAACCGAGCGTTCCTGGAAACATAATCGATTTGGATGGAAAAATTTTAGGTAAGCATCGTGGTATAGAACATTATACTATCGGACAGCGACGAGGACTTGGCGTTAGTTCTCCAAAACCTCTTTACGTCCATTCAATTGATGCTGTAAACAATCTTGTGGTTCTGGCTTCAAACGAAGATCTAAATGCAGAAGGCCTTATCGCAGACGACTTTGTCTGGCCAGGAAATATCGAACCACCAGAGAACTTTTCTGACGAAAATCCTGACATTTTTGTCAAAATTAGACTTGCTTCCAAACCTGTCAAAGCAAAACTTGAAAAGATTAATCCTGACAAATCTGACATAAACTGCGACAAATTCAATGGTCAAGCTTGGCGTGTCATATTTAATGAACCACAAAGAGCTGTAGCACCAGGACAAAGCGTTGTCATATATGACAAAAATGTCATAATTGGAAGCGGAATTATAGTTTCAGCTATTCAGTAAATAAATCGCAAAATTCCTCAAGATTTTCAACTGTCGTAATTGTCATATTTTCAGTTGTCTTATTTGGAGCTATCTTGTCGGGAATCATGACGACAGGAATACCTGCCTCGTACGCGCTTTTTATACCGTTCGGGCTGTCTTCGACCGCAATGCATTCGCAAGGTTTGAGGTTCAATTCATCGCATGCACGCTTGTATATTTCAGGATCAGGCTTGCTATTTTTAACCATATCACCGGTAATCATAACCTCAAAATACTTTATAAGGCCTGCGTTTGTAAGCTGCCTATGAACAGGTTCTCCACGCGTACTGCTTGCAAGGGCAAGAACAAATTTTTGACTCAAAAATTCCAAAGCTTCTTTTGCATAATACATAAGTTTAATGCCTTCTTTTTCTTCAACTTCGTAAAAAATTTCATGAGTCCGCTGCATAAAAAGTTCTACATCAAGCTGAATTTTTGAATCTTTTTTGCAATAAAGGCTATTAAGAATTTTTTTTGTTTCGATTTTTGTTGTACCACGGCATTTTTCAAGTCCCTCGCTTATATCCAAGAGTCCCTGCTCTGAAGCAGCCTTTTCCCAAGCATAATCGCAAATACTTTCAGTGTCGAGCAAAACACCATCCATATCAAAAATAATCGCCTTAGTTTTACTGATAGTCTGAGATATATCTTTTTTCATTTCATCGCCTTTGAGGTAAAGTTTTTCGCATCAGGTATTTTTTTATTTCCGATTTTGCTGAAAATCAATATCAGTAGCAAAATAAATGGATACGCCACAGCACAACCTGCAAAGACACCTATAATCAAATCAAGGATAAGATTTCCTTGACCAGCAACTTCTTTGTTCGGAATCAGATAATTGAAAAACACCATCGGTATAGTCATAAGCGGAGTAAAAATTGCATCAGCAATCAGAGAAAATAGCATTTTAGTCGGAAACGAACTTGAATTGAAATTATGTCGGCGACATTCAGAAGCGAAAATTAGGTCAAAAGGAACGACAAGTCCTATCACAATCCCGATTACAAGGGTCATTCCAAAACTTACAGCAATATTATAAAAAGGATATCGATCAAGTATAAGTGTTTTGAAAATTGTTAATGCAAAGCTCAAAACAATCCCAATGCAAAGATATGTAGCAGCTTTTGATTCTTTCGTTTTCATTTTTCACCTGCTTCAACGTATTTTTTAAGCATAACTGATGCAACTTTCGGATTTGTAATAACCGAAGGCCCGTAAATACATCCACCTTCGCATGCCATAACTTCAACAAGGTTCGGAGTCGTTTCCGTATACGGAAGTTCCCCGGCTTGAATCTTTCCAAAATTTGAAAGTTGCTTCATACCATCTTTTGAAAGACCATTGATAACGGTCGGTTTTAGAATTTCTGGATTTTTAAGGCGGATTCGAACGGCTTCTGCAACTCCTCCTGAGATGGCAAAATTTCGACCAGATGCAGTCGGAGTAATATCACTCAAAACAGGTTCTGCCTTGGCAACATCAATTTCTTTTGCCATAAAGAATGCACCCATTTCCTCAACCGAAAGCACATAATCAACCAAATCATCATCCATACCTTCGCGACGCTTTGCAAGACATGGACCGATAAAAACTGTCACACAATCAGGATCTTCTTTTTTTGCAATTTCAGCCGTATAATGCATCGGACTTTTTGTGTCAGAAACACAAGGCTTTAACAAAGGAACATGAATATTTACGGCTCTAACATAAGCCGAGCAGCATGATGTAGTCATAAGCTTATCACCACGTTCCATTCGTTCGGTAAATTCAGCCGCTTCCTTGTCGGCCGTGATATCAGCCCCAATCGCAACTTCTTTTACGCTTGTAAATCCACACTGTAAAAGAGCACCCTCAAGTTGACCAGGATTTACCCTGAACTGACTGGCTATTGCCGGAGCATAAAGCGCTACGACTTTTTTTCCTGCCATTATGTGCTTGATAACATCAACAAGCTGGCTTTTATCCATCATCGCTCCGAATGGACATTCACGCATGCAACTTCCGCAAAAGATACATTTTTCATAATCGATTACTTCTTTTCCGGCTTCATTTTTCTGGATTGCACCGACTGGACAAGCTTCCTCACATGGAACCGGAATCCTAATAATGGCATGATAAGGACAGTTTTGCATACAAAGGCCACAGTTTACGCACAGTTCTTCATCAATTTTTGCCCTACCGTTTTGAATTGAAATAGCTCTTCGACCACAGTTCATCATGCAAGGTCTGGCAAGACAGGCCTGACATGCATTCGTAACCATATAGTGAGTTTTTACACAAGCATTGCAGGCTTCTTGAAGAACTGTAAGCATCGGCCAAGAAGGCTTTTTTCGATCCATGGCTTCGGATGCATATTCTGAAAGCGGTTTTTCCTCATCATAATCGTGGAGACTATGCCCCAAACGTGCTATAACACGCTGCCGGACGATTTCTCTGTCATGAAAAATACAACATCGTATTGGTTTGCTTCCTCGTGGGACTATTTCCTGAGGTATTTTATCAACGTAATCGACTAGATTTCCGCTTAACTGAGCACGCGCAATCTTAACCAAAATTGAACGTTTAACATTAGACGCATTATTGTTTATATTGAGCATAAATTAGATTCCCTGATAGATTTTTTGAACAGTTTCGAATAAAGAATTGAGAGTAACTTTTTCAAGTGATTTACCGTTAACGATAACAAACGGCGATTTTTCTTCCCCACAATTTCGACATTTATCCATGCAGTTGATTGCTTCGATTTCAACGCAATCCTTCATTTCATCTGGCAAAATATCAGGTAACAATAAGAGTTCCGAACCACCCATCACAAAACAGGTCGTCCCGGAGCAGATCTGTACTTTAATTTTTTTCATTTGATTTTTCTCCCTATCTATATCTTAGACCATCAAGAGAAAGTACGCAAGTTGAGGTTTTCGGAGAAAGTCTTTATCGGTTGCCGGAATTTTGTTTTGAACGTTGTTACGTGCAGGTGGCAATTGATTACGTGCAGGACTAAAAAATAACCCGCAGCAATGCCACGGGTCACCTTGTGAAATTTTATTGTTGTTGCAAAGCTACTAACTCGTAGTTTTCAACATATGTATCACCATCATAATATTCTGGATCAATACCACTGAATTTCCACAAAGGTAGTAGCTCAGTTCTACCTCTGAGCAGTTCATTCGGCAATCCAAAATTTGCATAATAAAAAGCTAGAACAGATATTTTTGATCCATCATACAATGCATCATGTCCAAACCCGTTGCCAGATTCGTTAAGCCCATAGCCACTAAAATCATTGTCATACGTTTTAAAATACATTTTTCCATCTTCCAATAAATAATAGTAAGAAGTATTTATTGTTCCTGATTTAACATAATCACGGTCGCTATCATAATAAGAGTCCTTACTATAATACTCACCAGTTACTTTAACAATTTCATCTGTAGTAAATTCTAGTTTCAATTTTATTGAATAATCATATCCCACTTTATAATAAGGGGATGTCGAACTATATCCATCATTCGCTGCTGATATTTGCTCGGATTCAGAGTCCAGCGAAATTACCCTTTCTCCATACCATGTCGTTCCTTCAAGTAATTTATTTTGATTTCCACATCCTGTAAAAAGCAAGATTAGTGAAGCCACTGCTAAAACATATAAAACTTTAATTTTTTTCATTTTTTCTCTTCTCCTTTAAATATTTCCTTTATGATAGTCTCTGTCTGCACTGCACAGTTTTCAAGTGCTGTAAGATTTAGTGTATTTTCGATTTTTAATGAGTTAAACACAGCTTTGATATTTTGAAGACGCATTCTAATTGTTCCATCATCGCGATGACTAATAACAGGAAATCTTTTTATTTCTTCAATTAATTCTTGCGGTTTTTTCTCGCTCTTTTTGTATACATACTCATTTACAGATAAAATACAACAAATATAATCTTCAATGGGTTTCCATTCCAAAGTTTGACTCCTTAAATTCAGTAAAAGAACATTCTTTTTAAAAGATTGTACATACAATCTTTTAAAACAGTGTAGCACTGTTTTTGCAGCTCACCTTGTCTCATTATTTTGTTGTTGCGTTTAGCGATTTTATTGTTGGCCTTCGCTTAGTTTTTAAAAATAAAAAAAAAGCCTGACACGCTATTTAGCATATCAGGTCTATGGTTTAACCTGCACCGTTAGGTGTCAGGTTGAAACTTGTTTGGCACGCATATTGCAAGATATGTCTGCCTATGCGTTAACACGCATTTCGCTAGAAATGTCGTGTTGAATGTAGTTTAAAATGCAAGAGGATGCAATGTAAGTTGCATCCCCTTGTCATTTTCATAGAAGTTTTAAGCCGCAGACGGCTTGCCCGCCTGTCGGTTTTCAAAACTATTTGTACAATTCAACAAGTTTCTGTAGGTGCTCAAAGCGAGCCTTAGCTGCTTCTTCGTTTCGTTTGAAGAGCAATTCAGCTCGTTCTGGGAACTTGCGAGTAAGTGCAGAGTATCGTGTTTCGTTAGCCAAGAAGTTCTGGTATGTTCCGTCACCTGCTTCAGAAGTCAATGTGAAAGGATTCTTTCCTTCTGCCTTAAGAGCAGGATTGAAACTGAACAAGTTCCAGTAACCAGCGGCAACAGCAGCTTTCATTTCGTCCTGACAGTGGTTCATACCGCCCTTAACACCGTGCAACTCACATGGAGCGTATCCGATGATAAGTGAAGGTCCGTTGTAAGCTTCAGCTTCTGCGATAGCCTTAACTGCCTGTGCTGGATTTGCGCCCAAAGCAATCTGTGCTACGTAAACATAACCATAGCTCATAGCGATTTCTGCCAAAGATTTCTTTCCGATGTCTTTTCCGGCAGCAGCAAACTGACAAACTTCACCGATGTTAGAAGCCTTAGAAGCCTGTCCACCAGTATTAGAGTACATTTCTGTATCGAATACCATAACATTGATGTTTTCTCCAGAAGCAAGAACGTGGTCCAATCCACCGAAACCGATGTCGTAAGCCCATCCGTCTCCACCCATGATCCAAACAGATTTCTTTGAAAGGTAATCTTTCTTCTCAAGGATTTCTTTTCGTGTTTCACAGTCGCAGTCAAGTTTTTCGAGTTCAGCGATAAGAGCTTCGGCATAAGGTCCATTCTCTCGTGTTGAATCTTTTGTTTCCATGAATTTAGCGATTGCATCTTTTACGCTCTGTGGAGCTTTGTCGCTTGCAGCGATTTCTCCCAACTTAGCGATAAGGTCATCACGGATGAATTTCTGTCCCATGTACATACCAAGACCGTGTTCAGCGTTGTCTTCGAACAAGCTGTTAGCCCAAGCTGGACCTTTCTTTGAATCTTTGTTGATTGTGTAAGGACAAGTTGCAGCAGGACCACCCCAAATTGAAGAACATCCTGTAGCGTTTGAAATATACATGTGCTCACCGAACAACTGTGTGATAAGTCGAGCATAAGAAGTTTCTGCACAACCTGCGCAAGAACCAGAGAATTCAAGCAATGGCTGGTTGAACTGGCTTCCTTTTGGTGTAAGGTCGTTCATGCCTGCATCTGTCTTCTTTGAAACGTTTGCAACGAGGTAGTCGAAAACTGGCTGTTCTGCAGCAAGAGATTCCTGTGGAACCATTGCGATAGCCTTTGTAGGACAAACAGTAACACATTCGCCACATCCCATACAGTCGAGAGGTGAAACGCTCATTGTGTATTTGTACTGGCTTGCCTTTGGTTTTGTATCAACAGCCTTGAGGTTAGCTGGTGCTGCTTTAACTTCAGCATCTGTCAACAAGAATGGTCGGATTGTAGCGTGTGAACATACGAATGCACAGTTGTTACACTGAATACATTTTTCTGCATCCCAAGCTGGAACCATAACGGCTGTTCCTCGTTTTTCGTAAGCAGAAGCTCCGAGTTCGAACTGTCCGTCTGCACAATCTTTGAATGCACTTACAGGAAGGTTGTCACCGTCCATAAGAGCGATAGGGTTCATCAATTTTTCTACCATTGCAACTGTCTTAGCTTCACCCTTGAGAGCTGGCTTTTTAGCGTCTGCAGCTGGATTCTTCCAAGAAGCTGGAATTTCAACCTTGTGGAGAGCGCCTGCACCCTGGTCGATAGCCTGGCAGTTCATGTCAACGATGTCCTGTCCTTTCTTGCTGAATTTAGCAACAACCTTTTCTTTCATGTATTTGATTGCTTCTTCAGCTGGAAGAACGTTTGCAAGCTTGAAGAATGCAGACTGGAGAACTGTAGACGTTCTTTTTCCAAGTCCGATTTTTCCTGCGATGTCAACAGCGTCGATTGTGTAAACTGTGATGTCGTTGTCAGCGATGTATTTCTTTGATTCAGCTGGCAAGTATTTGTCCAATTCTTCATCAGACCACTGGCAGTTGATAAGGAATGTTCCGCCTTTCTTTACATCCTGAACCATCTTGTATCCTTTGATGATATAAGACTGGTTGTGGCAAGCTACGAAGTCAGCCTGGTTGATGTAGTAAGGTGATTTGATAGGATTGTCGCCGAAACGCAAGTGGCTGATTGTTATACCACCAGTTTTCTTTGAGTCATACTGGAAATAAGCCTGAATGTATTTGTCAGTGTGGTCACCGATGATTTTTGTAGAGTCTTTGTTGGCACCAACAGTTCCGTCTCCACCGATACCCCAGAATTTGCATTCAACTGTTCCTGCAGCTGCTGTAATAGGAGCTGGTTTAACTTCAGGAAGTGAAAGGTTCGTAACATCATCTACGATACCAACTGTGAATCGTGCTTTTGGAGCATCTTTTGCCAATTCTGTGTAGATAGCAAAAACGCTTGATGGTGGTGTGTCTTTTGAACCAAGACCGTATCGTCCGCCACAAAGTTTGATGTCATTCTTTCCTGCTTCTCGGAGAGTTGTAGCAACATCCAAGAAAAGTGGTTCACCAAGAGAACCAGGCTCTTTTGTTCGGTCAAGAACAGCGAGCTTTTTGCAAGTAGCTGGGATTGCAGCCAAGAATTTTTCTGAAACCCAAGGTCTGTAAAGTCGAACTTTGATAAGACCAACTTTTTCGCCTTTGTTGTTGAGGTAGTCAATTACTTCTTCAGCAACATCACAGATTGAACCCATAGCAACGATTACTCGATCAGCATCTTTTGCTCCGTAGTAGTTGAAAAGGTCGTAGTTTGTTCCAAGCTTAACATTGATTTTAGCCATGTATTTTGAAACAACTTCTGGAAGTGCATCGTATACGCTGTTGCAAGCTTCTCGGTGCTGGAAGAAAACGTCTCCGTTTTCGTGTGAACCGCGCATTGCTGGGTGTTCTGGGTTAAGAGCGTGCTGTCGGAAAGCCTTTACAGCGTCCATATCGCACATTTCTTTAAGGTCTGCATAGTCCCAAGTTTCGATTTTCTGAATTTCGTGTGATGTTCTAAATCCGTCGAAGAAGTTAAGGAAAGGAACTTTTCCTTCGATTGCTGCAAGGTGAGCAACTGGAGCCAAGTCCATAACTTCCTGTGGGTTGCTTTCTGCGAGCATTGCGAAACCTGTCTGTCGGCAAGCATAAACGTCTGAGTGATCACCGAAGATGTTCAAAGACTGGCTTGCAACACATCGTGCTGAAACATGGAAAACGCCTGGCAACTGCTCACCGGCAATTTTGTACATGTTAGGAATCATCAAAAGAAGACCCTGAGAAGCAGTGAATGTTGTTGTAAGTGCACCAGCAGCCAAAGAACCGTGAACTGTTCCTGCTGCACCTGCTTCTGATTCCATTTCGATAACTTTTGTTTTTGTACCGAAAATATTTTTCTGACCGTTTGCTGACCACTGATCAACAAAATCCGCCATTGGTGAAGATGGTGTAATAGGATAAATTCCTGCAACTTCTGTAAACGCATACGCAACATGAGCTGCAGCCTGGTTACCATCCATTGATTGTTTCTTTCTGGACATTATAGTCCTCCCTTGATAAATATTTTTTCGGAAAATTTTTCCGTTTCAGTTTCTTACTTCGAGTTTACTACTATTATTTAAAATTTACAATAATAAGATAATTTCGATTAAATTATAGCGCGATGATTTTCCAACGACCATCAATATTCTCAAATCTTGATGCTGGAATTTCAAGAATACGTCCGTCATCCCCAAGCATTTTTACCATGCCCTTAAGCGGATTAACTTCCGTAACTCTAAAGTTTGAACCATCATAATAGAATTTTGCTCCTTCGCCTGGCATTTTCTTTCTGCCTTCCGTGTAGCAATCAATTTCGTAAGCAAGACAACACAAAAGACGGCCGCACTGACCAGAAATCTTCATCGAATTTAGAGATAAGTTCTGTTCCTTTGCAAGTTTAATGGAAACAGGTTTGAGCTCATCTGAAACCGCATGACAGCAATAAGGTCGTCCGCAAACTCCAAGGCCACCTGTAATTCGGCTTTCATCACGAACGCCAATCTGACGCAATTCAATTCGCATCTTGAAAACACTGACCAAATCCTTAACCAGCTCGCGAAAATCAACCCTGTTTTCTGAACTGAAAAAGAAAATCACCTTTGATTCTTCAAGCAGATAATGAGTTGCAATCAATTTAATATCAAGATTATGAAGGATTACTTTCTCTCGGAAAATCTTGCATGCATTTTCTTCTTTTTCCTCAAGCGCCTTGTACTTTTGAAAATCCTTTTCATTTCCCTTTCTTTCAATCTGAACGATATCTGAAGGATAAATTCCTATCGGACTTTTTGAAGTTCCCATAACGCGGGCAAAATCTTTTCCATATCGGGTAGGTATAATTACAAAATCGCCTGGAACCAGTTCCATATCATCTGGTGCCGTAGCGTAAATACCTTCACTTGAATATTCAAGCTTTAATTTATAAAGGGGATTTGGAAAAACAAATTTTGCATTATTGAAATTCTTGGATTTGTCGTAATCATCATCCTCTAGAGAACTTAAATCACGCTCATCTTCTTCGTAATCTTCTATATCTTTTTCGAAAACTTCTCCCATTTTTTCTCCTCTCTCGGCTTTTAATAAAAAACGTCTATCAAAAGCCCTTTGATTTCTTCAACTTTCGCTGTCATTCTGATTTGATCTCTCTGGTTATATAAAATATCCGACGCCAGCGAATCCAACTTCTCGTTAACCACCTTAACCAATTTGTAGCACTTCTGTCTGGAAACAGGTTTCAAATGTCCTGGAACTTTCACCTTTCGAACAAGAAATTTGTCTTCGACTTCATAACTCTGGCTTTGGACAAATTTCAGAAAATTCTGGACAGCCTTTTTATACAAAATAAAATTTTCTTGCAAAGGCGACTTTTTCAAAAGATCACCCTTCGCATAAACTTCGTCAATTAAAAACTCTTCGGCTTTTTCAAAACTCATTCCTGCAATCTCAGGAATCTCATTTGAAGTTACATTTTCCTGAAATTCAATGTTATCAGTTTCGGTTTTCATCATTTTAGAAAACTTTGCCGACTTTGAAGAATCAAGTGCCTCGCTTGATTTCTGCTTTTTTTTGGCATCTAATTGGGAAGCCTGGAGAGTTGCATTATAATATAGTGCATCATTGATAACTCCACCCATTTTTTACCCGTTAGTCTTCTTTCCAAAAATATTTTTATCAGTAATCGATCTCTTATCAACCCACTGATTCTTCATCTTTTCAAATTTTTCATCGTCTTTGATTGAAATACAGTAACCATCGATTATCGAATTTTGTTCAGCCGTTATTTTTTTTGAAATTACGTCGCCACGAACGATTGCAGAAGAAAAAAGCTGAACGAACTCAGGAGCCACGACATCTCCCTCAACGATACCGCCACTGATAACCGAACTTGCCGTTACATTTCCACGAATTTTCGCATCATCCCCGATGATGATTTTACCAGTCGTTTCAAGATTGCCGTCAATATTGCCATCTATTCGAACAAAACCGTCGATTTTCAAATTACCGCTGATAAGAGAACCATGCCCCACCATTGTGTTTATTGAAATGTCGTCCGAAAGAATTGCCATATTTTCCGCCTACTTAGCTAATTTAACATTTACGTATTTTGCAGGGTCTACAACGTCCGATCCGATATGAACCTCGTAGTGAAGGTGAGGACCCGTTGTCAAACCTGTGTTACCCAAAGTTCCGATAACTTCACCCTGAGTAACATATTGGCCTTTTTTTACACGAATTGAATTCATATGAGCATATCGAGTATAAAATCCGTGCTTATGCTTGATGATAACGCTATTACCAAAAATGTTGTCATACATCGCCGTTACAACCTGACCATTAGCCGTAGCAATAATCGGGTCGCCGGTTCGCCATGTAGAAAAGTCCATACCCTTATGAATGTACCACTGATGGGTAATAGGATGTTCGTTCTGTCCAAATGCCATCGAAACGTGTCCGATACCACCTTTCAAAGGCCAAACAGAAGGAATGTCACTAAAAAGAGTTCCTTGCGATTCAAGCATTTTTGCAATCTGTTCAAGTGGTGGAATGCTGTTATCGAGATAGCTCGTAAGTTGCCTGATATCAGAAGCTTCTTTTATCGAGCCTTCGGAAAGTTCTTTCATATCAAAGAGCAATGAAAGGTCACCACCCGAAAAATTATCTTGATTTGAACCGACAACCTGATCGATTCCGACCATGTCAAGAGACTTTGAAAGCGAATTCTGAAAACGTTTTGCAGCCTGAAGGAGATTGTTGTTTTCATCTCGAAGTTCGTCGAGATTTGCCTGAATTTTTAGATTTTCTTCACTCAAGCGAGCGATTTCTGCAGAAGAGCCAGCATGATGTGTCGTAAAAAACACGAAAGAAAAGAAAAGAGCTACTGCAACGATGCATCCCAAAGAAATTGCAAATACCGATGTCTGAAAATGCAATGGCTTTTTTTCGGAATGAGGGACTATCATTATCGTTACTTTTCTACATCCAAATTCAAAAAACTTCTTTAAACCATTTCCGATGGCTTTAAAAAAAGCTGAAATCTTGGAGATAATTTTTGAAACGACGTTCCTTTCGACTCTTTTATATTTTCTATTTCTAGCCACTATTTGCCTCAAATAAAGTCAAATTATACTATATCAAAATATTCAGTGTCAAACAAGCGTTTTCTAGTATAGTAGCAGGGCAAACGCATTATAGATTCTGCAATGCGTAAAGCAGACATTTTTCGTTTTTTAAACAGAGTGTCTGTTTGTTGCCTATTGTAAGATTCTTCTTTTTTGTTGCGACAGGCAAATCTAATCCCTTTAATAGGTTCATA
>JAQYSN010000038.1 GCA_028725265.1 Spirochaetales bacterium | reverse complement strand
TGTTTAAGCGTTCAGCAATGACGCTTTGGGCTACTAGCTCAGTCGGTAGAGCAACGCCCTTTTAAGGCGTGGGTCTGCAGTTCGAATCTGCAGTAGCTCAAGTAAGGAACCTCAAAGAGGTTCCTTTTTTTTGTCTTTTTGGACTTTTTGAGCTTTTTCTTAAAAGCTCTAGTCAAGAATAGTTTTTCCGCTCGATGTCCCAAGTCTCGAAGCTCCGACTTCAATCATTGCAAGTGCGGTCTCTTTGTCGCGAATTCCTCCTGCAGCTTTTACCTTGAGTGCATCTTTGACCGTTTTTTTCATAAGTTCTACATTGTGAATCGTGGCGCCCTCTGTTCCGAATCCTGTGGAGGTTTTTACGAAATCTGCATTTGCGTTTTTGCAACATTCGCACGCTTTGACTATTTGCTCGTCTGTAAGATAACAAGTTTCAAGTATGACTTTTACGACTGTTTCTTTGGAAGTATTTTTTGCTTCTTCAACAACCGCTTTTATATCCTGTGTCAGTTTTTCCCATTCTCCGTCTTTTGCAAGACCTACGTGGATTACCATATCAACTTCATCGGCCCCTTGTTCAACGGCCGTTTTTGTTTCAAAGGCCTTGCTTTTTGTGCTTGTGGCTCCAAGTGGAAATCCGATTACTGTGCAAACTTTTACGCCTGTTCCTGAAAGTTTTTCGGCACAGAGTGGAACCCAATATGGATTTACACATACGGAAGCAAAATTATATTCTTTTGCCTCATCACATAGTTTTTCGATATCAGCTTTTGTGGCAAAAGCTTTTAGATTCGTGTGGTCAATATATTTTTCTAAAGTTTCCATACCAATATGATAGCATCAAATTTTCTTGACTTCCATAACTTATTATGTTATTTTTTTAAACACATCAAAATTCTACAAATTACTTAGGAGAACAAAAATGGCTTATAAAATTTCTGATGCATGTGTAAATTGCGGTGCTTGTGAAGGTGAGTGTCCAGTTGGAGCAATCAGCGAAGGCGACGGAAAGAGAGTTATCGATGCTGCAGCTTGTGTTAGCTGTGGTACTTGTGCTGCTACTTGTCCAGCAGAAGCTATTGCAGAAGAGTAAATTACTCTTTTATAATGATACCGCCTGTGAGGTTGATTCTCTCGGGCGGTTTTATTTTTTTATAGGATTGAGTTAAAAAATGAAAAATACAGCTTTTTTGAATGTCATTTCTTCTGTTGCAAAATTTCTTTTGATAGCCGTTTTGTGTTTTGCATCCTGCTTTGCACTTGTTTTTCCTTTTTGGCTTTTTGCTGATAAATCACCTTCTTCATATACAATTTTCATAATTTTTTTGGCAGCTGTATTGATAATTTACGCTATAGTGATTTCTTTCATAAAAAAACTTCGTGGAAAGAGTCGCGATGAAAAAAAAGTCTATTGGTTCAATTTTATCCGCATGCTGGCAATTATAATTCTGATTGCTCTTGGAATTATCATTCCGTTTATCCTTGTCCTTAATTATTACAGAATTGCAGCCCTAATAACGTTTGTTTTGCTTTTTGCTGCTGCTGGAGTTATCGGTTTCTGTGTTAAGAAAAGATAAAAAAGCCTTATTTTCCATACTTTTTCTCATTTTTGTATCTTTCGAACTTTATTCTCAGGTTTTTGAAGTCAAAAATATCATTCATATTCAAAGTCTTTCCAACAAGGACGTTATGTTCAAGCAATTTTGTTTTGATGTTGAACATAATTACATGTTGCTTTCTCAGCCACTTCAAAAAAAAGAAGATATCGTTTCATCGATTTTGTTCTATCAGTATGAGGCAACAGAAAATGATACTTTTTTTGCGCTAGCCTCTCGTTTTAATGTAGGGCAGGAAACTCTTGCCACGATAAACCATATTTCAAATCCAACTGAAAATATCGCTGGAAAAAAACTGATTGTTCCGAATTGCAAGGCTTTGTATCTTTCTGAAAGTCCCGTTTCAGCCTTTGAAATCCTTCTAAAGAAAAAATGCGGTACTACAGAACCTGTTGCAAGATTTTCAATTAACGGCGAAGTTTTTGAGTTTTATCCTGATTATCAGATTGGAATGACGGAAAGGACGTTCTTCCTCGATTCTTCCTATAAAATGCCTCTTGCAAAAACTGTTTTGACATCGAGCTTCGGAATGCGCATAAGTCCGATTTCTGGGAAACCTCTTTTTCATCGAGGAATTGATCTTGCATCTCCTGAAGGTAGCGAGGTTTATTCTTGTGCTTCAGGTTGTGTTACGAGGGTTGGCTATGATAATGTTTACGGAAACTATATCGAAATAAAACATTCAGATTCCAGACGTAGTTTTTATGCACATTTGAGCAAGGTGTTGGTTAGCAGGGATCAGTTTGTAAAAAGTTCAAGCATAATAGGTTATGTCGGCGTTACAGGACTTACGACTGGACCTCATCTTCATTTTGAAATTTTGGAAGGAAATAAAAATATAGATCCACTTTCTGTTGTTTCTGAATAACAAAAATTAAAAAAATGTTAAAGATTTTGAATATATTGTCGATAATTAAAATGTCAGGTGAGTACATCCCCTCCCACCCATTACTCATCTGACTGCCTGATGGGCATGGCCGGTTTTCCTAACCGGCCTTTTTTTTCACTTCTTGACAAAGTTCTATCCCTTTTATACCATTTAAAGATATGAAAAGAATCAAAGCCAGTACAAGAATTATGTTTTACCTCAATGTGTTTTTTGCATTGTTCTTCGGCATTTTGCTTGGACTTGGAATTTCGACTACAGTAAATACGATTAGAACCGAACAGTTTACGCAGTTCAATCCTGCACTTCCTACAAAGGTTCTTGATATAAACGGCGAACTTATAACCGAATTTGCTTCTGATGAAAAACGAGAGATGATCGCCTTTAACGATATCCCCCAGCATATGATAGATGCACTTTTGACTCGCGAGGATAGGATTTTTTATCAGCACAGCGGTTTCAGCCTTAAGGCTATTTTCCGAGGAGTCGTAGGTGTCCTTACGAATCGTTCACTTGGTGGTGGCTCAACATTAACTCAGCAGATTGCAGGTACTCTTTACTGTGACCGAGCCGAAAAATCAGTTTCTCGAAAATTAAAGGAATTGTGGTGGGCCGTCCAGATGGAACGCCGTTATTCTAAAAACGAAATTTTGGAATTTTATACCAATAAAATTTTCTTTGGAGGCGGAACCTACGGTGTAAGTGCTGCTTCGAAATTTTATTTTGGACACGATGCCACTCAGATTACTCCGGCTGAAGCTGCCATCCTTGTAATTCAGCTTTCGAATCCTGCTTTTTATAATCCTTTCTCTCATCCAAACCGAGCCATGAACAGACAGCAGGATGTTTTGAAAAATATGGTAGCATCGGGATATATCACTCAGGAACAGGCTGATTCATCGTTTGAAGACTATTGGGCAAATTTTGACTATACGCGAATCAACTCATCTGCCTATTTTATGCGTGAGGATAAAGCTCCTTGGTTCAGTGAGTACGTACTTAGGGAACTTACGTCGATGCTTTATGGAAATCTTGATGTCTATACAGGCGGATTTACCGTAAATTCAACGGCAAACCTCGAGCATCAGGCTGCAGCTGAAAAAATCATGTCGCAGAAAATTGCTTATGCTAACAGGGCTTTTCAACGTTCAAGTAGTTCCAGATTGGGAAGTGCAAGCAAGACTTACGTTCCTTTAACAGAATTGATGTCGTTGGCTTTTAACATTCCATCTCTCAAGGTTTCTGAACAGAGAAATGAAGTTATTTCTATGACGGCTTTTAATAACGAAATTAATCCGATTTTGGACGTCGTTTCAATGATGTGTGGAATCGAAAAGGTAAAAGTCGGTGTCGTCAACAGATCCAATTCTCAAAATAAAAAAGAATCTGGTAAAAAGACGATTGAAGGAACCTTGATTACCATCGAAAATGATACTGGCTATATTACAGCTTTGGTTGGAGGAAGTAAATTCGGCTCTGACAACCAGTTTATCCGTGCAACTCAGGCAAAACTTCAGCCAGGAAGTTGCTGCAAACCGTTGTATTATTCGGCTGCAATTGATTCTAGAAAATTTACGCCATCGACACAGATTGTTGATGCCCCAGTAGTTTTTTACAACGAGGATAACGAGCCTTATATGCCTCAAAACTTCCGTGGAGAATGGCTCGGTTCTGTTCAGCTTTGGTATGCTCTTGCAACCTCTATGAATGTTCCTTCTCTAAAAGTTTTGCAGGGTGTTGGTTTTGATGCTGCAATTAACCGAATCGTGACTTTATTAGGCTTGGATGAGAAAGAAGCTCAGACTCGAGGTTTGAATCGGGTTTATCCTTTGGGACTTGGTGTATTCTCTGTTCGTCCGATTGAAATGGCAAGGGCTTTTGCTATCTTTGCAAACGGAGGAAAGGAAGTTACACCGATGGCCATTCGTTCTGTTGAAGACAGAAACGGAAAGGTTTTCCTTAATCCTGAAAGGGAAATCAGACTTGAACAGAAGCGAAAGGGTAGTGCAATTCAGGTGATTTCTCCACAGACTGCTTATATAATGACGGATTTGCTTCAGAATACCGTAAAGATGGGAACTTTGGCTGGTACCGCTGGCGGTGTAAGAAAGTTTACCTACAAGGATGAAGATGGCAACAAGCGGATTATGCCGGCTGCCGGCAAAACAGGTACGACGCAGAACTGGTCTGATGCATGGACTGTTGGTTTTACGCCATACGTAACGACGGCAATTTGGTTTGGTTTTGATCAAAAGGGTCAGACCCTTGGACTTGATCTTACAGGTGCAACTCTTGCTGGTGTTGCTTGGACTGATTATATGCGAATCATACATGAAGATTTGCCAATCAAAAACTTTACTAAGCCTCAGACAGGACTTATTCAACTTACGGTTTGTTCAACTTCGGGTCAGCTTCTTACTGAAGAATGCGGTCGTCATAAGACAACTCAGTACTTTCTTGAAGGAACTGAACCTACAGTTTTTTGTGAATATCACTCAAATCAGCGCACTTCTAAGAGCCTTGGTGTTGCAAGGCTTGCTTATGAACAGACGATGTCTGGAAGCCGCCCTGAAAAAATCATCGACAAATCAGGCCTTGAATTGGATTTGTCGTTCTTAGGCGATCTTGCC
>JAQYSN010000037.1 GCA_028725265.1 Spirochaetales bacterium | reverse complement strand
AAACTTTCCAATAAATAGCCGCAAATTCTTTGTGGCGTATTGCCACCATCTGTAGCCATAATTATCAGTCTTGCACAAGCATGATAAAGAAAATATGGGTCTGATGTCGGATTTATTTCCACATCAAGCTGTTTTAACTCTTTCTTCTCTGTAAGCAAATGTCGCATTATAGAAACGCCTACAGGCTCTATTGAAGTTTCATCCGATTCCATCAACTGGATTAGTTCTACAGCGGCTCTGCAAGTCTGTTGGTCAGACTTACTTCTTTTTGAAATCCATTCTTCATCAAGATTGTGCTGTCCTTTAGCAACATTCAGTGGTCCAGACTGTCTATGAGGTAGATTTTTCTCTATAAGAACAGTTTTCATTGGCTGCTCATAGATTGCTCTCGGATTACAGGCATAAAAATCTACAGAAGCCTTAAAATCTGGAAAATCAATTTTATCAAGCATTGCAACCGCAATTGTAAGAACAACTTCTCTAAATCCCCAAACATTAGTACTAAAAAGCTGTTCGATTTTGTCTGAAAATTCTTCATCGTCAGAGGGTTCTGTAATAGCCGCCTTTTGATAAAGTCGATTCACTATTTCTATAACACGATTATTTCTTTCTTCAACAGAGTTTGCCATTTTTTATATCCTTTCTTTAGTTTATCGGTAAGAAACATAGAAACTGTAAAAAAAAAGCGGCTCAGTGAGCCATCCGCCTAACAATGGGTTGTACCGCAGCGGGCTCGACCCGCTGTCGGCTACGAACCTTTGTTATGCTTTCTTTTAATTATTCAGCCTCGTCAGAATCAATTTCTAATATTTTATTTGCTGTATCAGATTCTGGCAAAGCTTCAACTTTAGTAAGTTTTCTTTCAATCTGTCTACTTCGTGTTTCTGCTTTTTCAATTTCACTTGTAGCTGATTGAAGTTTTTCCTTTGTTTTTTGTAATACTGTACCGAATTTACCAAACTCTGTTTTTACAGCTCCAAGTAAATCCCAAACTTTACTTGTTTCTTTTTGAATTGCTAAAGTTCTAAATCCCATTTGAAGGCTATTTAACAAAGCTGTTAAAGTCGATGGCCCTGCAACAGTTACCTTTAATTCATTCTGCAATTTTTGAACAAGACCTGGAATACGATTCAATTCTGCATATAAACTTTCATAAGGTACAAATAAAATTCCAAAATCAGTAGTATATGGAACTTCAATATATTTTTCCTTAATATCTTTTGCGAACTTTTTAATTTCTGTTTCCAGTTGTTTACGTAATATTTCAATTTGTTCTTTTTCACCTTGCTCATAAGCAAGTGTAAGATTATCCCAGACGGTTGCAGGATATTTTGAATCTAAAGGTAAATAAATAAACTCTCTTTCTGTGTTTTTTGAAGGAATTTTTACGGCAAATTCAACAACTTTTCTAGGATTTGAAGGATTCGGATGTGCATTTTTTTCAAACTGCTCTACAGAAAGGAAATCATTCAGTATTGTTTCAAGCTGAACTTCACCCATTCCTCCTGCTGTTTTTACATTTGTAAGAGCTCGTTTTAATCCGCCTACATCATTTGCAAGATTTTGCATTTCTCCAAGCCCCTTTTGTACTGCTTCAAGTTGCTTTGTTACCAATTCAAATGAATTTGTTAATCTTTTTTCAAGAGTTGTTTGCAATTTCTCATCAACAGTCGCACGCATTTGTTCAAGTTTTTTTTCATTGCTATCTTGAATATTTTTCAAGCTGTTTTGAACTGTTTCTTGTTGTTTTGTAAGATTATCTTGTGTGACTTTCGAAAGAGAATCTAATCTTTCCGATAATGTAGACATAAATTTTGTCAAATTGCTTGTCATAGCTTCTTGTGTATTTTTTGTAAGAGTATCAAATTTTGAATTTATGGAGTCCTGAAATTTTACAATAGTTTCATTAGATTCTTTTCTTGATTCACGATTACTTTCAGAGTTTTCTTTTCTATTTCTTTCAAATTCATCCTTCAAATTTTTTTCATAATTATCTAACTTTTTTTCATAGTCAAGTAATTTTGAATTTATTATACTCGATTCATTTTGTTTTACCTTTAATAAAAGAATAATTAATAGAACAATAGTAATTATTACTAAACCAATGATGATTGAAGGAAATATAAATCCCATACTTTTTCTCCTTTACTTCCAGCCCAGTGGGCTGTGAGCATAACAATATTTCTCCGTATCTTGTGTAAGAATCTTATACCTCAAAAAGTGTCAGTGTAAGACCATAAACAAGAATAGTTATATCTATATAATATCACAAATTAGTAATATTACAAGAAATTTTATGCGGATAGTGATAAAACCGCACATCGAAAGCAACAATGGTGTTTCTAAAAAAAACGACCTCTTTTGCGAATTATATCTTATCCAGAGGGCTTACGACACCTGAGGCACCGCGATTCAGAACGTGGGTGTAAATCATGGTAGTGCTTACATCGGCATGACCTAGCAATTCTTGTATAGTGCGGATATCGTAGCCGTTTTCCAGCAAGTGAGTGGCAAAACTGTGACGAAACGTATGGCAACTTGCATTTTTGTTTATGCCGGCTTCAAGGATGGCTTGTTTTACAGCCTTTTGCAAGAGAGATTCATCTATGTGCCAGCGACCTTCTTCGCCTGTTTTTGCATTTTTCCAGCGTTTTTTTTGAGGAAAAAGAAACTGCCATTTAAATTCTTTAGAGTCTGATGGATATTTTTTTGCCAGGTTATAGGGAAGGGAGACAGCTCCAAAACCTTCTTCTAAATCTTTTTCATGGATTTTTTTCACCGTGTCTATTTGAGATTTCAATTCTTCACCGAGACTTTCTGGAATCATTACGCGTCTGTCTTTATCGCCTTTTCCTTGTCGGATGATTATTTCTTTGTTTTCAAAGTCAATGTCCAAAATTCGGAGATTTAATACTTCGTTCAATCTCATTCCGGTTCCATACAGTAGTTTTACGCACAGTTTTTTATTATCTTCAACTTTATTG
>JAQYSN010000036.1 GCA_028725265.1 Spirochaetales bacterium | reverse complement strand
AGAAATAACAAAAAAAACGGCTTTTTCTTCATATCAACTATCTTGTCACATTCTAATCACATTCTAAAATCTTCACCAAGATAAATCTTTCTTGCAACTGGAGATGCAAGGATATCTTCCTTTCCGCCTTGTGCCACGATTTCTCCGTTACTGATAATAATAGCCCTGTCTGTAATCTCAAGAGTATCTCGGACATTATGATCGGTAATCAAGACTCCAATTCCTCGATCTGCAAGATGCCCAATCATCGACTTGATATCACTTACTGCAATCGGGTCAATTCCGGCAAACGGCTCGTCCAAAAGCAAAAATTCCGGTTCAATAGCAAGGCTTCTTGCAATTTCTGTTCGTCGTCTTTCTCCACCAGAAAGAGTAAAAGCCTGTTGTTTACGAATTCGTTCAATCTTAAATTCATCGATAAGTTCTTCGAGTTTTTCTTCTTTCTGTCTTTTATTCAGATCTTTTCGTGTTTCAAGTATCGCCCATATATTCTGTTCAACGGTCAGTTTCCTAAAAACGCTTGCTTCCTGAGGAAGATAAGAAATCTTCATTCGAGCTCGTTTATACATCGGAAGTTTCGTAATGCATTTATCATTAAGAAATACGTCGCCTAACGAAGGCCTATAAAAACCGACTATCATATAGAAGGTTGTTGTCTTTCCAGCTCCATTTGGACCAAGCAATCCAACGACCTCGCCTGTATGCATCGAAAAATCAACATTTTTTACGACTTCTTTCTTTCCGAACCGTTTATTCAAAGAGTTAACCCTAAGTTCACTCACCTTTCTTTTCCTCCTCGCTCTTTGAATTTTCGCCGGAATCAGTTACGGAGCCGCGTACCTTTCCGTCCAATGTGATTTTTTCAGTTTCAAGATTCATTGAAATTTCATTAGCTTTAAACAAGTCTTTATCTTTTTGAATCTGAGGACTTCCTTTTAACTCAAGGAGCTGTTCTTTCTTATTATAAACAGCAATTGCTCCGGTACAAACATTTTTTTTCTGGATAAGTTTTACAGTTATCTGCATATTTGCAATTTCAGTATTCTGATCAAATTCAATCAGTTGGGCCGTTGCCTTAACGTCATTTTCGTTATCAACAAGAGAAACATTTCCCCTAAGAATTACAAGTTTCGTTTCTCTGTCGTATTCAAGCTGTTCACATTCAAAATCGAAATCACTTTCAGAACTTTTGCCAACAATCGAACCTGTCGCCGTAATAAAGCGAAAATCCTGACCAGAAAGAACGATTTCATCGGCTCGTATTTCCATAGTTTCTGTTTTTATAAAAGCGTTTCCTTCAAGTTTCGAATATTCAGAATTTTCTCCTGTTGAGCCGGTCATTCTATCAGCAGAAAAAGTTATAGACTCAGAGAACATACAAAGAGAAAACATAGTACAGGTCAAAACGAAAATCAAAAATTTCTTTTTCATTCAGAAACATCCTGTTTTTCAGCAAAAGTAGAGTCTGTCTGTACAGGGGAAAGTTCGTCATTTTGTTCTATTTCACCCGCTAAAACACCGCTAGGTTCTACATCTTCAACATCACTAGATTCTACATCTCCAGATTTCACATCTATCTTGCCAGAAATCTTCGAACCAAAAGAATACTTGTTCGAAACGCCACTTGCAGAAAAGCCTTTCCCGGTAAAAAGCATCTTGGAATCTAAATTTTTATCACCCGATGTCTGGACTGCATTATCCGGAATCGAAATATCATTTGTAATCGTAACCGAATAATCCTTAGGAGACGTAAGCTGTTCCGTCTTATTGTTCCACTTAAGACCATCTGACATAACTTTAAGATTTTGTTCATACGAAGTTATTTCTATTTCGTCAAACATCGTATAGATATCTTCGCTAGAATCCAACGAAAGATACTCGCAACGCCCTTCTACCGTCAATCTTCTAGCATCATTAAAAAGCTGAAAATCAACTCCTTTTGCAAAAGAAGACTTGCTCGAATTATATTGTTCAAGTTCACTGGCATGTAGCTTACTTGAAACCTTGCCATTTTCAACCCTGGTAATCATCAGGTTTTCAAAATAAAAATCGGGAAGCACAGCGCCTTCGTCTTTTTGCGAAAATGATGTGACGGAACACGAATTAAAAACTAAGGGAATAGAAATAAAACCAAAAATAATGGCGAAGTTCAAACTGATTTTTTTCATATAACTATTTATCAATAAATTTTACATCATACATTTGATATTTTCAACCTGACGATTTTCAAAAACAGACGACAATTAAGAAAGAATTTTCTATATATAAGACGTTTAATAAATTTTGATTTACAATTTTGAACACGTGATGTAAAATAGCAGTTGTCTTTATATATAAGGATTATTATATGGCAGATTTATTGACAGACAAAGAATTTGAAATCTTCAAGAAAATGATTTACGACGAAAGTGGTATAACGTTTTCTGAAACAAACAGATCTATTTTGGATAGCAGACTGAAAGAGAAGCTCAGAGAGAAAAATCTTTCTTCGGTTATGGATTATTACAATTTGGTTAATTCTGACAAAGAAGAAATGAAGCTTCTTCTGGATGCCGTAACGACA
>JAQYSN010000035.1 GCA_028725265.1 Spirochaetales bacterium | reverse complement strand
CCTGCAAGATTCTTATCTTTTGCATGAACAGCTTCTACGAATTTTCTTTCATATGTATGAACAGAACTTTTTGTAGACTTATTTCTCATGCGACGAACTTCGCTTTCTCTATGTCTTTTTGCAGCAGAATCCTTACCTGTCAAAATAGACCTCCCTATTAATAATAATCAGTATTAATTGTGCTTGTTCAACAAGCTAAAAATTATTTAAAATCTTTTGGACGTCGTTCTACACGCTTGCACTTTGTACATTCAGCAATATTCTTCAATCTGCCACTGTCTACTAAAGTTTTCATAACAATTTCCCCACCACATGAGCAGAAAAATTTATGTGTAGCAACCGTAGTACGAGAGTTTTTACTAGCTCCTGCCATACTTAGCCTCCGCATCAAATTTCTTATCTATTTACTATACTGATTTATAAAAACACTGTCAAGTGACAAAATCTTCTAACTCTTTATATAAAAAGCGTTTATCCCAAAAAATGTTCAATCGATTTGCAAACTACAGAGGTAGATTCAATACAAGTTTTTGTTTCAGGAATACTGTGCATAAAAACCTGTCCATAAAATTTCTCAATCAACCTCTTATCGAGGACGGTCACAACACCATAATCCGAACTTCTTCTCATCAACCGACCGAATCCCTGCTTAAACTTTATTATCGCTTCCGGTACGCTTAGCTCCATAAAAGGATTTCCTCCACGTTTTGCGATATCTTCACATCTTGAAGCAAAAACAGGATCCGAAGGAACTCCGAACGGCAACTTTACGATGATAACTTGAGAAAGACTTTCTCCAGGAACGTCAACACCTTCCCAAAATGAATAGGTTGCAAAAAGCACACTATTAATATCATTCTTGAAAGTTTCAAGAAGTTTAAAACGATCCCCATCGCCTTGTTTTAAAAGATTGATATCCATGTCAATGATATAGTTTTTCGAAGCTTCATAGGCATGTTTCAAAGAATCATACGATGTAAAAAGAACGAGAGAACGGCCACTCGAAGCAAGAATTAACTCTGGTAAAGTCTTTTCAAGATAAGACTGAAAAACAGGATTTTCAGGACTCGGAACATCAACAGGTATAGTAAAGAGAACGTTTTTGTGGTAAGGGAACGGAGAAGAAAAATTATCAAGCAAAAGACGCGGATTACCAAAATCAATACCCACTCTGGAAAGCCAAAAATTAAATGAATCCGAAATACTCAAGGTTGCAGATGTGCAGATTATCGTACGGATAGGCTCAAAAACTCCACGATATAAAAATGATGAAATATCAACGGGAGTTTCATTAAAATGAATAAAAGTTCCATTTTCAATCCAGAAAACGCTTTCTGATTTTTCCTTCCACATTCTAAAATTAGTACAAAAAGTAGCATAACCTTCAAGACGCGACAAAACTTGCTTTACTTCCCAAACCTGAGTGGTATCTTTTTCATCCTCACCCAAAGACATTATAATTTCGCGGAAAAACTTGATTATTTCAGACAAATCCATTGAAAGTTGTCGAAAAGATTCTAGGACATCAGTTATTATCGGAGAAGTCTGCTCGCAAAGCCGAAGTGTGTAATTTTTTCCTAAACACATTTTCGCGTTATCTTCAAGCTGCTGAAGATGCATTTCAAGTTTTGCAATTTGCGACATTAAAGATGAAATATCATTCGGCTCAACCGAAAGAGCATCCAAGGAAAAATATAGACCGCTTTGATTGCCTTTTCGGTTTCGGTACAAAAGCCGAATTTGTTTTTGAACTCTAAACTTTGTAAAACCTTCAGAGAAAAAACTTGTCGCCGCATTTTCCATACCATGAGCTTCATCAAAAATCAGCCTCGTGTAAGGTGGCAAAACCGCCGTGTCATCATAACCACAATTTTTTCGCATTTCGATGTCTGCAAAAAGTAAGTGATGATTTACGATTATAATCTGTGCATCATTTGCTTCTTTTTTCATTTTCATTACGAAACATTCATTTTTAAAAGGGCATCTATTTCCGAGACAGGCATCACTTTCAGAATTAATTCTCTGCCATAAAGATTCTTGCACCATAAAAGGAAGGTCAGTTTTATTACCACTTTCGGTCGATTCTAGCCACTCTGAAATTTGCTTTATAGAATTCTGTTCATCACTAAAAAGATCATTTTCTTTGGTGACATCCTTAAAACGCCTTCTGCAGATAAAATTTTGCCTACCCTTCATCAAGACAGCTTTTACTTTTTTTCCAGTGATTTTTTCAGCAAGAGGCAAATCCTTATTGAAAATTTGCTGCTGTAAGTTAATAGTACCAGTTGATATTATGACTCTTTCATGATTGTTGGCCGCCCAAAGGATAGATGGAATCAAATAAGCAAACGACTTTCCGACTCCTGTTCCAGCTTCAAAAACGCCGATTTTATCCTCATTGAATGCCTGGCAGATTTTTTGCAGAAGTTCTATCTGACTATCACGTTGCTCGAAGGTGTCAGAAAGTTTTTCAAGAGCACCACCATAAGAAATGAGTTCACTTACTTTTTCAGGATTTAAATATGTAAT